>NZ_JAERQZ010000001.1:1397763-1747204 GCF_016735515.1 Piscinibacter sp. HJYY11 | reverse complement strand
GAAGGGGAAGAGCGCGAGGCTCTGCCACACCATCGGCGTGTCGCGCTGGAACGCGGGGATGCCGCGCATGCTCTTGCCGCCGATGAAGATCTCGCCGGCGCTCGGCTCGTCGAGCCCCGCGATCATGCGCAGCGTGGTCGACTTGCCGCAGCCCGACGGGCCCATGATGGCGATGAACTCGCCGGCGGCGATGTCGAGGTCGATGCCACGCACCGCGTGGTGGCCGGGGAACTTCTTCTCGATGGCCTGGAGGGACACAAAGGCAGAGGTCATGCGGCTTCCTGTTGCTTCGCCACCTTCACACCCACGAAGCGCTGCGCCAGCAGCACCAGCGTGATGCTGATGACGAGTACCACCGTGCCGATGGCGTTGATCTTGGGGTTCACCTGGCCTTGCAGCAGGTTGAGGATGCGCACCGGCAGCGTCTCGTGCACGCCGCCCACGAACCAGGCGATCAGGAACTCGTCGAACGACACCGCCGCCGACAGGAAGAAGGAGGCGATGAGCGCCGGCTTGCAGAAGGGCACCACCACGCGCAGCAGGGCGGTGGCCGGCGAGGCGCCAAGGTTCCACGCGGCCTGCTCCAGGTCTTTGCCCATCTCGCCGAGCCGCAGGCCGATGATGGCCATCGAGAACGAGGTGGCCAGCGCCACGTGGCAGGCGGTGATCGACTCGATGCGGCCGAAGAGCCCGATGCGCGACAGGAAGGCCAGCATCGCCATGCCGAGGATGGTGGCCGGCACGGCCGGCGGCAGGGCCACCAGCAGGGCGAAGCCGGTCTTGCCGCGGAAGCGGTAGCGGTGGTCGATGTAGGCCGCGGCGAAGCCGAGGAGGGTCGACAGCACTGCAGTGCCGAGGCCGACCCACAGGCTGTTGAGGAAGGCGTCGCGCACCATCTCGTCTTGCAGGATGGCGCGGTGCCATTCGAGGCTGAAGCCGCCCCAGGGAATGGCCGGAAAGCGGTTGGCGTCGAAGGAGAAGATGACGATGACGAGCATCGGCGCCGCGATGAAGCCAAAGAGCGCGGCGACGAAGGCGTACTGCAGCGTGCGTGAGAGCCTGGTCAGGTTCATCCGTGGCCCCTTCCCGTTCCACGCGAGCCCAGCCAGCGGCCGAGCCCGAACACTGCGGACAGCACCAGCAGCATCGCCACGCCCACCACCGACGCACGCGGCCACTGCGAGCCCGACTTCACCGTGTCCACCACCAGGATCGACAGCGTGGGCGGCTTGCTGCCCGTCATGAAGAGCGGGCTGATGTAGTCGCCGAAGGCCAGCAGGAAGGTGGTGGTGGCGGCCAGCAGCAGGGCAGGGCGGATGGCCGGCAGCAGCACGTGCGCGATGACGCGGCTGCGGCGGCAGCCGAGGTTTTCGGCCGCCTCGATCAGCGTGCGGTCGACGCCCGAGAGCGCGAAGACGAGGATCAGCACGGCGATCGGCAGCGTGAGCGTCAGCAGGCCGATCTGCAGCGAGAACGCGCCGCCCAGCATCGGCAGCGCCTCGATGCCGATGCGCCCGAGCAGGTTGTTGATGAGCCCCTCGGGGCTGAGCACGATCTGCCACGCGTAGATGCGCAGCATGTAGCTCGAGAAGATGGGCACGATCAGCGCGGCCACCGCCAGGTCGCGCAGCCGCGTGGGCAGGCGGAAGGCGATGGTGTAGGCCGCCGGGAAGGCGATCACGAGCGCGAGCACGGTGGTCACGGCCGAGAGCGTCAGCGTGTGCACCAGCGCGCGCTGGAAGGGGCTCGACAGCAGCACCCGCTCCCAGTTGTCGAGCACGAAGGCCGGCTCCAGCCGGAACGACTTCACCTGCCAGAAGGTGATGACGATCAGGAAGACCAGCGGCGCCGCGAAGAACACCGCCTGCCACAGGAAGACGGGCACGCCCAGCACCGCGGGCAGCACGCGGCGCGAGCCGGCGGTGCGCGCGCGATGCGGCGCCGGCTCGGCCACGGGTTGGGTCATCACGGCGCTCATGCGCCATTCCCGCGGAAGCGGGAATCACCGGTGTGTGCCATCACAGGGCCTTGAACTGGCTCCACAGGTCGTTCCATTCTTCGATCGACTGCTGCTTGGGCAGCTGGCGCAGCTGGATCTTCTTGGCCTTGTACTCGTCCATCACGTTGGGGCCCTTGAGCTCCATGCGCAGCAGCTTGGCTTCTTGCGGCTTGGTGTCGTTGAGCAGCTTCCAGGCCGGCATCGAGGGGATGCTCTTCTTGTTGTCGACCTTCGTCGCCATGGCCACCTGCGCACGCGGCGTGAGCGAGTACTGGATGAACTTGCGCGCGAGGTCGCGCTTGCTCGTGCCCTTCACGATGGAGAGCGACTCGGTGTACTGCAGGCCGCCTTCTTCCGGGATGATAGTGTCGACCGGCACGCCGCTCGTGCGCAGGCCGAGGGTGATCCACTCGCCGATGCCCGGGATGAGCTGCGCGCGGCCGTTGGTCATCGACGAGAAGATGTCGGCGATGGTGTAGAAGCCCGAGGCTTGCGGCTTGAGCGAGAACATCTTCTTCTTCAGCGCCTCGAACTTGGCCTTGTCGAGGTCGTACGGCGGGCGGTTGCCGTTGGAGAGGCTGATGCAGCCCATGGAGGGCAGGTACCAGTCGAAGAAGCCGACCTTGCCCTTGGCCTTCTCGCTCCACAGCACCGAGTACGACGAGACTTCCTTCGGCGTGAAGGCCTTGGTGTTGTACGAGATGCCGAGGTAGCCGAAGTCGAGCATCACGCCGTAGAGCTTGCCGTCGAACCAGTGCAGCGGGAACTTCTGGAACTCCGGGAAGAGGTCCTTCAGCGGGTAGTCCGCCGGGTCCAGCGGCTCGATGAAGTCGGCTGCCTTCAGCAGGTGCATGTACTCGGCATCGGCCAGCACCACGTCGAAGGTGCCGGGGGGCGACTGGTTGACCACCGCCATCATCTGGTCGCCGCCCACGTATTCCTTGATGCGGATCTTCACGCCGTACTGCTTCTCGAACTCGCCGACGATGGACGGGTCGGCATTGCCCGGCCACGAGAGGTAGTTGAGCACCTTCGGGTCGTTGGCCTCGGCGCTGTTCCAGAGAGAGGCGGCGCCGAGTGTGCTGGCGGCCAGGCCGGCCTTCAGGACGCCACGGCGGCTGAAGTCGGTGGCGGGAGGCATCACGATCGCGTCCGGGGTTTTCGGTGCAGTGGGCTTCGACATGGGCGGTCCTTGCAGTGGTGCATGCAAAGGCATGCGGGTTTGAAAACGCATCAACCGTGCCAAGGCACGAGGTCGGTCACAGGCCCAAGGGGCCTCCATAGCGGTGCAGGTGGAATGGCTCGCGGCACAGGCCGATGCAGAAGCTGCCCACAGCGCGCTCGATGGCCTGCGCGAGGTGCTTGCCGTCGGTGTTGGCGGTGGCCACTTCGTCGCGCGCCGCCTGCGCGTCCTGGGCCAGCCTGGCCATGTCGCTGCCGACGTGCCGGCCGGCCCGCACCACGAGCTTGCCGCCGACCATCACGTCGCGCACGCCGGTGGCGTCTTCGGTCAGCACGACCTGGTTCACCGGGTCGTTCATCGGGATCCAGTTGATCGACTGCAGGTCGAGGAACACGATGTCGGCCACGCAGCCTGCGGCGATGCGGCCGGCCTTGTCGAACCCGGTGGCGCGTGCGCCGCCTTGCGTGGCCGCGGTGAAGACCTCGGGCGCGCTCAGCCACTGCTCGTAGTCGGGCGTGCGCACGTTCGAGACCATCGAGGCGTAGCGCATCGCCTCGTACATGTTCTGGTTGTCGGCGCACATGGCGCCGTCGGTGCCGAGCGCGAGGTTGACGCCGAGTTCGAGCATGCGGCGCGAGTCGGCGATGCCGGCGCCCAGGCGCATGTTGCTGCCGGCGTTGTGCGAGACGGATGCGCCTTTGGCGGCCAGGCGGCGCATGTCGTCGTCATCGAGCCACACGCCGTGCGCGACCGTGAAGTTCGGGCCCAGCATGCCCAGGTCGTCGAAGTGCGCGGTGAGCGACTTGCCCCAGCGCTTGAGCGCCGCCACCGCCTGCACCTTCGACTCGGCGACGTGCGACTGTGTCTGCGCGCCGTACTCGGCAGCCAGCTTCACGCAGCCGAGCGTGAGCTCGTCGGAGCAGTGCAGGGGAATCGTCGGCGCGATGCCCAGCTTCACCTGTGCCGGGTCGTGCGGCCAGTGCTTGAGCGCCTCTTCCATGCTGCGCAGGATGAAGCCGGTGTCGCCGCCGCTCGCATCGACCTGCGCCTTGTGCGACGCGGGCAGTGCGTCGTAGAGGCCGGGGATGGCCTTGTAGAACGACACGTCCTGCAGCATCGGCGCCACCACCGCGCGCATGCCGGCGTCGACATAGGCTTGGCCGATGGCATAGAGCTCGTCGACGGTCGCGAGCGGGAAGCCGAAGGTGAGGTCGTAGGCGGTGGTGCAGCCCTTCTGCAGCATCTCGACCGCACCGATGTAGGTGTTGAGGTACTTGTGGCTGCGCGTCTGGTTGGCGGCCCACTCGCCCGAGCCGCTGAGCAGCAGCTCCAGCGTCCAGCGGTCGTGCGTGGCCTTGCTGAGGTTGGTGCTGCCGTGCGTGTGGCCGTTGACGAGGCCGGCGTGCATCAGCGTGCCCGTCGCATCGAACACCTCGGCGTCGGCCGGAGCCGCCAGGCCGGGGGCACCGAGGGCGGTGATCACACCGTCGGTGACCAGCAGGTCCACCGGCGGCGCGCTGCGCGACGCGGCATCGAGCAGGCGCCCGCCGCGGATGAGGGTCGTCGCCACGTCGTCCCCGAGCCGTCAGGTGAGCGAGCCCACGACGCCTTCGACCAGGAAGTCCATGCGGTCGAGGAAGGGGTCGTAGAGCCCGTAGGGCTTGTCGATCACGAGCTTGCCGGTGTTGCTCTTGATCGGCCCGGCGAAGACCGGCTTGCCGGCCTTCATCTCGGCGATGGCGGCGGTGGCCGCATTGCGTGCCTTCTCGGTCGCGCCGGCGCCGAAGGGCGTGCTCGTGACCATGTCCTTGTCGTAGCCGCCGAAGAAGGTGTTGGGCAGCTTCTCGCCCTTGGCGATGGAGGCGGCGAAGGCCTTGTAGACCGTCTCCCACTTGTTCTCGGCGCCGGTGATGAAGCCCTTGGGCGCGAGGTTGGCCTGCGAGGCGTTGTGGCCGAGCGTCTTCGCGCCCAGCTTCTCGGCGGCCTCGACAATGATCTTCGGGCTGTCGACGTGGCAGGCGATCACGTCGCAGCCGCTGCCCACCAGCGAGTTGGTGGCCTCGGCTTCGCGCACGGGCATCGACCAGTCGCCGGTCATCACGAGCTGCACCGTCGCATTGGGGTTGACCTTGCGCACGCCGGTCGTGAAGGCGTTGATGTTGCGCAGCACGATGGGGATCGGCTTCGCGGCCACGTAGCCGATCTTGTTCGACTTGGTGGAGAGGCCCGCGGCGACGCCGTTGACGTAGTGCGCCTGGTCGAGGAAGCAGAAGTAGCCGCCCAGGTTCATCGGGTGCTTGTCGGCCGACCACAGCGAGGTGGGGTGGCGGAACTCGACCTTCGGGTTGCGCTTGGCCATGTCGATCATGAACGGATCGAAGTAGCCGAAGGAGGTGCCGAAGACGAGCGACGCGCCATCGGACTTGACCATGGCCTCGAGCGTCTTGCGCACAGCCACCGTCTCGGGCACGTTCTCTTCCTCGACCACCTTCACGCCGGGCACGGCGCGCAAGGCCTTGGCCGCCACGGCGTGCGCCTGGTTCCAGCCGTAGTCGTCGCGCGGGCCGACGTAGATCAGGCCGACGGTGACGGGCTTCTGCGCGAGGGTCTGCGGTGCCAGCGCGGCCAGCGTTGCGCCTGCGGTGGTGGTAGACAGGAACCGGCGGCGGTTCCAGGAAGTCGAGAACTCGGACATGGACGGCTCCTTCGCCAAATGCGGGCTGCGCCGGTTGCGCGAGCCGCATGAATGCAAAGGCCATGCCGCGTTCGCGGCGGCGCGGAAGGCCGTCGTCAGGCCTTGCGGCGCGAGGGCCGCACCGCCGGCTTCGCACCCGGTGCGTAGCGGCCGAGGATCTGGCCGAGGTCGGCGTCGTCGGCCACCGGCGTGGTGTTGAGCACACGCGCTTCGAGCTCGCCCAGGTGGGAGGCCATCAGCCGGCGCGCGGCGCGCAGGTCGCCCTTGCGGAACGAGTCGATCAGCGCGCGGTGCTCGGTGATGCCGCACTCGGGCGAATGCGGCCGGCCATGCACGGCGAGGATCAGCGAGCAGCGCGACACCACCTCGTCGACGTAGCGCGCGAGCACCGGGTTGCCCACGAGCTGCGCCAGGCGCACGTGGAACTCGCCCGCCAGCCGCGCGCAGGCTGGCGCCTGCTGCTCGCGCGCGGCCTGCTCCTCGAGCCGCACGTGCTCTTCGAGCGCCTGCGCGACGAAGGGTGACCAGCGCTCGATGACGAGCCGCACCACCTCCTGCTCCAGGCAGCGCCGCACCTCGAAGACGCTGCGCGCTTCGTCCAGCGTGGGCCGCGCCACCGTGGCCGTGCGGTTGTGCTGGGCGTCGACCAGCCCCTCGGCCGCCAGCCGCGCCAGTGCCTCGCGGACCAGCGTGCGGCTCACCTGGAAGTGGGTGCCCAGCGCGTCTTCCGGCAGTTTGGTGCCGGGCTGGAGCGCCTGCTCGATGATGGCCTGCTTCAGCGCGGTGTAGGCGACGTCGGCCTTGTTGAGGGTGGTCATGGCGGCTCTCAGTGTGTATACGAACAGTCTGGCGAAAGTATACGGAGATGGCGCCGGGTTGGGTCTCACCAAACAGGAGCACGGCACCCCAGATTGGCTCACCGATGCACCTGTTCGCGGCGGATCGGTGGCGCGGGCAAGAAAGCCTTGCGTATACGGAACGGCGTCCTTATCGTATACAGAATGGTGGGCCAAACGGACCCGGCCAGCACTTTTGGAGAACGCATGACGGCCCGCACGGTCACGATGACCCTGAACCAGCAACAGCTCGAACTGCTGCTGCGCACGATCGACCAGGGCGCCGCGCCCGACCTCACCGCCCTGGCCAAGCGGGCCCTGCGCGAGCACGGCCTGCCAACCGCACCCAAGACCGCCACGGCCCCGTGGGTCCCGCTGAACGAGTCGCGCGAGCTGCTCCACGAGCTCGTGCTGGAGCCCGGCACCGGCAAGGCGCTGGAAGTGCTGAAGGACCAGGTGATCCGCATCGAGCAGGTCGAGGGCAACCAGTGCGCCGACTTCAACTGCTTCAACCTGCACGACTACCGCGAGTTCATGCACACCGGCCGCACGCGCACCGTCCACGGCTTGAACCCCGGGCCCGGCGACCTGCTGTGGTCGGCCCCGCCGCGCGAGCGCGCGATGATGCTGATCCTGGAAGACACGGTGCGCTGCAACGACGTGATGTTCCCGCGCTGCAGCGCCTACCTCTACGAGTCCGCCTACGGCTTTGCGACCCACACCAACTGCCACGACATCCAGGCCGAGGCGCAGCGCGAATACGGCCTCACGCCGGACGACGTGCACGACTCGTTCAACCTCTTCATGCGCACCGAAGTCCACAGCGGCCGGGGCCACATCCACCGGCAGGACTCGAAGCCCGGCGACCATGTGGACCTGCTCGCGCTGATGGACGTGCTGGCCGTGCCCAACGTGTGTGGCGCCGACATCATGCGCACCAGCAACTTCGCGCTGAAGCCGCTGAAGGTGTCGATCTTCCAGGCCACGCCGGCCGACCTCGCGCGCGTACCGAGCATCCCGAAGCTCAAGACGCAGCGCACGCCAGCCGACTTCCGCCAGCCCATCATCAAGGCCGACCGCGAGCTCAGGCGCGACCCGCGCTATCGCCCGATGTTCACCAACGTGCCGTTGCGATCGCAGGATTGGGCCATCGCACTCGATGCCGACGACTGCGACCGCCTGCACGCCACTGGCCTGCACGCGCTCTATGGCGAAGGCAAGGACGGCGACGTGCTGCGCGACGTGATCTTCAGCTGGTGGGAGTCGCGCTTCCTCGGCGCGGCCGGGGCGGGCGCGCCCTCCATCTGAGGTCGCAGTTCAGAGCGCGTCGATCGGCCCGCCGTGGGCGTCGCTCCCCGCTTCGGGTGCGGGCTGGTTGAGCGCGAAGCGCTCGCGCGTGCCGGTGTAGAAGCTCGCGCCGAAGCGGCCCACCGGGAAGTAGCTGGACAACTGCACGCGCCAACGTTCGGTGTCGATCAGCCCTTCGCGGGCGTGCAGCCACAACACGCGGCCGATGAAGATCTGCCGGCTCTCGGTTTCCAGCGTCTCCCACAGCTTGCACTCGAAGGCCACCGGCGCCTCGGCGATGCGGGGCGGCGCCACGCTGCGCGAGGGCAGCGTGGTGAGGCCCACCTTCTCGAGCTCGCTCACGTTGCGCGGATGGCGCTCGCCGCAGTGATGCATCTGCGTGGCGATGGCCTCGTCGGCGATGTGCACGACGAACTCGCCGCTGCGCGCGATGTGCGCGGCGGTGTCCTTCAGCTCGCCGTCGGACAGGCGGTTGATGCTCACCATCACGATCGGCGGGTCCTCGCCCAGCATGTTGAACATGCTGAAGGGGGCCGCGTTCACCACGCCGTCTTCGCTGAGCGTGGTGATGAGCGCGATGGGCCGCGGCACGATGAGGCTCGCCATCAGCTTGTAACGCTCGTAGGCGCCGATGGCGGAGAAGTCGACTTCGGTGGTCATGGGGGGGCCTTCGGAAACAGGTCGCTCATCGCATCGGCTGCGTCGCAGATGGCGCCCGGCGTGGTGAACCAGACGTCGTCGTCGTCGCGCGAGGCCACCAGGTGCTGCAAGGCGCGGCGCAGGTGCCGCAGCCGGTAGGGCTGGCCGACGAGGTAGGGGTGCAGGGCGATGCCCATCACCAGTGGCTGCGTCGCCGCCTGCTCGCGCATCTCGTCGAAGTTGTCGACGATCATCTGCGCGAAGTCCTTCCCGTCGAGGTGGCGGCCCACGATCATGGGGATGTCGTTCAGCTCCTGCGGGTACGGAATGGACCACAGCGGCCCGTGCGCCGTGCGCATGCGGGTCGGCTGGTCGTCGTGGCACCAGTTGAGCGTGTAGCGGTAGCCGTGCTCGGCCAGCAGGTCCGGCGTGTGCAGGCTTTCCGAGATCCACGGCGAGAGCCAGCCCGCGGGGGCGCTGCCCGACTTCTGCTGCATCTCGTCCCGGCAATGCGCGATGAGCGCGGACTCTTCTTCACGCGCCATGCCGCCTTGGCGCTCGCTGTTGGTGTGCCCGTGGGCGACGAGCTCGTCGCCGCGCGCCACGCACGCGGCCACCAGCTCCGGCGCATGCTGGTACAGCGAGGTGTTGATCAGCGCGGCCGAGGGCAGGGAGAGGCTGTCGAACAGGTCGAGGCAGCGCCAGGCGCCCACCCGGTTGCCATAGTCGCGCCAGCTGTGGTTCAGCACGTCGGGGTGCGGCAGCGGCAGGCCGATGCAGGCCCCGGGCCCGTCGGCGAAGGCGAAGTGCTCGATGTTCAGCGCGAGATACACCGCCAGGCGGCTGCCGTTGGGCCAGCGGCCGGCGGGGCGGTGGCGGATGCCGCTGTAGTCGAAGCGCTGGTGGCTGGGCACCGCGGCGCGCCCGAAGGTGGAG
Source organism: Piscinibacter sp. HJYY11 (assembly GCF_016735515.1). NCBI lineage: Bacteria > Pseudomonadati > Pseudomonadota > Betaproteobacteria > Burkholderiales > Sphaerotilaceae > Piscinibacter > Piscinibacter sp. HJYY11. The sequence continues at coordinate 1,737,608 of NZ_JAERQZ010000001.1, read as the reverse complement.
GCTCGGTGGATGGCATCTGTCATGAAGGACTTTCGCTTGTGTCGGGGCGGTGTGCGCCCCCTTTTGACATGCCCCGTTTGCAAGCCATGTGCCATGCCAGTGGGGCCTGTGCCCCGTGCTCAGTCGAGCTCGATCTCGGCCAGCCGCACCTCGCACAACTCGGCCAGCGCCATCACCACGATGTGGTGGTCTTCCCGCTGGGGTGCGCCCGACACGGTCACCACCCCGACCACGCCGACGTCGCGCACCCGGAGCGGAAAACTGCCGCCGTGGCTCGAGTAGTCGCGGTGGGCCAGGCCCATCGTGTCTTGGAGCGTGCGGCCGTCGCGTTCCAGGGAACGACCCACGCCGTAGGAGCTGCGATGCATCAGCTCCACCGTGTTGCGCTTGCGGCGGGCCCAGTCGGTGTTGGCGGGGGCGGTGCCGGGCATGGACGAGAAGAACACCGTCTCGCCCGCCAGCCGGATCTCGATGGTGAGCGGCGTGCTGCGCGACGCGGCGATCTCACGCAGGCGCACCCCGAGCTGCCAGGCGACGTCCAGGTTCATGCGGGAGAGCTGCAGGCGTTGCTCCTGCTCGGCGATGCGTTGGATGTCGGTGGCGAGGTCCACGGGGGCTCCTGGGATGAGGGGAGCAGATGGTAGACAGATTGATTGACGATCACCCAGCTCGAAGGGAATCCCTAGGGCCCGCCTTCACCCGTCATCCGGCTGTGCATGGCCTCGCGCAGCGCGTCCATGAACACCCGCACCTTGAGCGGCACGTAGTCGCGCGAGGGGTAGACGAAGGAGGCGGCGCCGTCGAAGTTGGTGGCCGTCACTTCATGGTCGGGGAACAGGTCGACGAGCCGGCCGTCGCGCAGCGCGTCGGCCACCATCACCTCGGCGAGCAGGGTGACGCCTGCGCCGGCGAGGGCGCAGTCGAGCAGGCCGAGCGCGTTCGAGATGACGATGCGGCCGCCCACCGCCACTTCCTCTTCGACACCGGTCGCATCGCGGAAGCGCCAGCGGCTGCGAAACCCCGGCAGCGGGAAGCGCAGGCAGGCGTGGCCGGCCAGGTCGCCGGGCGACTGCGGGCGCCCGTGCTCGCGCAGGTAGGCCGGGCTCGCGCACACGCGGTAGCGCATGCGCAAGAGCGGCACGGCGATGAGAGACGAGTCGCTGAGCGGGCCGAGGCGCACGGCGAGGTCGATGCGCTCGGCGATGAGGTCGACCACCGTGTCGGTGAGCAGGAGGTCGACCTCGACGTCGGGATAGCGACGCGTGAACGACGGGAGCATCGGCACCACCTGCGTGAGGCCGAACGCATTGGAGGTCGTGACGCGCAGCGGCCCGCGCGGCTCGCGCGAGATGTCGGCAGCCTCGGCGCTGGCCCGCGCCAGCGCCTGCAGCAGCGGCGCCACCTGGTCGAGGTAGACGCTGCCGGCCTCGGTGAGCACCAGGCGGCGGGTGCCGCGCTGGAAGAGCCGCGCCCCCAGCTCCTCTTCGAGCAGTGCGACCGCACGCGACACCGACGATGGCGCCAGGTCGTGCTCGCGTGCTGCCGCCGCGAAGCTGCCGGTGCGCGCCGCGTCCGCAAAGAGCTGGATGGCCTGGATGTCCATGGCCGCGATCTTTCCACGATCGCGGCGTGGGCGCTTCCGAAGGGCTGTGTCGCTCAGGCGGCGATGGGCTGCGCGGTGGCGAAGGTGGCCGCGATCTCGTCGATGCGCCGCTGTGCCGCGGCGCCCTGGGCGGCGACCGTGCCGGCATCGGCCGTCGTGGCTTCCACCGACACCACGTCGACCTGCGTGATGCCGAGGAAGCCGAGCAGCGATGCGAGGTAGGGCTGAAGGTGGTCCATCGCCGCGAACGGCCCGCCGATGTAGCCGGGCGCGCCGTACGCCAGCGCCAAGACGGCACGCGGCGTCGTCACGAGGCCGCGGAATGCGCCGCCGTCGTAGGCGAAGGTGTGGCCGATGCGCACGACCTGGTCGACCCAGGCCTTGAGCGCCGACGGCACCGAGAAGTTGTACATCGGGCTCGTGATGAGCAGCGTGTGTGCCGACTGCAGCTCGGCGATGAGCCGGTCCGACAGGGCGGTGGCCTCGCGCAGGCTGGGCGTGAGCTGCTCGGGCGGCGTGTAGTAGCCGGCGATCGTGGCGGCGCTGATGTGCGGCAGCGGCTCGGCCGCCAGGTCGCGCCGCAGCACGCGGCCACCGGCATGGCGGGCCCGCCATGCCGACTCGAACCGGTCGCCAAGCTGGCGGCTGTGCGAGCCCTCGTGCCGGGCGCTGGCGTCGATGCGAAGCAGGGTGGGGAAGGGTGTCGAGGTCATGGGGTTCTCCGGTTGGAAAACCGCAGTCTCGGCAGCCGCCGTCTTGCGCGACAGGGGCTGTTGCGCACGGGTGCCGTGCGCGGCGCGCACGACGCCGGCTAACGCTTCTTGCGGCAGGCTTCCCGCGTCTCGGCAAAGGCGCTGCGACCGAGCCAGCGCCACAGGTCGCGGGTGTCGCGCGCACCACCGCGCACGCGGACTGCGCGGCTGTCCACGGCTTCGAGCGCATCGCGGTCGCCGGTCCAGATCTCGGTGAGCGCCAGCAGCGTCGACTCGACCACCAGGTCGGGCTCCGGCCCCGGGTCGTCGCGGCAGAGGTCGGCGTTGCCGCCCTCGACGATCAGCCACCAGCGGCGCTCGCCGGTGGGTGCATCGGTGAAGCGGAACTGGATGAGCACGGAGCGGTCACGTGGGAACTCGTCGAGCCTCACGAAGCGGCGGATGTCCCACATCAGGAAGCCGGCGTCGAGCTGGCCTTTCTGGAGCCGGCTGCCGATCCAGCGCGCGCCCCATTCGCCGAGCGCCATGACGATGGGGCGCAGCTCCTCGCCGGCCTCGGTCAGGCGGTATTCGGCTGCGCCGCCCGCCTCGCCGGCCACGCGCCGGAGCACGCCGATCTCCTCGAGCTTGCGCAAGCGCTGCGCCAGCAACGAGGCCGACATGCGCGGCACGCCGCGGCGGATGTCGTTGAAGCGGGTGCTGCCGCAGAGCAGCTCGCGCACGACCAGGGGCGTCCAGCGTTCGCCGAACACCTCGGCGCCGCGGGCGACCGTGCAGAACTGGCCATAGTCGATCATGGCTGGCGAGCGTACAGGACACGATGTGCCGAGGCCAGTCCAGAAACTGGACTGGCGCCACCGGCCGCGTGCAACGAAAGTCTCTTCAACCGTCGATTCCCGGCGGGCCTTTGAGGAGAGACACGATGAGCACCGTATTGCAAGCCCCGGCGCCGGCTACGTTCGACGCCGAGAAGTTCAAGTCCACCACCCGTGCCCAGTGGCAGAGCGCGGCCGAGGCCTGGCACCGCTGGGGCCCGTTCATCGGCAGCTGGCTGGGCGATGCGACCGAGGCGATGTTCGAGATGGCGCGCGTCGGCCAGGGGTGCCGCGTGCTCGACGTGGCGGCGGGGGCGGGCGAGCAGTCGCTGGCGGCGGCGCGCCGCGTGGGGACGGGCGGCCACGTGCTCGCCACCGACATCGCGCCAGCACTGCTGGAACGCGCCGAACGCGATGCGCAAGCGGCGGGCCTCGGCGGCATCGTCGCGGTGCGCGAACTGGATGGCGAGGCGCTCACGAGCCTGCCGGCGGCGTCGTTCGACGCGGCGATCAGCCGGGTCGGGCTCATCTACTTTCCCGACCAGCAGCGCGCACTGGCGGGCATGAAGCACGCACTCAAGCCCGGCGGGCGCGTCGCGGCGATCGTCTATTCGACGCCCGATCGCAACGAGTTCTTCTCGATCCCGGTGAAGATCATCCGCGAGCGCGCCAAGCTCGCGCCGCCGCTTCCCGGGCAGCCCGGGCCGTTCTCGCTCGGTGGCGACGGCGTGCTCGAAGCTGCGTTCGCCAAGGCCGGCTTCAAGGACATCGCGGTCCGCCGCGTGCCCTCGCCGGTGAAGCTGCCGAGCGCGAAGGAATGTGTGCGCTTCGAGCGCGAGTCCTTCGGCGCGCTGCACCAGATGATGTCGGCACTCGACGAGCCGCAGCGTGCGCAGGTGTGGCACGACATCGAGGTCGCGCTGTCCGCGTTCGAGACGAAGGGAGGCTTCGTCGGCCCGTGCGAGATGCTGGTCGGGGTCGGGACGGTGTGATCGAGTCGGGGGGAAGGCGACTGCCCTTCGCGAGCCAGTCACAACCGCCGGTTGTGACTGATATCACCCATGCCTTTCTACTGCGGCAGGCCGGCAGTTCCTAGAGTTCGTTCCGTCGTCGACACCGAACCTCAACCGAACCCGCAGGAGAAATCGCATGACTACCTCTCACACCCTCACCCAGGATCTGGCCGGCCGCGTGGCCGTCGTCACCGGCGCTTCCAGCGGCATGGGCCGCGCCACCGCGCTCTTGCTGGCATTGCGCGGCGCACGGGTCGCGCTGCTGGCGCGCCGCAAGGGCCAGCTCGACGAGCTCGCCGCCGAGATCACCCGGCAGGGTGGCAGCGCGCTCGCCATTGCCACCGACGTGACCGACGCCGCCTCGGTCGAGGCTGCCGCGGCCACGGTCCTGCGCGAGTTCGGCAACGCCGACCTCGTCTTCAACAACGCCGGCCTCATGCTGCCCGGCGCCATCGGCCAGCAGCCGCAGCGCGAATGGGAGGCGCAGATCGACCTCAACGTGACCGGCGCCATGCGCGTGGTGCAGGCCTTCGTGCCGCAGCTCGAAGCGGCCGCGGCGCAGGGCAAGGTGGTCGACCTCGTCAACACCTCGTCGATCGCCAGCCAGTACGTCTACGGCTACTTCGCGGTGTACTCGGCCACCAAGGCCTTCGTCAGCCACCTCGTGCGCCACCTGCGCATGGAGCTCGGCCCGAAGAACATCCGCGTGTCGGTCGTCGAGCCCGGCATCACCGAGACCGAGCTGCAGGGCCACTTCACCTTCCAGGGCGCGATCGACTGGCTGAAGAACGCCGCGCAGTCGATCGACTTCCTGAAGGCCGAAGACATCGCTGCCACCGTGGGCTTCATCGTCTCGCAGCCGCGGCACGTGAACCTGCAGCAGGTGGTGGTCATGCCGACGAAGGAAGGGATCTGAACGCTGCGCCGTGGCGGCGCAACTCGGGCACCGGCAGGTGGAACGATGCGCCGCCCTTCAGGTCCTCGACGGCGAAGTCGATGAAGCGCCTCACGCGCGCCGGCATGTCCTTGCGTTGCGCGTAGTAGAGGTGCAGCCCCATGCGCTCGCTGGTGTGTCGCACGAGCAGCGGCACCAGCGCGCCGGTGCGGATGAACTCGGCAGCGTTGATGCTGTCGATCTGCCCGATGCCCATGCCGTGCAGCGTGGCGTGCATCTCCGCCTCCGGGTCGCTGCAGGTCACCGCGTGGTCCATCCGGCGCTGCACCGTCTCTGCCTTGACCTGGAACTCCCACGGCACCGGGCGCGCCGTGCCGGGCTGCCGGTAGCCGATGCAGTCGTGCCGCTCCAGCTCGGCGAGCGTCGACGGCGTGCCGCGCCGGGCCAGGTAGGCCGGCGATGCGCACAGGATGAGCTGGATCGAGAAAAGCCGGCGCGACACCACCTGCGCCTCGGGTGCGTTGCCGGCCTTGAAGCCGAGGTCGATGCGCTCGCGCACCGTGTCGGTCGCGCCGTCGTCAAGCAGCAGGTCGAAGCGGATCTTCGGGTGCTGCGCGCGATAGCGGGCGACGAGCGGCAGGATCACCTTGCGCCCGGTCGCGCCGCCGGCGCTGATGCGGATGAGGCCTTCGTCTTCCTTGGCGGCGTCGCGCACGCCGGCCAGCGCTGCGGTGAGGCCATCCAGGCTGTCGCGCACCGACTCGAAGAGGCGCTGGCCTTCTTCTGTCAGCGAGCTCTGGCGCGTGGTGCGGTGGAAGAGCCGCACGCCCAGGTGCTGCTCCAGTTGCCGCACGCTCTTGCTGACGGCCTGCGCGGTGGTGCCTTGCAGCTGGGCCGCGCGGTTGAAGCTTCCGAGCTCAGCGGCACGAATGAAGGTCGAGATGGCGCGAAGCTCGTCCACGGCCGAGGCGGGCGGTTGAGGAGGCGCCAAGCATAGGGCATGCGCTCAGCCGAGCACGACCACGTGCCCGTCCTTCGGGTCGATGCGGCCGGCCACCAGCGCGCTGACCAGGTCCTGCCCCGCCGCGAAGCCGTGGTGTTCCTTCACGCCCATCCACGGCTTCTGCGCATCGCTCACGCGGCGGATGAACGCGAGCTGCGCTTCGTTGAACTTGCGCGTGACCTCGGCGGCGCCCCAGTCGGCGTTGCGCTTCTTGATCTGGTAGGGCGCGAAGTAGGGCTGCGGCTGCGGGCCCGGCACCTCGGGCGCGTTGCCGAGGTGGTCGTGCGACTGGGCCGAGCCGGCGTAGCAGCTGTAGACGAGCGAGGCGCCGAAGTGCTCGTGCACGCGGCGGCGCAGCTCGTTGTCGCCGGCGAAGTCGACGTAGAGCGTGGGCATCGTCTTGTCGAGCGATTCCAGGGCCTTGTAGTCGACGGTGCGGTGGTAGCAGCCCAGGCCTTCGACGAAGCCCACGTTGCCGCCGGAGGTCAGTCCCACGAGGCTCACGTTCTTCAGGTCCTGGAAGCAGAAGACAGTGCCATAGGCGGTCTTGCTCGAGGCGCTGGAGACGACGATCTGCTTCGCGCCGAAGAAGCCGTTGTCTTCCAGGAAGTCGGCCAGCATGAAGGAGGTGATGAAGAGCGGGCGCGTCAGCATCTGGTAGTTCTCATCCGCCTGGCGGTAGGCGGCATCGGTGGTCACGCGCTGGTACTGGTTGTAGGCCGAGGTGAGCTCCAGGCGGTGCGGCGTGCCGTCGTAGAAGCCGCGCTCGCTCACGCGCACCGGCTGCATCACCACGTGGCTGGCCACGGGCCAGAAGCCGTAGAAGCGCTCCCCGACCGCGAGGCCGTCGACCGTGGTCTCCACGATCTCGGCAAAGCCCCAAGCCGGCATGTGGAACCACGCGTCGTCACCGGTGGGGTAGAAGCTCCAGTAGCGCAGGTGCGGCACCTCGCCGAAGGCGGCGTAGGTGATGTTGTTGGACGTGACGGCCACGCGGTCGATCTTCAGCAGCGCCTCGCCGGCCTTGAGGGCGGGAACCGGCTTTTCGACGACGCGGGTGCGGCCGAGGTTCTTCTTGTCGCTTTGCAGCTGGGTGAGGGTACGGCTCATGGGCGTGGGTCTCCTGAGGTGAGGTGAGCGAATGCGCCACACTCTAGGGCGGTGCCCGCTGCTGCGGGTTCGGAAATACTTGTCATGCCCATCCTCCGCGCCAGTGCCTCCCAGAGCCCCAAGGAAAAGCCCCTCAAGCGCCCGACCCAGGCCCGCGCCAAGGTCACGGTGCAGGCCATCTTCGATGCCTTTGTTCGGATTTGGCAGCGTGATGGCTGGGCGCGGCTCACCACCCGCGCGGTGGCGCTGGAGGCCGGCATCGCCGTGGGCACGCTGTACGACTACTTCCCGAGCAAGATGGCGCTGCACTCGGGCTACGTGCGGCATTGCATCGAGGCGCTGATCCACGCCGTGGATGCGCAGGCGGTGCAACCCGAGGGCCTGGCCTGGCGCGAGCGGCTGCATCGGCTGGTGCAACTTGCCTGCGGCACCAGTGTGGATCAGCCCTCGTGGTTCCATCCCGACATGCTGGCCATCGAGCCGCAGGTGGCCGAGCCCAAGCACCAGCGGCGCGCGCACGAGGAGCTGTGCGCGATGTGGCAGCGCGTATTCGATGCCTGTGGCGATCTGCCGCAGCGCCCGACCCCCGAGACCGTGCAGGCGCTGCACCTCGCGGTGTGGGGCGGCCGCCGCTATGCGATGCTCGTGCAGCTCGACGCGGCTCAGATGCAGGCGTGGGCGGCGGAGATGGAGCGTCTGTGCTGTCTCGCCGTCGCCGCCAAAACGCCCTGATCCCAACCTGCTGCGTCCGGGGAAAGACTGGCTCGCAGCTCCATCGCCTCCCGTGACCAAGAACTGAAGACTGATGCTCGCGCATGAAAACAATACGAATCTCACTCGTCGGCACGCCGAGTGACTATCCGGGGAGTCTGGTGCCGTTGATGATTCGTCATCTTGGCTACCAGATCGCGTGGACCCGGCAGGCCTCGAGCGACCTCCAGATTTATGGGCCGTTCTACAAACCTCAGGAAAAGCGGTATCGATGGCTCCCCCGGCCGATCCGGCCAGGCGCGGCACGACTGGTAGACGCTTTCAGGAAGGCCTCAGGGCTCAGAAGACACAAGCCGCTGAGCTTGTTCCACACCGCTGAAAACATCCGGCATGACGCGATTGCGGCCGATTATTCGATCTCGTTCGATCTGGCCGTGGACCACCCTCGGCACATTCGCTTTCCCTACTGGATGGAGATGGTCGACTGGTCGCACGAGGGCCTCACCGGCAACCGCAACTCGAGGTTTGGTCAGCTGTTGTGCATTCCCCGACTCATGCAGCCGCTGGGCCGGGCATTCCTCTCGCGCCCCTTCAAGGCCGCGATTTTCAGCTCGCATTTGCGCGAGCCTCGGGCAACGCTGAGAAGGGCCGTTGGTCGGTACATTCCGGTCGATGGCTTTGGGCCTTACTTCGACAGCACGATCGCTGACCATCACAACAGCGGCGTCAGCAAACTCGACACTCTGCAGAATTACGCGTTCAACCTTTGCCCCGAGAACGGTTTGTACCCCGGGTACTACACAGAGAAGATCCCGGAGGCATTCGCCTCAGGGTGTGTGCCATTGACCTGGACCGATGCCAACGTCTGCGCAGATTTCAATCCGCAGGCCCTGGTCAACCTGGAACCCTTGGCATGGCAGCAGTTTGAGGGGCTCGGGGACCTTTTGAATTCCCCATCACAACTGGAAGCGCTTTCGGAGCAAGCACTGCTTTTGAAGGCGCCGACGATTGAACCTTTGCGCGTCTTCATGCGAACGGTGCTCAAGGACGCCACGACCTAACTCGCCCAAGCAAGTCTTTACAAGATCACATGCTCAACCTGCAGACGATTGTCATTTCCCTGGTGCGCTCACCCGAGCGGCGCGAAAAGGCCCGGGCGGAACTGTCCAAAACCAGCCTGAAGTGGGCATTTCTGGATGCCGTCGACGGCTCGCGATTGCCGTCTCCCCCACCGGAATACAACGCTCCCAAGGTGAGGCGTTTGCTGGGGTTTGACATGACCGCCAACGAAATCGGTTGCTTCTTGTCCCACAAGAAGGCGTGGCAGGCCTGTGTGGAGAACCGGATGCCGACCCTGATATTTGAAGACGATTTCGTGCTGCAGCCGCATTTCGAGGAGGCCTTGCACGTACTGGTCCATGAGTTTCATGACTGGCAGATGGTCCGTCTGCAGGCCTTGGCGCCCTCAGCGCACCGGCTTGTCAGGCAGGTGAATGCCCTCTCCATTGTCGAGAACAATGACGATCCGCTCGGTGCGACTGCGTATGTGGTCAAGCCTCAGGCAGCCGAGACGCTGATCCATCATGCGAAGGACATTTACGAACCGCTCGATCACTTCATCGAGCACAAGAAAAAGCATGGGATCAGCATGCTGGCGGTGAAACCGTACCCGGTCGATATTTCCCGGGTGCAGTCCACCATCTCTGACCGACCTGACGTGCGAAAGCCGATAAAAAGCCTCAGGAAGAACGTGAGATCGGCCTCACGCTTCCTCGATCGGATTTTTTCGAAGGATCCCTGGTTTCCGAGATGAAGGCGGTGATCGGCTTCTACGGCGGTGGTATGACGCTGCGCGGCACGCATGTCGCGTTACATGACTACGCGCTTTACAACCAGGAGATCCTCGGCAACCAGTCGGTCGTCTTCTATGACGCGGAGGCTGACCAGAAACAACCCGATGTGGTCGAGAAGTTCAGGAGGCAATTCAAGCTGGTTGCCTATCAGAATCCCGACGCGTTGAGCGATTTGTGCAGTGGGCACGCCGTGGATTCGCTCTACATCATCAAGTCGGGCGAGCGCGACGCGCAGTGTGTGCGGGATGTGCCCAATCTGATCCACGCTGTGTTTCCGCAGAAGCCAAGCGAGCAGCACGGCGAAGTCTATGCGTTCGTCTCCGAGTGGCTGAGCAAGGAATGCTCGAACGGAAAGATTCCGTTCGTGCCCCACATGATTTCACTGCCCGACCTAAACGAAGATTTGCGCGAGACACTGAACATTTCCCGAGACGCCGTGGTGTTCGGGTGCTACGGTGGCAGCGACAGCTTTAACCTCGGGTTCGTGCAGGAGGCTGTGAGGAGGGTCGTCGAGAGATCGCGGCACATCCACTTCGTGTTCATGAACATCAGCCCTTTCGCCAAGCACGAGCGGATCCTCTTTCTGCCGGGCAGTTCGGATGTGCGCTACAAGACGCGATTCATCAACACATGCGACGCGATGGTTCATGCGCGCGGGATTGGCGAGTCGTTCGGGCTCGCATGCGGTGAATTTTCGATTCGCAACAAGCCTGTGATGACGTATGCCCTCTCTCCTCAACGATGTCATCTCGACATTCTTGGAGACAAAGCGATCCGCTACAAGGGACCGTCGGACGTCGAGAAATTGCTCCTGGGGTTTGATCGGAAGTGGGCGAGCGCCCAGGATTGGGACTGTTATTCAGCCAACTTCGCCCCCGCGCCGGTCATGGCCAAATTCAGCGAGGTTTTTCTAGACAGGCACGGCAGCCGGGCAGGGCCGGTTGACATCACGCCAGCCGACGCGTGCGTCATCCAATACAAGCGGCTCAGGAAGAAGCTGCGTAGCCTCTCGAGAAAGCTTTACAGGTAGCCGGCGGCGCAGTGGCGCCGGGCTATCGCCTCGCTTCCCCCAGATGTGTTGGATGCATGCTTTCCGGTGAGGGCAGCACCAGGGGCTCACGCGCCAGCAACTTTTCCAGAGCGCCATAAAACGAAAAGTGCTCGTGAATGTATCGAGCGATCGAGGCGCGATTCTCTGCTACGACCTTGTAGGCGTCTGTCGCAACAAAGGCATTCAAGCGATCGATTTCTGACGCTTCCAGTGTGGGCAGGTAATAGAACCACTCCTTCGGAAGAATTTCAAAGATCTTGTCCGATCCATGATAGATCGGCATGCAGCCGCAAATCAGCGCATCAAATATCTTCTCGGAAATGTAGAAGTCGTCGCGGGAGTTTTCTATCACGAGGTTGTATTTATATTCGGAGATCGTCTTCCATTTGATTTTGCTGGGGCCTCGATACGCGCGGATTCCTGCGGCTTGTTTGCTGAATCGCCCGAACAGGTCGAAGCCCTTGTTGGCTTCTGAAAACAGCTTGATGAAATGTGCGCGCTTCTGATAGCCAGGGATGCCGTTTAGCCCGGACGTCATGGAGCAGATTTGTCGGGTGCGTGGTCCACCGTCAATGGATTTCAACTGCTCCGGCGTGGCCATGTGATGGAAGTGGACGTATGGAATCGAGCGGTGAAAAGCAATCCCCTCTGGATTCTTGATGAAAAGCGAAGGCGAAGGGAGATGGCTCACTACTTCCAGGTTGGACTTTTCACAACGAGCTTCGTTTATTTTTGACTGATATAGGTGCGCATAATCCAGCGGTTCATGGAAGAACAGGATGGCCCGCTGGTCTGGGCGCAGTACGGAGTCGTCGATGGTATTGATGAAGACCACGACACTGGCTTCCGCAGGGTCTTCAACGAGAAAAAACGAATGTTCCTGCGCGTCGCTTGAGGTGAAGAATCGCGTGTAGTGCCTCGAGAATCCGGTCTGATAGGTGCACACCTTTGTCTTCCCGGCCGGCGAAAACATCGCGAAATACTGTTGTCGAAACTGCTCCTCTTCAACCTGCCTGACCTGAGCCTGGCGCTTGTCTTGATGGCGGTAGTAGTGCTTCTTCAGGAGGTAGCTCAGTGGAGACATGGGGCGCCTACAGATCCTTTATGTTTTCTCGGTAAAAGGTCTCGTACGGGTACTGCACCTGATCCTCCAATTGCTGGGACACCCGATGATCAAACATGCTCTTGTGGCCCAACAGGCTTTTCTTGTACTTCTTGTTTTGTATGAAGTCGCGATTGAATCTTGAATAATTTCCTATTCCCTTGGTGAACCCTGGGTCGGCAATGTCTGACTGAATGTTTTCGACCTCTGGAAGGTCGACGGACTCAATCTCCTTGCGGTATTTCTTGGAGTAGCGCCAAGCAAAATCGCCATCTTCCTCCCCAATGCCAAGAAGCCTCTCGTCAAAGAAGCCGACTTCGATGAGTTCGGGCTTGTAGGCGACGAAATGGGAGAAGCTGCCGTTGATCTTGAACGTCCTCGAGCGGGAGTTCAGTTCCTTGTCGAGCAGCTCAAAGAATCTGGGCCCGAGGCGCAAATCGTCGTTGAGCACCAGCACTGAGTCATGTTGAGCAGTGACGATTCCCCTGTTCCACATTTTTGCCAGCGCCTGGAAGTTGGGAAACATGGTCGGATAGACGTGGTCGTGTCCGGCAATGAACGAGAGGATCTGCTTTCGATAGTGTTGGTCAAATGGCGACCTGTGCGGCCCATTGATTGTCACGATCACTTCATAGTCCAAAGGTCCGGCGTGCTGGACGATGTCGTTCAACAGCGGAACAAAATGGCTTTCAAACCGGCGGTCGAATGTGGTGATGACAATGGAGCATTTTGTTCGATGCATGAATATGTGCTCGTGAGCTGATGGGCAACCGACGCCGGCGGTCAGGTGTGCATGTTCATTGGGGAGGGTGTTCTGGCGATGAACATGTCATGTTCGATATGCCATTCGAGGCCGTTCTTGCGGGCCCAGTCCACGAGCACATCGAGTTTGGGATACCCACTGAATTGATGGGATGCAGGGTTGATGCAATACCGGATGTCATCGATCAGGACCGCCACCCTGGAGAAGTTTCGCAAGTTCGCTTCGATACAGGCCAGCTCTTCTACCAAAGGGCAGTCGGTGGGGCCTTGGAAGGTGACACCGGTTGAGTAGTGGCCGTCCAGCCAGAAGTTGACTTCGCCTGAAAGTCGGGGGATCAGCTGCGGGAATATCTCTTCCGAGATCCCTTGAATCACCTCGACGTTGGGCGTGGAGGCAAAGCGCTTTTTCGCGTCTTCGAAGAGCTGTTGGGCAGGCTCGATCGTGTAGACCTTCGAAGAGTTCTGCGCGAGGAGGGCGGCGGTGTCTCCCTTGTATGTGCCGGTTTCCACCCAAATGCCGTGGGGTATGCCGTTGCGCAGGATCACCGCTCGCTTGATGGCGGCAGGGCTGGGTGCGGCGTATCCACGTGCAGCCCATCGCTGGGGCTCATTGCGGATGAATCTTCTTTCCTTGCGCTCGCGATTCAATTCTCTGAGCGATGACCTGATCTTCTTCAGCATGTTGTGTGGCAGTCGGGTTGCGGGCACGTGGGCAGGGCAGTTGAACTTCCGGCGTCAATTCACGACGAGGACCGGATCCATCGATAGGCTTCATCCCACTCAACGAGCGGCAACTGACCGATGTGGTGATAGAGGTACTCGAAGCGCTTGTCGTGCAGCAGGTCCGACATGTCCTTGAGGGCGGCTTCTGGATTGACGACTCTGAGAAGTCCGATGCCAGCGTCGATCTTCACGACCTTGAACTCAATGCCGGGGGAGGCGGCCAGTTCGAAGGCGACCTTCCACACATCGCCGAACCACGCGCCCTTCGAAATGTTCGGGACATGTTCGCTGATGGCATCGTCGGGCAGCATGTCATGGATGGCCACCCAGCCGCCTGGCTTCAGGCATTTGATGGCATTGGCAACGTCCCGATGAACTTGCTCGTACACGTGCAGACCATCTATGAAGATGACATCGAATTGCGTCGTGTTCTTTGCGAAGAAATCGTCGCTGTATTCCTTGTGCGTTCCGCCTGATTCCGGGTCGACGCCGATCTTGTTGATCATGGGGACGGCATCAAAACAGAGATTGCCTTGGCAGCCGATTTCCAGATAGTTTCCATCGAGCTTCGTGGCGCACAGCAGGTTGACGAGTGCAACCCTGTTGAACCGAATGCTGGTCCATTTCCAGTCAAACGACTTCTTGAACGGCAGCGTTGGAGACTCTTTTCTGGAGAATATTTTCATCATGGCAGTGGGTCGGGTGGTGCCGGAGTTAACGAAATTGCGCGGACCGGTGAAGGAGTCGGTCAATCCGATCCGACCTCTTCTGCGACGGCAAATTGCTTGCGGTACAGCGCCGCGTAGGCGCCATCCTTTGACAATAGTTCTTGGTGGGTGCCGGATTCAACGATCTCCCCTTTTTGAAGCACAACGATTCGGTCGGCCTTTTCAATCGTCGACAAGCGGTGCGCAATGACCAACGAGGTCCGGCCCTGCATCAGCGTCTCGAGTGCTGCCTGAACATGGTGCTCCGATTCACTGTCCAGAGCCGATGTCGCTTCATCCAGGATGAGTATCGGGGCGTTCTTCAGAATGGCTCGCGCAATGGCAATGCGTTGCCGCTGCCCGCCCGATAGCTTGACCCCTCGCTCGCCCGCGGGAGTATCCAGGCCTTCCGGCAACTCGCGAATGAACTCCATCGCGTGCGCAGCGGTGGCGGCCGCGATGATTTCCGCTTCGGAGACCTCGCGCATCTGACCATAGGCGATGTTGGCGGCAATGGTGTCGTTGAACAAGACCACATCCTGGCTCACCAAGGCGATGTTGGATCGAAGACTGACCAATGTGAGGTCTGCCACATCGTGGCCGTCCAGGGTGATACGTCCGCTCGAGGGTTGGTAGAAGCGCGACACCATGTTGGCCAGCGTGCTTTTCCCGCTGCCTGATGCGCCGACAAGCGCGATGGTCTGGCCAGCTGGCACCGTCAGATTGATGTTGTTCAGCGCAAGCTTGTCGTCTTCCCGGTAGGACAGGCTGACATTTTCAAAGCGCAGATCGCCCTTGGCACGACCGAGGGCGAGTCTTCCTTCATCGACTTCACCGGGCGTGTCCAGAAACTCGAAGATGCTTTCCGATGCGGCCAGTCCTCGCTGCAGGAATTCGCTCACCCCCGTCATGCGTTTGATCGGGGCGGTCAGCATCAGCATGGCAGCGATAAAGGAGAGGAATCCACCAACCGAGGTCTCGTCGTTTTTCGACTGCACGATCGCAAGATGGACGATGATGGCCAGCGCGATTGCCGCAATCATCTGCACGATCGGCACGTTCGCCGCCGCTGCGATGGCCTGCTTCATGTTCGACTGGCGCACCTTGTTGGTCTTTTCGTGAAAGCGCGCACTTTCGTATTGCTGGCCGCCGAACAGTTTGACGACCTTGTGGCCGGTGATGCTTTCCTCGATGACCTGGGTGATGGACCCCATCGCGCGCTGTGAATCCCGGTTGGCGGTCCGCAGGCGCTTGTTCAGCTTCCCGATGATCACGGCAATGATGGGAAACATGATCAGGCTGAGCAGTGTGAGCTTCCAGTTCAGGTAGAACAACCACGCCAGCAGGGCGACGATGACGATGGTGTCGCGGACGAGCACGGTCACGACGTTGGTGGCTGCCGCAGTGACGTGCATCACATCGTAGGAGATCCTCGAGATGAGATGGCCGGTGGAGTGGTCGTCGTAGAAGCGTGCGGGGAACGTGAGCAGCTTGCTGAACATTTCCTTGCGCAGGTCCATCACCAAGCGGTCTCCCAGCCAGCTGATGGCATAGGTGCCGAGAAATGAGGAGATCCCGCGAACCAGGAAGATCAGCAGGATGATGAGAGGGGTGTAGCGGATGATGACATCGTTCTTGTGGACGAATGTGCCATCCAGCATGGGCTTCAAAAGTGCCGGGAGCATGGCTTCCGTGGATGCGGTGACGGCCATGCAGACCACGGACACGGAGAACACGCGCCAATACGGCTTTACATAGGAGAGCAGGCGCAGATAGAGCTGAGAGCTTGTCATTTTCATGTCGAGGGAATCCTGATCGCTTCGCGTTTTCTGTCGGTCTCAGCTTGAATGGTCAGGTACAACGTCAACGTCTCCGTCCAGACACCGGGCCGAGATCGTAAACCCGCGCGTGGCTCGCGCGACTGGAGACTCCATGATCACCTGCTACCTGCGCTACACCCTCGACCCGTACAAGCTCAAGGAATTCGAGCACTACTCGAAGCTCTGGATCCCGCTGATCGAGAAGTTCGGCGGCACGTACCACGGCTGCTTCCTGCCCTCGGAGGGGCCCAACAACATCGCGGTGACGCTGTTCTCCTTCCCCTCGCTGGCCGAATACGAGCAATACCGCAAGAAGTCGTTCAAGGACGCCGACTGCCAAGCCGCCTTCCAGTACGCCAATGACACGCGCTGCTTCCTGAGCTACGAGCGCAGCTTCATGCGCCCGGTTTTCAAGGCCTGAGCAAGCGCCCGCCCGGCATCCGCTTGCGGTGCAGGCCTACACGGACAGTTGGTCGGTTCTGATCGAATGCCCGCACGGTGGTGCCCAGAATGCGATCACCCTAGCTCGTAAGGAGACTCGCATGAACGCAAACACCTTGTTGGCCGGTCTTGTGGCCGCTGCCTCTGTCGGCCTCGCCGGCTGCGATGTGCAGAAGACCCAGGAAGGCGACGTGACCCTGCCGAAATACGAAGTGGCGAAGAAGGAAGACGGCAATGTGACCGTTCCGAAGTACGACGTGACGGCGCCCGACGTGAAGGTCACCCAGAAGGAGACCGAGGTCACCGTGCCCAAGATCACCACCGAAAAGGAAACGATCAAGGTACCGTCTGTCGACGTGAAGACCGGCCAGGAAAAGGCCCGCGAAGAGGGCAAGTAAGCTCATCCCGGCCGACGGCCGAGGCGCTCAGACTTGGCCGGTCGGCTGAGCCAGCGGCACGGGCATGTCGGCCGCCACTACGTCGATGTGCGTGGCGGCCCGGCCCGTTGCCGTGGCGAAGGTCAGCGTGATGCCGAACCCTCGTCCCTCCAGCCCGGACCCCACGTCCAGCGACGCCTGGTGCAGGTTGGCGATGCGTGCCACCAGCGACAGGCCGATGCCGCTCCCCCGGCCCGGTGTGCCGGGCACCCGGTAGAAGCGATCGAAGATGCGCCCGTGTTCGGTCTTGGGCACGCCCGGGCCGTCATCCCGCACGCTGAGCGCGACGCTGCGCTGGCCGTCCTGCAGCTCCTGCTCGCGGCAGACCACTTCCACCCGTGCCCCAGGGCCGGCGTAGCGCAGTGCGTTGTCGATCAGGTTGCGCAGCAGCACGCCGATGGAGTCGACGTGGATGCGCGCGTGGCAAGGCTCGGCGCGCAGCTGCAGGCGCTGGTTGGCGGTTTGCGCGGTGGCGTCGTAGTCGCGCACCACCAGCGAGACGATCTCGTGCAGCGGCACCGGCGGGCGGCCGCCCGGGTGCTCGATCGCATCGAGCCGGGCCAGGTCGAGCAGCTGCTCGGTGAGGCGCGCGGTGCGCTCGATGCCGCTGATGAGCGGGGCGAGCGAGGCATGGCTCTCTTCCAGCGTGGTGGCCGACTTCACCAGCTGGGCCTGCGCCATCAGCGCGGCCAGCGGCGTGCGCAGCTCGTGCGCCGCATCGGCGAGGAAGCGCCGCTCGCCCTGGAGCGCCGATTCGAGCCGCAGCAGCTGGGCGTTGAAGGCTTCCACCAGCGGCTTCACCTCGGTGGGGAGGTCGTGCACTTCGAGCGGCGTGAGGTCGAGCGGGTCGCGCTCCTCGATGGCCTGGCGTGCGGCCTGCACCGGGGCGACCGACCAGCAGATGATGGCCCACGTCACCCCCGCAAGCAGCGCCATCAGCAGCAGGATGGTGCCGATGCTGTAGCCCAGCCACAGCTTGATGAGGCTCAGGAGCTGCGGCTGCGACTTGCCCACCTGCACCTGCAGGCGGCCGCTGGCGTCGTTGATGGTGTACACGCGCCACTCGACGCCTTTCACCTCCACGCCATGGAAGGCCTCGGGCTGGTCGAAGCTCAGCGGGGCCCAGGGCTCGACCGGTGAATTCGACGAACGCAGCACCGATCGGCCGTCGCGTGCCCACACCTGGAAGCTCAGGAGCTGCGGCTGCACATGCACCTGCGAGGGCAGCTTGAACGCGGGCTCGCTCGAGCCGCCCGGGTGCAGCGCCGGCATCGACATCAGGATCTGCTGGCCCACGGCCTGCATCGACGCATCCCAGCGGTTGTTCTGCTGGCTCGACATCAACATCGCCTGCACCGCGAACCAGGCACCCCAGAAGCCGAGGCTTGCGACCATCAGGCCGATGAGCAGGCGCACGCGCATGGAGCTGGCTTTGAGGATCTTCATGAGTTGAGCTTGTAGCCGTGGCCATGCACGGTGACGATGAGGTCGTCGCCGAGCTTCTTGCGCAGCTGGTGCACGTAGACCGCGACGGTGTTGCTTTCGATCGAGCTTTCGCCGCCGTAGACCGCTTCCTCGAGCTGCTGGCGGGTGACCACGCGGCCCTGGCGCTCCATCATGGCCAGGAGCGTGCGGTATTCATGCAGGCTCAGGCTCACCGGCTCGTCGTCGCGCGTCACGCTGCGGGTGGCCGGGTCGAGGCGGATGTGGCGGGCTGTCAGCACCGGGGCCACGCGGCCCTGGGCGCGGCGCAGCACGGCGCGCAGGCGGGCGGCGAGCTCGTCGGGCTGGAAGGGCTTGACGAGGTAGTCGTCGGCGCCGGCGTCGAGGCCGGCGATGCGGTCGGAGAGCTGGTCGCGGGCGGTGAGGATGATCACCGGCGTGGTGTCGTAGCGCTCGCGCACGCCGCGCAGCACGGTGAGGCCGGAGCCGCCGGGCAGGTTCAGGTCGAGCAGCACCGCCGAGTAGGCGTGGTCAGACAGGGCCAGGCGTGCGGCCGGGGTGTCGGGCGCGTGGTCCACGCGGTATCCGGCGCGGGTGAGCCCGGTGACCAGGGCCTCGGCCAGCATGGCGTCGTCTTCGACCAGCAGCAGTTGCATGACGCGGAGATATGAATACTTGTTGAAGCGAGACCGCAGTGTGCCTGGGGTGGCATTAACAACTTTTTAAACCGCGCCGTCCAGCATGAGGGCCATCGACACGGGAGATCCACATGATGAACGCCACGAGCACCACCCGCGAGCTTGCCCCACAAGGGACGTACGCCGCGGTCTATTTCCGCGAATGTTTCATCGATGAACTGGCCCGCGCCGCCTGGCGCGACCCGGTGCAGTACCGGCGCGAGATGCTGCCGGCCGGCTCGAAGCTGCGGACCGTGCTCGACGAGGCGGCCAAGGTCTCGGGCTGGAGCCGCCCGCAGGCGCCCGACCGGGCGCACGGCGTGGCGCTCTCGGCCGTGCGCGGTGCGGTGGCGGCCCATGTGGCCGACGTGCGGGTCGACGAGGCCGGCGAATGCCACCTCGAGCGCGTGGTGATCGTGCTCGACGGTGCGCCGGAGGCGGCGGCCGAGCTGGCGCGCGAAGGCGTGGCGCCGGCGGTGGCCAATGCGCTGGCGCAGCTCAGGGCCCGCCACGATGACGAGGTGTCGACATGACCACGACCGCACGCAAGGTGGTTTCGTTCGCGACCATGATGGTGCTGTCTCAGAGGCGGCACGAGGCGCGCATGGCGGGCAACACGCCGCAGTCCTCAGACACCGCCCAGCGCGAGAGCGCCATGCGGCACACGCTTCAGAAGATGAACGGCACGAAGCGCTTGCTTGTCCGCATGTACCCCGCGTAAGCCTCGCCGAAGTGCGCGAGGCACTCGGCCTCGTCGCGCAGCGCGGTGATGACGAGCGCGATGCTCGCCACCGCGGTGAGCAGGGCGGTCGCCGCGTTGATGTCTTTCAGGAAGGCCCCCCAGGCCAGGTAGAGCAGGGCGGCGTACATCGGGTGGCGGATGTAGCGGAAGGCGCCGCTCGTGACGAGCGAGGAGGTCTTCTCGAAGGCAAAGAGCTCGGCATCGGCGCGCTGCTCGCTCGGCCGGCCGATGCGTTTCAGCATCTGCACCGCATGGATGGCGAGCGAGAGCGAGGCGATGAGCAGCACCCACGAGACGACCTGCCGGGGCGAGAACGGGTCGACCGTCCACATCGGGAAGTTGAGGATCACCAGCGCCAGCATGCATTCCCAGGCGATGAAGCGCCAGAAGCCGTGGGAGCGCGGGTTGCGCAGCGCGTGGCGGGAGACGTAGGTGAAAAAGGCCGTGCCGGCCAGGAAGATCAACAGTTCGGTCATGCCCACAATGCAAAGCGGCCCTCGAAGGGCCGCAGTGTCGCACCGAGTTCAGCGCGAGATCAGGCTTGGATCGCGCCGCCGCGCAGGGTGCTGCCTGCGCCGCTTGCAGAGTAGACGCCCGCCGAGCGGTCGCGCGGCATCAGCACGTCCATCGCGCGGTCGAGCGCGGCGGTGGCGCGGGCCAGCGATTCGCGCTGCGAGGCCACCAGGCCGCTGGCGAGCTTCAGCCGCTCGCGCAGTGGCGTGGGCACCGGGCCGCTGCGCGCGGCACGGGCGAAATGGTCGACCGCGCGGGCGAGCGCACGTTGCAGCTCGGTGGCGTGGTGTTCGATGGCCACGCTGTCGTTCTTGCGCAGCGATTCACCGAGCGAGGCGAGGTGGGTTTCCACCGCGGCCAGGGTGGTTTCGAGTTCGTCGGGGCCCGACATCTGGGCCGGCGTGTTCATGGTCTTGTTCACCGAAAGTCGTGTGGACCGTAAGCGAGCGTGCCCTTGTGGGGCACGCGGGTGGGTCAGTGTTGGGCCTTGCCCAGCACTTCGTGTGCGTTGGCGATCAGCCGGTCGGCGATCTTCTCGGCGTTGATCTCGAACTTGCCGTCGCTGATGGCCTGCGCGATGCGGGCGACCTTGTCGGCGTCGAAATCGGCGCTGGCACCGCCTTCGAGCAGCGACGACGCGGCGTTCGACAGCTCGACCTTGGCGCTCGGGTCGGCGGCGTTGTGCGCGCCGGCCTCCTGGGCCTTGGTCTCGGCCGGCTGGTTGCGCACCGGTGCGACCGGGGCGGCTGAGCCGGGTTTGTCTGCGGGATTGCCGATCTTCATCTTGGACTCCTTGGGCCTCTCAGAGACCCAAACCTTTCAACATGGACGGTGTATCGGCCCGCCCGCCGCTGACTTTAGGTTTTTCTTGCAGATTCTGAGTGCCCACTCGATTTTTCACAATGTGATCTCCAGCAGGCGGTCTGCCACGGGCAGACCCGACACGATGCGGCCGTTTTCGGTGCGCACGCGGGCCGGTTGGCCCTCCATCCCCGCGGTGATCGCCTCGCCGGAGCCGGCCACGGCGAAGTCGCCACCCACCACGCGGATGCGCACCTTGTCGCCGGCCGTGAACCACTGCCGCGGCTTGAGGCTGGTCTGCCGCAGGCTCTGGCCGGGGGTGACCGGCCTGGCGAGCGTGCGGCCGAGCAGCACATGCGCCTCGGTGATCGCAGGTTGAAACAGGTCTTCGGCCAGATTGACCTCGGCTTGACGGAAATCTTCTGCCGCGAGCACATGCCCGGCCGGCAGGACTGAGGTTGAGACCAGCCCCGGGCCGTAGACGTTCACCGTCAGCGGCAGGTAGACGTTCCAGTTCGTGACGCCTTTCACGCAGCGCAGGCCCACGCGGGTCTTGCCCCAGAGGCGGGCGCCTTGCGGCAGGTAGGGCTGCACCTCGTCGCAGGCGGCCAGGCGCAGCCGGCTGTCGAGCTGGCCGGCCACCACGTCATGGCGGCCGACACCGGCCTTCTTCAATTCGGCAAGGGCAAAACGCTGTGCTGCGGCCACCCAGGCTTCAGTTGCGACCTGGGCGTGCGCCGCCACCCCGCCGGCGATCAGCCAGGCGAAGAAGAAAAGGCGCAGCAGAGGCAAGAGGGTCTTGTCCACGCTGCCAATGTAGGGCGCGATATGCCCACGTGAGAGTCGGAATAGCGCGGCAATCGGGCGTCTATTCCCGCTTATGTTTTGAAACACGCTGCCCACAATCCCTTCACATCGCCCACCTGGGTTTGCGGGACAGCACCATGCTGAACAAACTGACGAGCACGCTCGATTTCCACGGCCAGGCGCTGAGCCTGCGCTCGGAGCGCCAGCGCCTGATCGCCAGCAACATCGCGAATGCCGACACGCCCAACTATGTGGCGCGTGACCTGGACTTCGCCTCGGCGCTGAAGCAGGCCACCGGCGCGCAACAGGGCGGGGCGGCCCTCAAGGCGACGCAGCAGGGCCACATCGCCCTCGGCAGCACCGAGTCGGCCGTGCAGAGCAACTTGCTGTACGCCACCCCCAGCCAGACCAACCTCGACCGCAACACGGTCGACATGGACCGCGAGCGCGCCAACTTCGCCGACAACTCGGTGCGCTACGAAGCCACGCTGCGTTTCATCAACGGCAACGTGCGCACGATGCTCGACGCGATCCGCGGCGGGCAGTGAGCCAGTTAAGGAGCTGAAATGAGCATGTTCCAGATCTTCAACGTGAGCGGCAGCGCGGTGAGCGCCCAGTCGCAGCGCCTGAACGTTGTGGCCTCCAACCTCGCCAACGCCGACACCGTCGCCGGCCCCGATGGCCAGGCCTACAAGGCACGCCAGGTCACCTTCCAGACCGAGCTGATGGGCCAGCCCGGCATGCAGCCCGCCGGTGCTGCGGCCGGCGTGAAGGTCAGCACCATCAGCGAAGACCAGACCCCCGGCCGCCGGGTGCACGACCCCAAGCACCCGAGTGCCGATGCCGAGGGCTACGTCACCTACAGCAACGTGAACGCGGTGGAGGAGATGGTCAACATGATCTCGGCCTCGCGTTCGTACCAGAACAACGTCGAAGTCATGAACACGGCCAAGACGCTGCTGCTCAAGACGCTGCAGATGGGCCAGTAAGGCTCGCTGAAGAAGGAACCCCACCATGGCCGTCTCCAACGTCCAATCCGCCTACGACAAGCTCAACGCCAAGAGCGGCGTGCAGACCGCCAACGAAGCCGGCGCTGCCGACCGCTTCCTCAAGCTCTTGGTGGCGCAGATGCAGAACCAGGACCCGCTGTCCCCCATGGACAACGCGCAGGTCACGAGCCAGATGGCGCAGATCCAGTCGGTCACCGGCATCGAGAACCTCAACAAGACCGTCCAGGGCCTGTCGGGCCAGTTCATGCAGATGCAGGCGCTGCAGGGCGCGCAGCTCATCGGCCGCGAGGTCATCGTGCCGGGCAACAAGCTGACCATCGAGAACGGCCGGGCCGAAGCCGGCTTCGAGCTCAACACCGCCGCCGACAACGTGAAGATCGAAGTGCTGGGCCCGAGCGGCCACGTGCTGGACACCTTGAACCTCGGCGCGCAGTCGGCGGGCGCGCACGACTTCACCTGGAACGCGGGCACCAACGCCACCGCCACCGGCGTCACCTTCCGCGTGACGGCAATGAGCGGCAGCACGAAGCTCGACTCGACCCCGCTGATGCACGACACCGTGACCGCGATCAACACCTCCGGCGACAGCCTCACCCTCGAACTGAAGAACTCCGGCAACGTGGCCTACAGCCAGGTCAAGGCCTTCAACTAACTCATCAGGAATTCACCATGAGCTTCCAACAAGGACTTTCCGGCCTGAACGCTGCGAGCAAGAACCTCGAGGTCATTGGCAACAACGTCGCCAACGCCAACACCTTCGGTGCCAAGGCCTCGCGCGCCGAGTTCGGCGACATGTACGCCTCGGCGCTGGCCGGCAGCGGCAACGCCATCGGCATCGGCGTGAACCTGCAGGCGGTCACGCAGCAGTTCAGCCAGGGCAACATCACCACCACCGCCAACGCGATGGACCTTGCCATCAACGGCAGCGGCTTCTTCGAAGTGCGCGTGAACGGCCAGACCCAGTACACCCGCAACGGCCAGTTCCAGATCAACAAGGACGGCTACATCGTCACCAACCAGGGCGGCCAGCTCCTCGGCTACCCGGCCGACGGCAACGGCGTGATCCAGCCCGGGGTGGCTTCTCCGCTGCAGCTGCCCACCGCCGGCATCGAGCCCGCGGCGACGACCGAGATCGCAATGGAAATGAACCTCGACTCGCGCGCCGCCACCACGCTGCCGGCCACGACGCCGATGGTCAACTTCAGCGATGCGCAGACCTACAACAACGCCACCTCGCTGACCGTCTACGACCAGCGCGGCCAGGACGTGGCGCTGACCTACTACTTCCAGAAGGCCGGCACCGACACCTGGAACGTCTTCGTCACCGCCAACGGCACCTCGGTGTCGGTCGACGGCGCCGGCGACCCGGCCCCGGTGACGACCATGACCTTCCCGACCAGCGGTGGTGCCCCCACCGCGCCCACGGGCCCGATCACGCTCGACATCCCGGCCTCGACCAACGCCGCCGGCGCGCAGACGCTCGCCATCCCCGGCATCCAGCTCGACCTGACGGCGGCCACCCAGTACGGCGCCGGCTTCGGCGTCACCAACCTCACGCAGGACGGCTATGCCCCGGGCCAGCTGTCGGGCCTGTCGATCGAATCCGACGGCATCGTGATGGCCACCTATTCCAACGGCCAGTCCAAGCCGGCCGGCCAGATCGAGATCTCGACCTTCCGCAACACGCAAGGCCTGCGCCCCCTGGGCGGCAACCTCTGGGCGCGCACCTACGAGTCGGGCGACCCGGTCGTGGGCACGCCGGGCCAGGGCAACCTCGGCGTGCTGCAGGCCGGCGCGCTGGAAGACTCCAACGTCGACCTGACCGCCGAGCTCGTGAACATGATCACCGCGCAGCGCGTGTACCAGGCGAATGCCCAGTCCATCAAGACGACGGACCAGGTGCTGCAGACGCTGGTGAACCTGCGCTGATCGAACTGAACGCTAACGGGAGCTCGCCATGGATCGGATGATCTATCTCTCCATGTCTGGTGCGAAGGCCATGATGCAGCGCCAGGACACGCTGGCCAACAACCTGGCCAACGTCTCCACGCCGGGCTTCCGCGCCGAACTGCAGGCCTTCCGCGCCGTGCCGGTGCAAGGCAGCGGGGCGAGCACCCGGGTCTACACGCTGGAGACGACGCCCGGCTTCGACGCCACCCCCGGTGTCATCACCAACACCGGCCGCAACCTCGACGTCGCGGTCAAGGGCAACAGCTGGTTGAGCGTGCAGTCGCTCGACGGCACCGAGGCCTACACCCGCGGCGGTGCGCTGGACCTCACCGCCGAAGGCACGCTGGTCACGCGCAGTGGCCTGCCGGTGATGGGCGATGGCGGCCCGATCCAGGTGCCGCCCAACAGCGAGGTCAGCATCGCGCCCGACGGCACGATCTCCGCGAAGAACGGCGCCACCGGCAAGACCACCGCGGTGGGCAAGTTGAAGCTCGTGACGCCGACCGACGACACGCCGCTCGCGCGCGGTGCCGATGGCCTCTTCCGTGCGCCCGATGGCGACCTGGAAGCCGACGCCACCGCCCGCGTGCAGGACGGTGCGCTCGAAGGCTCGAACGTGAGCGCCGTCGAGACGATGGTCTCGATGATCACCGCGGCCCGCCAGTTCGAGGCCCAGATGAAGATGTTGCAGACCGCCGAAGGCGACGAAAAAGCTGCAGCTCAGTTGCTCTCCATGAGCTGATAGGAGTACCCGCCATGATGCGTTCCCTGTGGATTTCGAAGACCGGCATGGAGGCCCAGCAGACCCAGCTGGACCACATCTCGCACAACCTCGCCAACAGCGCGACCAACGGCTACAAGAAGTCGCATGCGGTCTTCGAAGACCTCATGTACCAGAACCTGCGCCAGGCCGGCGCCAACAGCAGCGAGCAGACCACGCTTCCCACCGGCCTGCAGGTCGGCCTCGGCACGCGCGCCGTCGCCACCAGCCGCAGCTTCAGCCAGGGCAACCTGCAGCAGAGCAGCAACCCGCTCGACGTGGCGGTGCGCGGCAGCGGCTTCTTCGAAGTGCAGATGCCCGACGGCACCACCGGCTACACGCGCGACGGCTCGTTCCAGGTCAATGCGCAGGGCCAGCTCGTCACCAACAACGGCTATCTCGTGCAGCCGGGCATCACGGTGCCGCAGAACGCCCTGAGCGTGTCGATCGCGGCCGACGGCACCGTCACCGCCAGCATCCCCAACCAGACCACGCCGCAGGCGCTGGGCACGCTGCAGCTCGTGAACTTCGTCAACCCGGCCGGCCTCGAGCCCAAGGGGCAGAACCTCTACACCGAGACCGCCGCCTCGGGCACGCCCACCGCCGGCACGCCGGGCCAGAACGGCCTGGGCGCCTTGCAGCAGGGCTTCGTCGAGACCTCGAACGTGAACGTCGTGGAAGAGCTGATCGGCATGATCCAGACGCAGCGCGCCTACGAGCTCAACTCCAAGGCCATCCAGACCTCCGACCAGATGCTGCAGAAGCTCGGTCAGCTTTGATGTTCTTTCGTGCATCGCCCATGAGACTCGCCCTGATCGCCGCTGCCGCTGGCCTCTTGCTCGCCGGCTGCGAGACCCCGTACCTGCTGCCCAAGGTCGATGTGGCCGGCTCGGCCAACCGCCTGCGCCCGCAGCCGGTGCCCACGCCGCCGGCCAACAACGGCTCGATCTACCAGGCCGCGCAATACCGGCCGCTCTTCGAAGACCACCGCGCACGCCTGGTGGGCGACACGCTCACCGTGCAGATCGTGGAAAAGGTCGCAGCCAGCCAGAAGAGCACGAGCTCCATCGACAAGACCGGCTCCATCGGCGGTGGTGTCTCCGCACTGCCCGGCGTGCATGCCAAGGCCTTCGCCCGCGCGGCGGTCGAGGGCAGCTCGACCAACACCTTCGAAGGCAAGGGCAGCACCGAGAACACCAACGATTTCTCGGGCGTGATCACGAGCGTCGTGATCGATGTCATGCCGAACGGCCACCTCGTCATCGCCGGCGAGAAGCAGATCGGCGTGAACCAGAACGTCGACGTGCTGCGTTTCTCGGGCCAGGTCGACCCGCGTTCCATCCAGCCGGGCAACACCGTGCAGTCGGTACAGATCGCCAACGTGCGCATCGAGCACCGCGGCCGCGGCGCCCAGGCCGACGTCAACGGAATAGGGTGGCTGGGCCGCTTCTTTTTGAACGTTATGCCGTTCTAAAGAATTCCAGAATGGTGACAGGAGCCCCCTGCCACCATGCAAACCACCCGCGAACAACTTCTTGAAGCCCTGATCAAGGCCTTGATCGCCCTCACGGTGGTCATGGCCAGCGCAGCGCTCTGGTGGCCGGCCACGGCACACGCCACCCGCATCAAGGAAGTCGCGTCCATCCAGGGCGTGCGCAGCAACCAGCTGGTGGGTTACGGCCTCGTCGTCGGCCTCGACGGCACCGGCGACCAGACCACCTCCGCCCCCTTCACCGCGCAGAGCCTCTCGGCGATGCTGCAGCAGATGGGCGTGACCATCCCGGCCGGCACCAACCTGCAGGTCAAGAACGTGGCGGCCGTGATGGTCACCGCGCAACTGCCCCCCTTCGCCCAGCCGGGCCAGACGCTCGACGTGGCCGTCTCCTCGCTCGGCAACGCCAAGTCGCTGCGCGGCGGCACGCTGATCATCACGCCGCTCAAAGGTGCCGACGGCCAGATCTACGCGCTCGCGCAAGGCAACCTGATCGTCGGCGGCGCCGGGGCCTCGGCCGCCGGCTCCAAGGTGCAGATCAACCACCTGAGCGCCGGCCGCATCCCCGAAGGCGCGACCGTGGAGCGTGCCGTGCCGACGCCGCTCAACCAGGGCCGCACGCTGCAGCTCGACCTCAACGCGAGCGACTTCACCACCGCACGCGAAGTGGCCCGCGCCATCAACGCCAAGATGGGCGACGGCACCGCCCAGGCGGTGAACGGCCGCGTGGTGCGCGTCAACATGCCCGAGTCGCAGGACATGCGGGTGGGCTTCCTCGCCGACATCGAAAACCTGCCGCTGGAGCTGGCCACGCCCTCGGCCAAGATCGTGATCAACGCACGCACCGGCTCGGTGGTGATGAACCAGGCGGTGACGCTCGGGGCGTGCGCGGTGGCGCACGGCAACCTGTCGGTGACGATCAACACCACGCCGGTGGTGAGCCAGCCGGCACCGTTTTCCAAGGGCGAGACGGTGAAGGCCGAGAAGGCCGACATCACCATCAAGCAGGAGCCCGGTGCGCTGATCCAGATGCCCGCAAGCGCCAAGCTCGCCGACGTGGTGAAGGCGCTGAGCGCGCTGGGTGCCACGCCGCAAGATCTGCTGGCGATCCTTCAGGCGATGAAGACGGCCGGTGCCTTGCAGGCCGAGATCGAGGTCATCTGAAGATGGGCGTCAACAGCAACCTCCCCATCGGCGACCCGCGCGGCGTCGCCAACCTGCGCCACACCGCCAACAGCGACCCGAAGGCGGCGATCCGGGAAGCGGCCAAGCAGTTCGAAGGCATCTTCATGCAGCAGCTCATGAAGAGCATGCGCGATGCCCAGGTGAGCTCCGGCATGCTCGACAACTCGGGCACCAAGCTCGGCACCGAGATGCTCGACCAGCAGTTCGCCACCCAGATGACGGGTTTGCGCGGCGGCCTGTCGGACGTGATCGCCAAGCAGCTGGAGCGCCAGCTGGGCGACCCGCTCGCCAACATCGCCGCTGACGCGGCCAAGGCCTCGGTCGAGCGCAGCAACCTCGCAAGAGAGGGTGCCAAGTCCGACGCCAGAGACATCGGCAAGGAAACCCCCGCCACCTCCGCGTCGCTTTCCGGCCTGCAGGGCAAGGACCGCCAGATGGGTTTCCTGAGGCTGCACGGCGACGCCGCCAAGGCCGCTGAGGCCGCCACCGGCATTCCGGCCAACTTCATGGTGGCGCAGGCCGCGCACGAGTCGGGCTGGGGCCGCCACGAGATCAAGCACCGCGATGGCTCGACCTCCTTCAACGTGTTCGGCATCAAGGCCGGCGCCAACTGGAAGGGCCCGGTCGCCGAGGTCACGACCACCGAATACATCAACGGCCAGCCGCACAAGGTGCGCGCGAAGTTCCGCGCCTACAGCAGCTACGAAGAGGCCTTCACCGACTACGCCCGGCTGATGAAGAACAACCCGCGCTACTCGAAGGTGGTGGAGAACAGCGCGTCTGCGCAGGGCTTCGCCCAGGGTTTGCAGAAGGCCGGCTACGCCACCGACCCGGCCTACGCGGACAAGCTGACCCGCATGATCAACACCACGCTGCGCCTGCAGCGTGCGATGGCCTGAAAGAGGAGAAGGCGACATGGGCGCATCCACCCTGATGGGCATCGGCACCCGCGCGATGGCGGCGAACTTCGCCTCGCTGCAGACCGTCGGCAACAACATCGCGAACGCCAACACGCAGGGCTACTCGCGCCAGGACGTGCAGCTGGAAACGGCCAAGGGCCAGTACACCGGCGCGGGCTTCTTCGGCCAGGGCGTGAACGTGACGACGGTGGTGCGCTCGTACGACCGCTTCCTCACCACGCAGGCTGCCAACACCAACTCGCTTGCAGAAGCCGACAAGGCCCGGCTCGACCAGCTCACCCAGCTCGAGAACGTGCTGCCGCTCGGCGAGGCCGGCATCGGCCATGCCGCGCGGCAGGTGCTCGATGCCTTCGTCGACGTGGCCAACAACCCGCAGGACGCGTCGGCCCGCCAGGTGGTCGTCACACGCGCCCGCGAGCTCGCGGCCCGTTTCCAGTCGGCCGGCGAGCAGCTCAACACGCTGCAGGGCGGTGTGTCGCAGGACCTCAAGTCCAACATCGACTCGGTCAATGCGCTCGCCCGGCAGGTGGCCGACCTCAACCGCCAGATCTCCGCGCTCAAGGGCGCCGGCCACTCGCCCAACGACCTGCTCGACCAGCGCGACCAGCTGGTGAGCGAGATCAGCGGCTACATCAACGTGAGCACCATCGAGGCCAACGACGGCTCGATGGGCCTGTTCATCGGCGGCGGCCAGTCGCTGGTGCTCGGCAGCGCGACCAATGCCCTCGTCGCCGCACCCGACCAGTTCGACCCGGCCAAGACGCAGCTTGCGCTGCAGGAAGGCGGCGTCGCCCGCCTGGTGCCCAACAACTCGATCGCCGGTGGCCGCATCGCCGGCCTGATCCGCTTCCAGAACGAAGACCTCACCGCGGCGCGCAACCTGCTCGGCCAGCTCGCCGTGGCGGTGAGCGGGGCCATCAACCAGCAGCAGTCGCTGGGCCTCGACGGCGGCCAGCCGGCGCGTGCCGGCGACCCGCTGTTCTCCATCGGCGCGCCGCGCACCCTGGCCTCGACCGAAAACGCCGGCGACGCGACCTTCAGCCTGGCGGTGAGCGACTTCACCCACGTGCAGGCGAGCGACTACGAGCTGCGCTTCGACGGCTCCAACTATTCGCTGACGCGCCTGTCCGACGGCTCCGCCGTGCAGGGCAGCCCGTTCGACCCGACGGCGCTCGCCGCCGGCGTGCAGGTCGAAGGCATGACGCTGCAGATGACCGCCGGCACGGCCTCGGCCGGCGACCGTTTCCTGCTGCAGGCCGTGGCGCAGGCCGCGCCCGACATGCGCTCGGTGATGACCGACCCGCGCGGCATCGCCGCCGCCTCGGCCGTGACCGGCACCTTCTCGGTCAACAACACCGGCACGGCACGCGCCGCCTCGCTCGGCGTGGTGGATGCCGCGGCCTACGACGCGACGCAGTCGGTGCGCATCACCTTCAACAACGACACCGGCGACTACAGCTACGACATGCTCGACGCGAGCAACACCGTCGTGTCGAGCGGCACGGGCACCTGGACGGCCGGCAGCCCGATCAACCTCAACGGCTTCTCGCTCTCGCTGAGCGGCGTGCCGCGCAGCGGCGACGTGATCAACGTCGGCCCGACCACCGCGCCCGCCGCCAACAACGGCAATGCGAACGCGTTCGTCGCGCTCGGCAACGCGCTCTTCATCGGCGCCTCGACGCTCTCTGGCGGCACGCTGGTGCCGGGCCGCAACATCACCGATGCGTACGCGAGCGCCTTGTCCGACATCGGCGTGCGGGTGCAGAGCGCACGCTCGTCGTCCGACATCTCCAACACCATGGCGCAGACCGCCGAGGCGGCGCGTGCCAACAAGGCCGGCGTCAACCTCGACGAAGAGGCGGCGCGCCTGATCCAGTTCCAGCAGAGCTACCAGGCAGCGGCCAAGATGCTGCAGGTGGCCACCTCCGTCTTCGACACCCTGCTCGAGATGACGGGCGGCTGATCGCTGGCACTTCGATGACCTGACCTGAGGCCTCACACCATGCGTGTCAGCACCGCCAACTCCTTCGACGCCAGCGTCGACTCGCTGATCAAGCGCCAGACGCAGCTTGCGACCGCGCAGGAGCAGCTCACCACCGGCAAGCGCGTCAACCGCGCGAGCGACGACCCGGCCGCCGCGGCGCGCGCCGAGCGAGCGCTGGCCGCGGAGAAACACACCGATGCGATGCAGCGCGCGGTGAACGCGAGCCAGAACGCGATGACGCTCTCGGAAAGTGCGCTCGGCGATGCGAGCGACCTGCTGCAGCAGATCCGCGAGGCGATGGTGGCCTCCGGCAACGGCAGCTACAGCGACCAGGAGCGCCGCGCGCAGGCCGACAAGATCGCGGGCCTGCGCACCCAGCTCCTCGCCGTGGCCAACCGCCAGGACGGCGCCGGCGCCTACCTCTTCGGCGGCCAGTCGCCCGACCATGCGCCGTTCCTCGACGCCGCCGGCGGCGTGACCTACCAGGGCACTGCCGGCCAGATCGATGCTGCCTCGGGCGACCCGCTCCCGCTCACCGTCGACGGCCGTGCCGCGTGGATGAGCGGGCGCACGGGCAACGGCGTCTTCACCACCGCGCCGAACGCGGCCAACACCGGCCAGTCGTGGGTCGACACCGGCCGTGTCACCAACCCGAGCCTCGTCACCGGCGACAGCTACAGCATCGTCTTCGCGGTGGCGGGCGGCGTGACCACCTATTCGGTGATGCAGAACGGCGCGCCCACGGCGATTGCCGGTGTGCCCTACGTGTCGGGCCGGGCCATCGAGATCGACGGCCTCTCGGCCACCGTGACCGGCGTGCCGGCCGACACCGACAGCTTCGAGCTGGCCCCGGCCACGTCCGACCTCAACATCTTCAACCAGATCGATGCCGCGGTGGCCGCGCTGAACACGCCGCTGCGCACGCCGTCGCAGATCGCCCAGACCAACTCGACCTACCTCGCCGCCGTGGATTCGGCGATGGCGCAGATGCAATCGGTGCGTGCGCAGGTGGGCGAGACGCTCGGCCGCATCGACAACGCCACCGGCCGGCTCGACGATCTGCGACTTGCTGCACAGACCGACCGTTCCAATGCCGAAGGCCTCGACATGGTGAAGGCGATTTCCGACTTCCAGAACAAGCAAACGGGCTACGATGCAGCGCTCAAGAGCTATTCGCTGGTCCAGAAGATGTCGCTCTTCAACTACATCACCTGATTCCACCCAAGCCAAGGGACGCGGCGCGTGAACGACACCACCATCCTGGGCCAAGTGGCCCTCGGTTATTCCCCCTTCATCGACCGCAGCCGTGCCGTCTCGGCCACGCGCCTGACCGTCGTGCCGCTGAAGCCCGATTCGACGCCCGACGTGGCCCAGCTGCTGCACGCCGTGGGCGGCGTGTGGCCCGCCGATGGCGGCAAGGCAGCGCTCAACGTGGTGAGCGAAAGCCTGCTGCAGGACCTGCTGCGCGCCTCGCCTTCGGCCAACCTGATGGTCGAAGTGCCGGCCTTCATGGCGGTCGACCCGTCCAACATCGTCGCCCTGCAGAACCTGCACGCCGCCGGTACCACCCTGCTGATCAAGGGCCGTCCCCTGACCGAGCTGCCGCGCGAGGTGCTGCCGTGCTTCACCTATTCGATCATCGACCTGGCCGACGACCGCCGCGTCAACGAAGCCAGCGCCACGCCGCCGGCCGGTGTCATCCGCAACATTCCCCATGTGCAGGCGGGCGTGCGCACGCTCGCCGAGATGGAAGCGAGCTTCACGCGCGGCGCCGCCGCGGTGCTGGGCTGGCCGATCGACGACGCGATCGAGCAGGCCGCGGCCAAGAGTGGCGGCAAGCAGCCGCAGACGGAAATGCAGGTGATCGTCGAGCTGATCCAGCGCGTCGACAAGCAGGAGCCGATCGAGAAGCTCGAAGGCACGCTGAAGCGTGATCCGTCGCTCGCGTTCAAGCTGATGCGCTACATCAACTCGCCTGCGTTCGGGCTGCGCGTGGAGATCAGCTCGTTCCGGCACGCAATCATGATGCTCGGGTACCAGCGCTTGAAGCGCTGGCTGGCGCTGCTGCTCGCGACGGCGGGCAAGGACTCGAACATGAAGCCCGTCATGTTCGCGGCGGTTCGCCGTGGGCTGTTGATGGAAGAACTGGTGCGCTCTTCGGGCGATGAAGAGATGCGCAATGAGATGTTCATCTGCGGCGTGTTCTCGCTGCTGGACCGGATGTTCAAGCAGCCGTTCTCGGAGCTGCTGAAGACGATTCCGGTGCCGGAGCGCGTGTACCAGGCGCTGGTCGATGGCTCCGGGCCGTATCAACCTTACTTTGCGTTGGTGCAGGCGGTGGAGAACGAATCGCTGTACGACTTCCGGTCGGCGGCCGAGACGCTGATGCTCAGCGTGTCTGAGATCAATCGGTGTGTGTTGTCGGCGTTGACGGCGGCTTCGCAGGTCGAGTAGTCGACCGCTGCGTGAGGCGGCGCCTGCGAAGCTACCTGCTTCGCCTCGTGCTGGATGCGAGCTAGGGGGCTGCGTACACTCGGTTCATGTTCGATCCCAAGGCGCTGCGTCACTTCCTCGACACCCTGTCCGACGCAGTCCTGGTTCTCGATCGCAGCGCCCGTGTCTACCACGCCAACGCTGCTGCCCAGCGCTGGCTCGGTGTTGCAGCCGGAGCCTCGCTGCAAAGCCTTCAGGCCCGGCTCGGCGAGTCGCTGGTCCAGGCCACTCAGCAGGTCCTGAGCAAAGGCGTTCCCCGCTTGCACGCCGCCGCGCCTGCGTTGCCCGAGCACGTCGTGCTGGCCGATGGCACCTCGTGCACGGTGTCGCTGACCCCCCTCGAAGGCGAGCGCTGGGCCTTGCGCCTGGAGCCTCGGTCGACAGCCGTGGCCCGGCCTCCTGCACAAACGTCGTCGTTGTCGCAGGAGCTGCTGCGCCTGTTCTGGGAGTCGCCGTTCCCCGCCTGCCTGCAGGATGCCGACTTCCGCTTCATCCAGGTCAACCCCGCCTTCGCCGAGTTCACCGGCTTCTCCGCCGACTGGCTGATCGGCCGCGACCCGGTCGAGCTGCAGCCGATCGAAGACCGCGAGCTGAGCCTCGCGTACCGGGTGCAGACGGGCGCGATGTCCGAGCCCGGCCAGCCGTCGCGGCTGATGGAGCGCCGCCTGCTCCACGCCGATGGCCGCGAGCGCTGGTGCCGTGCCACTTGGCGCAAGTGGGTCGACGAAGCCGGGCAGACGCGCTACCTCTCCATCCTCCAGGACAGCACCGCCGAGCATGTGGCGCGCGAGCGGGCCGACCGCTCGGCGCGTGAGCTCGACGACTGGTTCGACCTCAGTCCGGTGGGCATGGTGCTGTTCGACGAACAAGGCCTGCTGGTGCGCACCAACCCCGCGTTCGAAGCGCTGGCGGGGCAGGTGCCGGTGCTGATGTCGGAGGCAGAGCCGGGGGTGCAGGCCTTGCTGTGCTGGCAGGACGGCCGGCCGCTCGCATCGCTGCAGCCGGGCGCGAGCCCGGTGGAGGCGCAGGCGTGGGTGACGCAGCCCGACGGCCCGGCGCGCCGCCTGCGCTCGGCCTTGCGCTGCTACCGCACCGCCAGCGGACAGCTGCGCTACATGGCCGTGGTGGAAGACCGCAGCGCCGAAGAGGAGCGCGACCTCGCGCAGATGCAGATCGGCGCGCTGATGGACACGGCAGGCGTCGGCCTCGCCACCTTCCAGGAATCGGGCGGCTGGGTGCAGCACGGCAGCGCCTTGCCACCGTCGTCGGGCGGTGAGCCGGCGGCCGCGTCGGCCTTGCAGTCGATCCGCCGCGAGGTGGTGCTGCCCGATTCGCTGCCCGAATACGAGCGTCTGCAGCAGGCGCTGCGACACGGCCAGCGCACCGAGGTGCGCTACGCCATCCGCCACCCTGAGCTCGGGCAGCGCTGGCTGCAGACGCGGGTCGAGCCGGCCACGCTGGCGTCGGGCAAGCGCACCACCTCGGTGGTGACGCTCGACGTGACGGAGCAGTACCAGTCGCAGCAGCGCAGCGACACGCTGCTGCGCGAGATGACCACCATCCTCGAGAGCACGACTGCCGGCATGGCCTACCTGCGCAGCGGCGTGCTGGTGCGTTGCAACAGCCGCTTCGAGGCGCTGCTCGGCGTGCGTGCCGGGCAGGTGGTCGGCTGCGGCCTGGCCGAGCTGTTCGCGAGCCAGCCCGAGGCGCCGAGCCTCGTCAGCGCGATCGAAGCCGCGCTCGCGGCCGACACGGTGTTCGAAGCCGAGCTGAGCTTTCACGTGCCGGGGGCGACCACGCAGTGGTGTGCGTTGACGGTGCGGCGCGCCGGGCCGGGCGGCGATGCGCTGGAGGCGATTGCGGTGCTGTCCGACATCACCCGGCTCAAGGCGCAGCAGATGGAGCTGGAAGCGCTGGTGCGCGACCGCGAGCTGATGTTCAGCCTGTCGGAAGTGGGCATCGCGTTCATCCGTGACGACCGCGTGCAGCGCGCCAACCAGGCCATGTGCCGGCTCGTGGGGCTCGATGCGAACGCGATGACCGGGCTGCCGACCTCGGCGCTGTATGCCAGCGAGGAGGAGTTCCTGCGCCTGCGGGCGATCACCCGCGCGTCGATGGACAAGACCGGGCGCTGGACGGGCGAGCGGCAGCTGCGCCGCCATGACGGCAGCCTGGTGTGGGTGCAGGTCAGCACGCGGCAGATCGACGACAACAATGCCGCCGAAGGGCTGATTGCGTCGTACGTCAACGTCGACGACCGCCACCGCGCGCAGCAGGCGGTGGCGCTGCAGGCCGAGCGCACGCGCGCGATCCTCGACTCGGTGCTGGTGGGCATCGTCACCGTGGGGCCGGGCGGCATCGAGTGGATGAACCGCTCGGCACGCCGCATGTTCGGTGGCGACCTGGCCGACTTCATCGGGCAGCCGATGAGCACGGTGGCGATGCCGGGCGACGAGCATCCCTTCCGGCAGACGCAGTACCTGCACGAGCTGGTCGAAGGCCAGGCCGAGACCTTCGAGTGCAAGGTCAAGGCGCGCGACGGCCGCGAGTTCTGGGTGGTGGGCAATGCGGTGGTCACCGGCCGCGAGTCGACCGGCCGCCAGCTCACCTATGCGCTGCTCGACATCGAGCGCCGCCGCCAGGCCGAGGCGCGCACGATCGAAGTGCAGGCCTCGCTGCAGCGGGTGATCGAGGCGGCACCGCTCGCGATCTCGCTCTTCGATGCGCAGACGCTGCGCGTCGTGCAGGCCAACCAGGCCGCGGCCCACAGCATCGGCCTTGCGCCCGACCAGCTGGTGGGGCGCACGCCGGAAGAGCTGTTCGAGCCGGCCGTGGCCGAGCGCTATCGCGCCGACATGATGCAGGCCTTGACCGCGGGCGCGGTGACGCAGCGCGAGTACCGCGTCGAGACCGACGGCGAGGCCCGTCTGTGGGACGCGCGTTACCTGCCGATGGCGGCCACGGGTGCGCCGCCCGACCAGCTGCTGATGGTGGCGACCGACGTGACCGAGCAGCGCGCTGCGCAGGAAGCGCGCTTCGAAGCCGCCATCGCGCAGCGCGAGATGCTGGTGAAGGAGGTGCACCACCGCATCAAGAACAACCTGCAGGGCGTGGCCGGGCTCCTGCAGCAGATCGGCGCGCGCAAGCCGGAGATGGCGTCGGCGATCAGCGAGGTGGTGGGCCAGGTGCAGGCGATCGCGCAGGTCTACGGCCTGCAGGTCGGCGCCACCGGGCCGCTGCGCGTGAAGAGCGTGCTGGAGGCCATCACCGGCTCGGTGCAGCGGACCTTCGGCCGCACCATCCGCCTCACGGTGGAAGGGCCGGCGCACCTGTGGGCCTTGCCCGAGGCCGAGAGCATCCCGATTGCGCTCACGATCAACGAGCTCTTGACCAACGCGGTCAAGCACAGCATGGCGATCGACGATCCGTCGGCCGTGCATTGCAGCCTGGCCTGCAGCGAGGGCCGGGTGCAGGTCGGCATTGCCAACCGCGGTCAGCTGCCGCCGGGCTTCAACCTCGCGCGCTACCCGGGCGGCGTGTCGGGGCTCGGCCTCGTGCGGGCCTTGCTGCCGCGGCGCAGCGCCACGCTCACGGTGGAGCAGCTGGGCGACGACGTGCTCGCCACGATCGTGCTGGTGCCACCCGGGGTCACGCGCATCGAGCCGGTCTGAGCACCTGCTCACGTTGACGCGGCGCGCGTCGCTTCAGCTGCTTACACCGTGCGCCCCGCGGCGCAAGGCTTTCAGCCACAATCGGCGCGAGTCGCTTGGGGTCTGGCGTGGCAGAACGAAAAGGAAAAATTCTCGTGGTCGACGACGACCGGCTGGTGCTGGCGACGCTGACCCACGGCCTCGCAGCGGCCGGCTACGAGATCATCGACGCCGACAACGGCGACGATGCGATCCTCCTCGCGCGCGAGCACCGGCCCGACCTCGCGCTGCTCGACATCCGCATGGAAGGCAAGAGCGGCTTCGACGTGGCCGCCTACCTGCGCGAGTACTGCCAGGTGCCGTTCATGTTTCTCTCGGCCTTCTCCGACGAGCAGACGGTCGCCCAGGTGAAGACACTCGGTGCCGTGGCCTACCTCGTGAAGCCGCTCGACATCCACCAGATCGTGCCGGCCGTCGAAGCAGCGTTCAGCCAGCTGACCAAGCGGCCGCTCGACGGGCACGCGGGCCAAAAGCAGCAGGCCGAAGAGGCGCTGTCGCAGCCCGTGGCCATCGCCGTGGGCGTGCTGATGCACCGCTATTCGCTGTCGCGCACGGCGGCGCTGGAGCGGCTGCAGAAGCTCGCCACCAGCGAGTCGCGGCCGCTGCACATACAGGCAGAGCGCCTGCTCGACGCGGTGGAGCTGCTGTCGAAGCCCGCCGAGGGCTGAACCTAGTTCCCGAGCCAGAACACGAACCGCGCCCCGCGGTCGACTTCACCTTCGGCCCAGATGTCGCCGCCGTGGCGGCGCATGATGCGGCGCACCGACGCGAGCCCGACACCGGTTCCCTGGAAGTCCGTCGCGCTGTGCAGGCGCTGGAACACGCCGAACAGGCGATCGGCAAAGCGCATGTCGAAGCCGGCGCCGTTGTCGCGTATCGCAAACGCAGGGTGTCCTTCGTGCTCGGTGCGCTCGACCCAAATGCGGGGCTCGCGGCAGCGGGCGGTGTACTTCCAGGCGTTGCCCAGCAGGTTCTCGAGTGCCACGCGCAGCAGCGTGGCATCGCCTTGCGCCTGCAGGCCCGGCTCGACCGTCACCGTCACCTGGCGCTCGGGTGACTGCCGGCGCAGGTCGTCGACGATGTAGCCGACGAGCTGCGACAGGTTCACCGGCTGACGCGTGAGCGGCCGCGTCGACAGCTGCGACAGCGCCAGCAGCGCGTCGATCATGCTGTTCATGCGGGCCGAGGCGCCGAGCACGCGGTCGAGGTGGTCGTTGCCGATGCGGTCGAGCAGACGGCCGTAGTCTTCCTTCAGGATCTTGGTGAAGCCTTCGACCACGCGGATGGGCGCGCGCAGGTCATGCGAGACGGTGTAGCCGAAGGACTCCTGGTCCTGCAGGTCTTGTGCGCTGGGTGCGGCGGGGGCTGCCGCCGGCGCGGGCTCGCTGGCGGTGCCCACATGGCCGGCGTACTGGCCGTCGGCATCGAGGATCGGCGCCCCACGAAGCACGAGGCCAGGGTGGCCGGCCAGCGTGGCGGCCACGCCATCGAAGGCGGCGTGCGCGAGCAGCCGTGGCCTGAGGCTCCCCTCGTTCGACTGGAACAACTCCCACAGCAGAGGGCGGTTGTCGACCGGGGGCCATTCGGCGGAAGTGACCGCAGCGGGCGGGCGCAGCAGCGTCACGCGGTGCTGCGCGTCGGTGCGCCACTGCCACAGGTCGATCGACTGCAGCAGCGCATGCTCACGGGCGCGGGCGGCCTGGAGTTCACGCTCCAGCGCTCGCTGGCGCTGCTGGCCCCGGAGGGCCCAGACCATGGCGGCGGCTGCGGCCACCAGGGCCAGGAGTGCCAACACGGCGAGCAGCACGGACGTCATCGCAAAGATTGTAAGGACTGACCTAGCCGCGGGGCTCCGTGTGAACACGAGTTGGCCGTGCGTTCAAGTCGCCTCACGGGATGCCGAAAACACGTCAATCCCTGAAAAGGCCTCGACGTCTCCCCGCTCTCACCATGCCTCCGCTGAATGCTCGTTGGTTGCTGCTGGGCCTGGCAGCATTTGCCGCCGCGGTCTCGCTCGCCGGCACGGCTGAGCTCGCGCGCTGGTTCGCGCTGTTTTCGGTGGCGTTGCTGGGCGCGGCCATGCTGCTGCCGCGTGTCCAGCACCTGGGCTCTGCCGACGGCGGGGTGGATGGGCCGGTCGGGGACAGCACCTTTGCGCCCACCACCAGCTTCCCGGACATCGAGCACGGCCGTGAATACTTTCACACCCTGGTCGAGAACCTGCCGGCCAGCCTGTACGTCTTCAGCGTCGATGCCGACCGCCGCGTGCTGAACATCAACGCCCACGCCGAGCGTGAATTCGGCGTGCGACGCGGCGACGTGGTCGGCAAGACCCTGAAGCAGGCGCTCGGCCGCCGCGTGGCCGCGCTGGCCGAGCCGGCGATGGCCGAGGCGCTCGGCCGCCAGGGCGCGGTCGAGCATTCCTTCGTGCTGCACGGCAAGGGCCGGGAAGGCGAGGGCCGCCGGGTGGTCGGGGCGCGCTACTTCGCGCTGCGCGATGCCTCGGGGCAACCCACGCTCCTGATCGCCCTGGCGCGCGACGTCACGAGCCAGCGCGAGGCCGAGGCCGAGCTGCAGCGCGCGCGCGAGGCGGCCGAGCATGCGAGCCAGGCCAAGAGCCAGTTCCTGGCCAGCATGAGCCACGAGATCCGCACGCCGATGAACGGCATCCTCGGCATGACCGAGCTGCTGCTGGGCACGAACCTGTCGGACAAGCAGCGCCGCTTCGTGCAGTCGGTCTACCGCTCGGGCGAGTCGCTCCTGGAGATCATCAACGACATCCTCGACTTCTCGAAGATCGAGGCGGGCAAGCTGGAGCTCGCGGAAATCGACTTCTCGCTGCGCGGCGTGATCGAGGACACCCTGGAGCTGCTGGCGCCGCGTGCGCACGAAAAGGGCCTGGAGCTCAGCTTCCGCGAGGAGCCCGGCCTGCCGCAGGTGGTGAAGGGCGACCCGCTGCGCCTGCGCCAGATCCTCACCAACCTGGTGGCCAACGCCATCAAGTTCACCGAGCACGGCGAAGTGGTGGTCACGCTGGGCATCGCGCCCGGACAGCCGCCGGGCCGGCTTTTCTTCGGCGTGCACGACACCGGCATCGGCATCGAGGCCGAGGCCATCCCCAAGCTCTTCAGCTCGTTCACGCAGGGCAGCGTGGGCATGGCGCGCCGCTATGGCGGCACGGGGCTGGGGCTGTCGATCTCGCGCCAGCTCGTCGAGCTGATGGGCGGCGAGATCGAGGTGCGCAGCCAGCCGGGCGTGGGCTCGCACTTCACCTTCGTGCTGCCGCTGCCGCTGGTGGAAGCGGAGGCTGCGGCGCTCGGCCACGACCTGATGACCATGCCGCGCATGCGCATCCTCGTCGTCGAGGACAACGAGACCAACCGCATCGTGCTCGACAACATGCTCACCGCCTGGGGCATGGAGGTGGTGCTGGCCCAAGACGGCCGCCACGGCCTCGACATCCTGCAGGGCAAGACGGGGGTCGACCCGCATTTCGACCTGGCCCTGGTCGACATGCAGATGCCGCGCCTCGACGGCATGGGCATGGCGCTGGCGCTGCAGGCCTCGGGCCTTCACCCCGGCATGAAGATGGTCATGCTGTCGTCGGTGTCTACCCCCGACGATGTGCGGGCTGCCCACCAGGCGGGTTTTCACCGATTCGTGCCGAAGCCCGTGCGCAAAGCCGAGCTTCGGCAGGCCATTCTGGGGATTTCTGCCTCGATTTCAGAGACGGAACGATTGACGCCGCGTCTTTCCGCACACATCCTTGTCGTGGAAGACAATGTGGTGAACCAGGAAGTGATCGGGCAGATGCTGCGGTCGCTCGGGTGTCGGGTGCAACTCAGCTCCGGCGCGTTGGCCGGGCTGCGCGCCATGTGCGAAAAGCAGTTCGACCTGGTGCTGATGGACATCCAGATGCCGGGCATGGACGGCGTGGAGGCGCTCAACTGGTTCCGGCGCGGGACGGCCGGGCGATTCAATTTCCTCACATCAGCGGATACTCCGATCATTGCGGTCACGGCCAATGCCTTGGGCGGCGACGAAGAGCGCTTCCTGGGCCTTGGCTTCGATGACTACCTGTCCAAACCCTTTCGCCAGAGCCAACTGCTTGCCATGCTGACTCGACACCTGCGCCCCGCGGCACCTGCTGGATCCAGCGACGGTGGCATGCCGGCCCCGGCAGCCCCTTCCAGCACAGCGGCCAACGACGGCGGCGTGCTCGATGCCCAGGCCCTGGAGCGCCTGCGAGAGCTCGACCCGAACGGCGAAAACCACCTGATGGAGCGTGTGGTCAGCGCCTTCGACAGCTCGGTCGGCCGACTGATGCCGCAGCTCGAAGACGCGCTCAACAGTCTCGAACTCGGGGGTATCCGGCACGTGGCCCACACCCTGAAGTCGTCGTCCGCTAGCATCGGCGCGATGAAGCTTTCCAGAATGTGCGCGGACCTCGAAGCGCGGGCCCGCAACGAACAATCCGACGGCATGGCCGAGCGCATCGCGCAGCTGCAGTCCGAGGTCGAGATCGTGCGTGTCGCGCTCAAACGTGTGCTGGGTGCCTGACCCCCATGACCACCCTTCCCAGCTCTGCCCTGGCTGACGACGACATGCTCGTGCAGCCCAAGGTGCTGCTGGTTGACGACGACGAAGTCAATCTCCTGCTCACCGCCATCGCCCTGCGCGAGCGGGGCTTTTCCATCACCGAGGCCACGAGCGGCGAGCGCGCCATCCAGCTGCTGGCCGACTGGCTGCCCGACGTCGTGGTGCTCGATGCCCTGATGCCCGGGCTCGACGGCTTCCAGACCTGTGCCGAGTTGCGCCACCTGCCGGGCTTCGAGTCGCTGCCGGTGCTGATGCTCACCGGCCTGGACGACGACGCTTCCATCACCCGCGCGTATGAAGCCGGCGCCACCGACTTCTTCGTCAAGTCCACCCAGTGGAGCCTGCTCGCCGGCCGGCTGCGTTACCTGCTGCGCTCCTCGCGCACGCGCCTGGAGCTCGAGCGCAGCAAGGCCAAGCTGGCCCGCGCGCAAGACCTGGCCCGCATGGGCAGTTTCGACTGGCGCGTGGGCACCGGCAGCCCGGTGTTCTCGGTCGAGGGCCTGCGCGTCTTCGGCATGGGGCCGGGGGACCACGTGTCGATGCGCAGCCTGCTGCGCATGATCCCGCAGGAAAACCGCGAAGGCTTCATGCTCGTGCTGCACGACGTCTTCCGCCACAGCTCGGTGCTGGCCACCGACCTGCCGGTGGTGCTGCCCGACGGGCGGCAGCAGCGCATCATCCACGTCGAGGCCGAGCCCGAATTCAACGAGCACGGCAACCTGTCGGGCTACACCGGCATCGTGCAGGACGTGACCGACCGGCGCATGGCCGAAGACAAGATCCGCCACCTGGCGAACTTCGATGCGCTCACCGGCCTGCCCAACCGCCGCCAGCTGATCTGGCGCGCCGAACGTGCGCTGGAGCACGCCCGCCGCCTCAACCACCCGGTGGCCTTGCTGCTGATCGACCTCGACCGCTTCAAGGTCATCAACGACACGCTGGGCCACGGCGCCGGCGACGAGCTGCTGATGGAGGTGTCGCGCCGGCTGCGCTCGTGCGTGCGCCACTCCGACCAGGTGATGGAAACCTCGGTCGAGTCGATGGGCTCGCGCTCGCACCGCTCGCTCGAAGCCGTGGGCCGCCTGGGCGGCGACGAGTTCGTGGCGCTGTTGCCCGAGGTGTCGGACGAGGGCGACGCCGAGCGCGTGGCCGACCGCATCCTCGATGTGATGCGCGAGCCGATCTTCGTGGGCGGGCAGGAATGTTTCGTCACCGCCTCGGTGGGCATTGCCATGTTCCCGCGCGATGGCGCGACGGTCGCCGACCTGATGCGCAACTCCGACGTGGCCATGTACTCGGTCAAGGCGCAGGGCCGCAATGCCGCGCTCTTGTACCGGCCGGCGCTGGCCGGCAAGGGCCGCGAGAAGCTGGAGCTCGAATCCGCCTTGCACAAGGCCATCGAGCGCAACGAGCTCGTGCTGCACTACCAGCCCAAGGTCGACGTGCGTGGCGCCAAGATGGTGGGCGTGGAAGCGCTGATGCGCTGGCAGCGCGGCAGCATGCTGGTGCCCCCGGGCGACTTCATCCCGCTGGCCGAAGAGACCGGCCTGATCATTCCGCTCAGCGAATGGGCGATCCGCGAAGCAGCACGCCAGGCGCGGCTGTGGCAAGACAGCTTCGGGTTTGCCGACTCGATCGCGGTCAACCTGCCCAACCGCCTGTTCGAGCGCACCGACCTGGTCGAGCACATCCACCAGGCCGTCACCAGCTACGGCGTGCCACACCACGCGATCGAACTCGAGATCACCGAAACGGGCCTGATGAAGGACCTGCAGAACGTGATCCCCTCGCTGCACCGGCTCAACGAGATCGGCGTCGAGATCTCGATCGACGACTTCGGCACCGGCTATTCCTCGCTCGCTTATCTCACCTCGCTGCCGATCAGCGAGCTGAAGATCGACCGTTCCTTCGTGCGCGACCTCGGCATGACACCCCAGAGCTCGGCCGTCGTCACCGCCATCATTGCGCTCGCCCGCTCGCTCGGCCTGCGGGTGATCGCCGAGGGCGTGGAAAACATGCGCCAGATGGAAGTGCTGCACCGCCTCGGCTGCGTGGTGATGCAGGGCTTCCTCTTCAGCAAGGCGCAGCCGCCCGACGTGCTAGAGCAGTGGCTCGAGCAGACCGTGCTGCCGCGCAAGGCGCCGTGGATCGTCAACGCCGACGAGTCCACCGCGGCC
Organism: Piscinibacter sp. HJYY11; assembly: GCF_016735515.1. Lineage (NCBI taxonomy): Bacteria > Pseudomonadati > Pseudomonadota > Betaproteobacteria > Burkholderiales > Sphaerotilaceae > Piscinibacter > Piscinibacter sp. HJYY11. Next base: position 1,693,586 of record NZ_JAERQZ010000001.1, on the reverse strand, counting down.
GAGTCGCTGCGGGCCGCGATCGAGGCGCGGTCGCGCTTCGGCACCCCGCAGGGCGGCGTCTGATCGTCTTTTCTTCCGTTTCATGGACATGACCAATCCGCCGCGCGCCGAGGCTGTGCCGGCTGCACTCGCCAAAGCCGCCTTGCGCCGGCTGGTGATGGACAAGCAGGAGCCCACGCCCGAAAACTACGCACGGGCCTACCACCAGGAAGCCGGGACCGCACCGCCCGTCACCCAGGCGGCTGCTGGCGCCGTAGGCGAGAAGGAAGAGTCGGCTGCGCAGGCCGAGGCGCTCGCCAAGCTGATCGAGCGCGTGGTCCGCGGTGTGCAGCGCGGCGGCCGCCAATGGACGACCGCCCGCAAGAAAGACAGCCTGCAGCGTGTGCTCTCCAGCTCGCGCAGCGACGTGAACCGCCTGCAGCAGCGCCTGAACCAGCTGCTCAACGGCTGGGAGAGCGACACCATCGACGGCGCCGTCGACCCCGAGGCTGCCGCCATGGAAGTCGAGCAACCGTGGGCCGACCCCACGCAGCCCGCGCCGCTGATGGATCTGCCGGGCGGCGCCCCGCCCACGGCGGCCGACAGCACGCCGGTCTGGCACGAGGTGATGCAGTCGCTGAGCGGCACGCTGCGGCAGGCTTTGCCGACCCCTCCGGCGCCGAGCGCCGAGCTTTCGGCAGAACTCGCCGGCCTCGTGCAACGCATCCGCGAGCGCGGCCCGACCGTCGGGCAGAGCGACGAGCTCGACCAGCTCTGCAAGCGCGCCACCCGCGCGCTCGCCCACCGGCAGCACCTCATCGAACAGCTCGGCACGCTGTGCGGCGAGCTGACGGCAAGCCTCGTCGAGCTGGCCGAAGACCAGAGCTGGGCCAAGGGCCAGAGCGAGGCCATGCGCGACGAGATCGGCCAGGGCCTGACCTCGCGCAGCGTGAAGTCGGTGAGCGAGCTACTGCACCACACGCGCGAGCACCAGCGCCAGCTGCGTGTGGAGCGCGAGAAGGCGCAAGACCAGCTCAAGCAGCTCATCACCCGCATGCTGGCCGAGCTGGGCGAGCTGGGCTCGCAGACCGGCCGCTTCCACGAGAACATCGGCCGTTATGCCGACGTGATCGAGAAGGCCGATTCGCTGGAGAGCCTGGCGGGCGTGGTGCGCGAGATGGTGGAAGAGAGCCGCACCGTGCAGTCGCTCGTGAAGGTGGCGCAGGGCAAGCTGCAATACGAGCACGAACGCGCGACCGATCTGTCGGAGCGTGTGGTCGAGCTCGAGACCGAGCTGCGCCGCCTGTCGGAAGAGGTGTCCACCGACCAGCTCACCAAGATCGCCAACCGCCGCGGGCTGCTGCAGGCCTTCGAGGCCGAGCGGGCGCGCCAGGCGCGCGATGGCTCCACGCTCTCGATCGGCCTGCTCGACATCGACAACTTCAAGAAGCTCAACGACGAGCTCGGCCACAACGCCGGCGACGTGGCGCTCAAGTCGCTGGCCGACGTGGTGAGCAAGACCCTGCGGCCCACCGACATGGTGGCGCGCTACGGCGGCGAGGAATTCGTCGTGCTGCTGCCCAACACGCCGGTCGCCGAAGGCGAACAGATCCTGACGCGCCTGCAGCGCTCGCTCTCGGGCGGGCTCTTCATGCACGAAGACAAGCGCATCTTCGTCACCTTCTCCGCGGGCGTGACCGCCTACCGGCAGGGGGAGCGGATCGAGGTGGCGCTGGAGCGCGCCGACGAAGCGCTGTACGAAGCCAAGCGCACGGGAAAGAACCGCACCTGCGTCAACTGAAGGCGCCTGCGGCACGATCTTTGCCCGTTTCGGCCAAGGAGAACCCATGCCCCTGCACCGCCCCCTGATCTGCCTGGCCAGCCTGGCCGTGCTCGCCGGCTGCGCGAGCAACCCGATCGAAGCCCAGTGGTCGGACCCGCAGCTGACCGCCAATGCGCCCTTGAAAGGCGCCCGTGTGCTCGTGGTCTGCGAAGCGCAGGACGAAGTGCTGCGCCGGATCTGCCAGGACAGCGTGGGCGCCGAACTCGCCAAGGTCGGTGTCTCGCCAGTGGCCGCACCCGACGTCGGCACCACCACCTCGGCCCCCGGCGGGCCCGCGCCCTACGTGAGCGCGGCCAAGGCGGCCAATGCCAAGGCGGTGCTCGTCACCTCGATCGCGCCGGGGCAGACCGTCGCGCGGCCCGGGTTCACCGTGGGCCTGGGCGTCGGTGGGTTCGGTGGCGGTTTGGGTGGGGGCGTTGGCGTGTCGGCGCCCGTGGGCGGCACGCGGGTCGCGACCAGCTATGCCGCCAATGCCTCGTTGACCGACACCAGCACCGGCCGCCTGATGTGGACGGCGCGCACCAGCGAGCCGCCGACCGAGCTGGTGAGCGCCCAAGTGGCGACGCTCGCGAAAAAGGTCGTGGCGGGCGCCGGGCAGGCCGGCCTGTACTGAACGGCGACGCGAAGGGCTGGCTCAGCGCCAGTGCTGGAAGTCGAAGTACGCCGCGAAGCGGTCGTGCAGGCCCTGGGCCTGCTCGTGGAACCACTGGGGTGCCTCTGGCCGCTGAGACCGTGCCGTGCCGACCGGGCCTTCTTCCGGGCGGCCCTGGGCGAGCACCGACGACACGTAGTCGCCGATCTGCGGGCCGAAGAGGAAGTAGAACTTCGGCAGTGCGTTCTCCAGCCCGATGCCCGCCAGCCGGGCCTCGTCGGCGCTGCGCGAGCGGGCAGAGACGTAGGCCCACAGCAGCTCGAAGAGCGCATACCGCTGCTCGAAGAGATCGAGGTTGAGCTTGGCGCGCCCCACCTTGAGCTGCTGCCACGCCACCCAGGCCGCGATGGTGCCGATGACCAGCGCGACCAGCGCCGCGGGCAGTCCTTTGAGCAGCTCGAACCCGATGGTCCCGGGGTCGAGCCAGTGAGAAGCCGAAGCCATGCGTTTCTCCACAAAGGCAAACGGGCCGCGAGGGCCCGTGTGGTTGGCTGTCTGGCGGAAGCGGTGAGATTCGAACTCACGGATGGGTTCCCCCATCGCTGGTTTTCAAGACCAGTGCCTTAAACCGCTCGGCCACGCTTCCTGAAGAAGACGGCGATTGTAGTCAGCCGGGCTTCTGCGCCTGCTCGCACTGGACCTGAATCACCTCTCGCGTGTCGCCGTGCAGCCGCACCGCGGTCAGCTGGCCGCCCCAGATGCAGCCGGTGTCGAGCGCGAGCAGGTCGGGGCGGTTCACGAGGCCCAGGGTCGACCAGTGCCCGAAGGCGATGGGCACGCCGGTGGTCTGGCGGCCCGGCGCGTCGAACCACGGGTGGTGCCCTGGCGGGGCGGCATTCGCGGCCTCCTTGGTGGCGAAATCGAGCGAGCCATCGGCCGTGACGAAGCGGATGCGCGTGAGCGTGTTGATGGCAAAGCGCAGACGGTCGTGGCCGCTAAGGGCCGGGTCCCAACGCAGCGGCGTGTTGCCGTACATCACCTGAAGGAAATCGTGCAGGTCGGATGCCCTCAGCCGGGCCTCCACTTCGCCGGCCAGTTGCAGGGTGGTGGCCAGGTCCCACTGCGGCACCACGCCCGCATGCACCATCAGCCACCCGTGCTCGTGCACCGCCATGCGCTGCTGGCGCAGCCAGTCGACGAGGGCAGGGCGGTCGGGGGCGGCCAGCAGGTCGGCCAGGGTGTCGCCCCGGCCGGCCTGGCGCACGCCGTGGGCCACGGCCAGGAAATGCAGGTCGTGGTTGCCGAGCAGGCAGGTGGCCGATGGGCCCAGCTCTTGCAGGCGGCGCAGGGTCTGCAGTGAGGCCGGGCCGCGGTTGATGAGGTCGCCCAGCACATAGGCGTGGTCGCGCGAAGGGGAAAAGCCCACTTCTGCGAGCAGCCGGTCGAGCGCGTCGCAGCAGCCCTGCAGGTCGCCAATCAGGTAGTTCATGCTGGCATTTTCACCGGGGAGAAGAATGACTCTGCTACGCTTTGCCGCTTGTTCAACAGCCACGTTCCGGGTGAGGCCCGGTGCATGGACATCGCGCTACTCGTCTTCCTGATCCTTCTCAACGGACTGTTCGCCATGTCGGAGATGGCACTCACCGCCAGCCGCCGGGCTCGCCTGCAGGTGATGGTGGAGACCGGCGACAAGGGGGCCCAGGTCGCGATGGACCTGCACGAGAACCCGACCAAGTTCCTCTCGACCGTGCAGATCGGCATCACCTCGATCGGGGTGCTGAACGGCATCGTCGGCGAGGCGGCGTTTTCCGAGCCGCTTGGGCGCTGGCTGACCGAGACCTTCAGCGTGAGCCCGCGCGCGGCGGGGCTTTCCGCCACCGGCCTCGTGGTGGTCATCATCACCTTCCTCACCATCATCTTCGGCGAGCTCGTGCCCAAGCGCCTGGGCCAGATGTACCCCGAGACGGTGGCGCGGCTGGTGGCCTTCCCGATGGAGTGGCTGTCGCTGATCGCGCGGCCGTTCGTCAAGGTCCTGTCGTGGTGCACCGAAGCGACGCTGCGCCTGCTCGGCATCCGCGGTGGCCCCACCCGCTCGGTGACGGAAGAAGAGATCGCCGCCCAGCTCGAGGAAGGCCTGGACGCCGGCGTGATCGAGGCGCAGGAGCACCAGATGGTGCGCAACGTGTTCCGCCTCGACGACCGCACGGTGGGCTCGATGATGATCCCGCGCACCGACATCGTCTGGCTCGACGCCAACGCCACCGCCGATGAAGTGCGCGTGGCCATCGAAACGCAGGAGCATTCGCGCTACCCCGTGTGCCGCGGCGGGCTGACCGACGTGCTGGGCATCGTGTCGGCGCAGACCTTGCTGCAACAGCTGTTGCACGGCGCGCCGCTCACGCTGACCGAGAAGCTGCAGCCGCCGGTCTTCGTGCCGGAGACGCTCACCGGCATGGAGCTGCTGGAGCAGTTCCGCGTGTCAAGTGCGCAGCTGGTGTTCGTGGTCGACGAATACGGCGAGGTGCAGGGTGTGATCACCGTGCGCGACGTGCTGGAAGCCATCACCGGTGAATTCACCACGCCGGCGGCCGACGATGCCTGGGCCGTGAAGCGAAACGACGGCAGCTGGCTCTTCGACGGCCTCATCCCCGTGCCGGAGCTGAAGGACCGGCTCGACCTGAAGGAGCTGCCGGAAGAAGACCGCGGCCGCTACAACACGCTTGCCGGCATGGTGATGCTGCTGCTCGGCCGCCTGCCGCAGACGGCCGATGCGGTCGAATGGGAAGGCTGGCGCTTCGAGGTGGTCGACCTCGACGGCAAGCGGGTCGACAAGGTGCTGGCTACCGCGCTGCAGGCCAGCGACGTCTCGGCCTGAGGATTGCGCCCGTTCGCGGTTTCCGGCATGAAGAACCCCCAGGCGCCGTTCGCGACGACATCGCTCGATGAGCTGCTGCGCGAGGCGCAGGCCGCGGCGGCGCGCGACGAGCATGGGCGCGGCATCGAGCTCGCGCTGCGGGCCGAAGCGCTGGCCCGCGAGGCGCACGACAAGGCCAGCCTCACCCGCGCGCTGCGCCTGCTGGTCATGTTCAACAGCCGCGAAGGGCTGGCCGAGCAGGCCATCGCCGCCGGCCAGGCCGTGCTGCCCATGCTGCGTGAAGCGGCAGACGACGCCGCGCGGGCCGACGTGCTGTGCGACATGGCGATGGCCTTCCTCGACCTCGGGCTCAACCAGGAGGCGCTCGACCACGTGAGCGAAAGCGTGGAGGCCGCGCGTGCCTGCGGCGATGCGCGACTGCTGTGCCTGGCCTACAACCGCATCGGGCTCGCCAAGGCGCACCTGGGCCGCTTCGAGGAGGCCGAGCGCTTTCTCGCCGAGTCGCTCAGCATGGCGCGCGAGCTCGGCAGCGCGGAAGAAACGTACCGTGCGCTCACCAACCTGGGCGTCGTGGCGTCGGATGCGTTCGACGCCTGCGAGTCGCGCTCCGATGCCGCCGGTGCGCGCGAGGCGATCGACCGGGCCAAGCGCCATGGCGAAGAGGCGCTGATCCTCGCGCGTGGGTCGGGCAATGCGTACCGCGAGGCGCTGACGCTGTCGAACCTCGGCCGCTACCTCGGCGTGAGCGGGCAGGACAAGGCCGCTTTCGTGCTGCTCGACAAGGCCCGCGCGCTGGCGCAGGCGCATGGCCACCGCTCGCTGGGCCTCGCCTGCGAGGGCAATCGCGCCGAGCTGATGGTGCGCCTGGGGCGCCATGACGACGCCATCGCCATCCTGAAGGAGGCGCTCGGTGGCGCACAGGAGCTCTATGCCAACTCGATGGTGCAGGACATGCACCGCCAGCTCTACCTCGCGCACAAGGCCCGTGGCGATTTCGCCGAGGCGCTGGCGCACCATGAGCGCTACCACGCGCTCACGCGCGAGCAACTGGAGCAGCGCAACGACGCGCAGTCCCGCCTGATGATGAACCGGCTCGAGCTCGACCAGGCGCGATTCGGCGCCGAACGCTCGCGCATGGAAGCCGAACTCCAGCGCGTGCGCGCCGAGCAGATGGCCGCCGAAGCCGAGCGGCTGCAGGACCAGGCACGCGAGCTGCGCCGCTACGTGCTGGCCGACCCGCTCACCGGCCTCGGCAACCGGCGTCAGGTCGAGCGTGAGCTGCCCCGCCTGTTGCAGCACAGCGCCCGCTCAGGCGAGCCGATCGCTGCGGCGGTGCTCGACCTCGACCACTTCAAGCGCGTGAACGACCAGCACGGCCACGCCGTCGGTGATGCGGTGCTGACGGCCACGGCCGATCTCTTCCGCGCCCGCGTGCGGGGCGGCGACCTCATCGCGCGCATGGGCGGCGAGGAGTTCCTGATCGTCTTCGCGCATGCGTCGCCCTCCTGGGCACGCGAGGCCTGCGAGCGGCTGCGCCAGGCGGTGCAGGATCACGACTGGGCCGCGGTCTCGCCGGGCCTCGCGGTCACGGTCAGCATCGGCCTGTGCGTGCGTGCCGCGCCGGTGGAGGCCGCCCAGCTCATCGAGCAGGCCGACGCGGCGCTCTACGAAGCCAAGAAGGCCGGCCGCAACCGGGTCGTGGTGGCCGACTCCTACGACCCCGCCGCACCGCAGCAACGGCTGCTCTGACCGACGCGCCCGCGGTGGGCGTGAATTGGGCCGCAACTGCGCCCTTACTCGGGGTCAAGCATCGGCCGGTTCCGACGAAAAATCAGGTTCAGCCTGTATGGAGCCTCGCATGTCTGCACACACCGCCACCGAAATGGACGCCATCGCCTTCCGCGAAGGCCTGCTGGCTCCCGAGCCCATGCCGCGTTTCGTGGCGTTGCATGCGCTGGAAGAGGAAATCGAGCATTCGCAAGGCAGCGACGCCGCCCTGGCGAGCGCCGCCGCCCGCTTCGTGGAGCGCGGCATCCCGTACTACAACGTGCAGGACCCGCACTACCAGGCATGGGTCAGCAAGGCCGTGTCGTACTGGGAAAAGCTGCACGGCCGCGCGGTGCGCGCCAGCTGAGCGTGTGTCTCAGCGCCGCGGGTACGCGGCGCTCATCAGCGGCCAGGTGACGATCGTGCCGGCGACGATGCCAAGCGCGTCGGCCAGCAGGTCGGCCCACTCGCTGCTGCGGTTCGGCACCAAACCCTGCACGACCTCGATCAACCCGCCGAACGCGAGCAAGCCCAGCAACACCACCCACAGGGCCCGATGGGGCCTCGGAAACGCCAGCAGCGCCGTCATCGTCAGCGCCGCGAAGGCGGCGCCATGGTTGAGCTTGTCCCAACCGGTGCTCAGCGGGTCGGGCGGCCGAGGCGAGAAGGCAAGGAAGCACACCATGCCGACCAGCAGCGCGAGCAGCAGTTGCCAGCCGCGGCGCGCCCGCAGGAATCGAAGGGCGAGCGGCGTGCGTTCCGGAGAGGCGATCGAGCTCATGAGGGCCTGAAACCAAAAAGCCAACGGCCGTTTGCACGGACGCTGGCTTCTGGCAAGAGATTGGTGCCGGTGAAGAGAGTCGAACTCCCGACCTTCGCATTACGAATGCGCTGCTCTACCAACTGAGCTACACCGGCGTGAAGCGCGCGATTATAGCGGGCGAATCAGCGCCTCCTGTGTGACGGGATGCGCGAGCGTGGGCCTCATGCCATCATCCGCGCCATGGAGCCGGGCGAACAGCAACGAACCTATTGGCGGGCCAACCTCAGGGTGACCGGGCTGCTGGTGGCCGTGTGGTTCTTCGTGACCTTCGTGATCGGCTGGTTTGCGCGCGACCTCGACTTCAGCTTCTTCGGCTGGCCGTTCAGCTTCTGGGTGGCGGCTCAGGGCGCGCTCATCGTCTACGTGCTGATCATCGGCTTCTACGCCTGGTACATGGGCCGGCTGGATCGCCGGCACGGCGTGGATGATGACGAGTGAGCCTGCCGCTCAGGCGTAGGTGATCCAGGACTGGTGCTCGGCGCTGTCGAGGTGTGGCAGCGTGTTGTAGGTCACCAGTGAGTGCCGCTTGGGCGTGAAGGTGAGCTCGCTGACCGAGCTGTTGCGGATGCGCAGGTTGATCTCGATCATCGCGTTGTGCGGCGCGCCCAGCGTGTGGGCGACGATGGTCGAGATCGGGCCGCCGCTTGAGACGACCAGCACGTTCTTCTTGTAGTGCGTGGCCCGCACATGGTCGAGCGCACTCGTGATGCCGGCGACGAAATCGGCGTGGCTGATCATGCCCTCGGGCTTCGTCCGGCCTTCGATCCAGGCGGCGAGTCCTTCGCGCAGCAGGCGAAAGTGCTCGCGCACGAGTTCGGGTGTGGTGGGCCGCTCCAGTGGCTCGGGGTGGATGGCCTGCACCACCGCCTTGCTGTCGTACTCGTTGAGGCCGGGCCACGAAAGCGGCTCGATCGGGGTCTGCAGTCCCTCGGCGATGCAGGCCAGCGACTGCTTCTGGCGCTCCAGTGTCCCGACCAGTGCCGCGTCGAAGCGGATGCCCTTGTGGCGGAAGTACTCGCCGAGACGCCGGCACTGGCGCATGCCGAGGTCGCTCAGCTGGTCGTAGTTGTCAGCGCCAAACGAGGCCTGGCCGTGGCGCACGAGGTAGACGGTTCCCATGCGCGGATTGTCCTGGCTCCGCGGCCGCGGGCCATGTCGCGGTTGCGACGGCCCGCGGGGTTCGCCTCAGGCCTTGGCCTCGTTGTGATACGCCGTGATGCGCTCGACCTCGTTCTTCGAGCCCAGCACCACGCTCACGCGCTCGTGCAGCTTGGCCGGCTCCAGGTCGAGGATGCGCTGCTTGCAGTTCGTCGCTGCACCCCCGGCCTGCTCGACGAGGAAGCCCATCGGGTTGGCCTCGTACATCAGGCGCAGCTTGCCCGGCTTCTCGGGCTCGCGCTGGTCCCACGGGTACATGAACACGCCGCCGCGGGTGAGGATGCGGTGCACGTCGGCCACCATGCTGGCGATCCAGCGCATGTTGAAGTCTTTCCCGCGTGGGCCGGTCTTGCCGGCCAGGCATTCGTCGATGTAGCGCTTCATGGGCGGTGCCCAGTGGCGCATGTTGCTCATGTTGATCGCGAATTCCTTGGTGTCTTCCGGGATCTTCACGTCTTCGGCGGTCACGACCCACGAGCCCTGCTCGCGATCGAGCGTGAACATGGTGACGCCGTCGCCCACCGTCAGCACCAGCGTGGTCTGCGGGCCGTAGACGCAGTAGCCGGCCGCCACCTGCTGCTTGCCGGGCTGGAGGAAATCCTTCTCGCTCACGCCCTCGTGGTCGCCGGGCTTCTTGAGCACCGAGAAGATGGTGCCGATGCTCACGTTGACGTCGATGTTCGACGAGCCGTCGAGCGGGTCGAACAGCAGCAGGTATTCGCCTTGCGGGTAGCGGTTGGGCACCACGTAGATGCCTTCCATCTCTTCGCTGGCCATCGCGGCGAGCGCGCCGCCCCATTCGTTGGCCTCGATCAGCACCTCGTTGGCGATGATGTCGAGCTTCTTCTGCACCTCGCCCTGCACGTTCTCGCTCGTCGCGGAGCCGAGCACGTCGCCGAGCGCACCCTTGTTGACGCTGATGCTGATGCGCTTGCAGGCGCGGGCCACCACTTCGATCAGGAGGCGCAGCTGGGCCGGGATGTGCCCGTGCTGGCGCTGCTGCTCGACGAGGTACTGGGTCAGGCTGACTCGTTTGGTGCTCATGCTGTGGTCGTCTCTTGTTGAAGGGCGCGGTTGACGATCTCGGCGACGTCGCTCGACAGATCCGGTTTGGCGGCCACGCGGCGCAGCGCTTCGCCTGCCGCTGACCGGTAGGGCTCGGCCAGCTGCGTCCAGCGGTCCATGACGCGCGCCAGGCGGGCGGCGAGTTGCGGGTTGATGCTGTCGAGCTCGAGGATGCGCTCGGCCCAGAACACATAGCCCGCCGCATCGGCGCGATGGAAGGCGGCCGGGTTGTTCATGCACAGCGCGGCGATCAGGCTGCGGGCGCGGTTGGGGTTCTTGAGCGAGAAGTCCGGGTGCTTGAGCAGGATCTTGGCGCGCTCGAACACACGGCCATCCTTCTCGGGCGCGGTGGCTTGCAGGGCGAACCACTTGTCGATGACGAGGGCCTCGTCCTTGAACAGGGTGTGGAAGCGCTGCAGTGCCAGCTCGGCCAGCTCGGAGTGCGCATGCACCAGGGCCACGAGGGCGCCCTGGCGGTCGGTCATGTTGCCGGCGTCCTTGAAGCGCTCGTAGGCGCGGCCGGGCCACACGGCGTCGTGGCGGGCCACGGCGTCGCGGCACAGCATCGCCAGTGCCAGGTTCGCCAGTGCGCGGCGGCCCGAAGAGATCGGGTCAGGCGAGTAACCGCCCTTGACCTGGTGCGCTTCGTACGCCCACTCCCAGTCGGCACGCAGGGCCTGCGCCAGTTGCAGCAGCATGCCTTCGCGCACCGCGTGGATGCGCTGCGGGTCGACGGTGGTCAGCTGTTCGGCCACGTAGCCTTCGCTCGGCAGCGTGAGGGCGAGGTCCTTGAAGGCAGCATCGAGCTCGGGATGGCGCAGCACCGAGCGCATGGCGTCGATGAACGCGTCGTCGAGCTGGGCGGGGCCGGTGCCGTTCACCGCGGCGAGCAGGCGGTTCAGCGCGAGGCGCTGGCCGGCTTCCCAGCGGTTGAAGGCGTCGGAGTCGTGCTGCAGCAGCACCAGCAGGTCGGCGTCGCTCAGGTGGTCGTTGAGCACCACCGGCGCCGAGAAGCCGCGCAGCAGCGAGGGCACCGGCTCCTGGTCGACGTTGACGAAGGTGAAGAAGCTGCGCGCTTCGTTGAGCACCAGCACACGCTCGGTGCCGACCGGCGCCGATTCGCCTTCCAGTTGCAGCGGCAGTGCGGTGCCGTCGCGGCCGACGAGCCCCATCGCGAGCGGGATCACATACGCCTGCTTCACCGGCTGGCCGGGCGAGGGCAGGGCGTTTTGCTCGATGCCCAGCGTGTAGGTGCGGGTGTGCGCGTCGTAGCGGCCGCGCGCGGTGACGCGCGGCGTGCCGGCCTGGCTGTACCAGCGCTTGAACTGCGTCAGAAGGGCAGCGAGCGGGCTCTCGGGGTTGGCATCCGCGATGGCCTGCGCGAAGTCGTCGCAGGTCACGGCCTGGCCGTCGTGGCGCTCGAAGTATTTGGTGATGCCCTTGGCGAAGCCGTCCCGGCCGACCAGGGTCTGCATCATGCGCACCACCTCCGATCCCTTCTCGTAGACGGTGGCGGTGTAGAAGTTGTTGATCTCGACGTAGCTGTCGGGCCGCACCGGGTGGGCCATGGAGCCGGCGTCTTCGGGGAACTGCACTTGGCGCAGCGTGCGCACGTCTTCGATGCGCTTCACGGCGCGGGCGGTAGGCGTGCCGGCCATGTCCATGCTGAACTCCTGGTCGCGGAAGACCGTGAGGCCCTCCTTCAGGCTCAGCTGGAACCAGTCCCGGCATGTGATGCGGTTGCCCGTCCAGTTGTGGAAGTACTCGTGGCCGACCACGCTCTCGATGCCGGCGTAGTCGGCGTCGGTGGCGGTCGCCGGGTTGGCCAGAACGTACTTCGTGTTGAAGATGTTCAAGCCCTTGTTCTCCATCGCGCCCATGTTGAAGTCGCCCACGGCGACGATCATGAAACGCTCCAGATCGAGCGGCAGGCCGAAGCGGGCTTCGTCCCACACGACTGACGCGATCAGCGAGTTCATCGCGTGCTCGGTCTTCTCGAGGTCACCCCGGCGCACGTGCACCTGCAGCAGGTGCTCCTTGCCCGAGCGCGTGCGGATCAGCTGCTCGCGCGTGACGAGGTCGGCCGCGACCAGCGCGAAGAGATAGCTCGGCTTCGGGAACGGGTCGTGCCACTTCGCGTAATGCCGCGGGCCGTACACGCCGGCCATCATCTCGCCCTGCTCGACGAGGTTGCCGTTCGAGAGCAGCACCGGGTACTGCTTCTTCGCGGCGCGCAGCGTCACCGTGTAGACCGCCATCACGTCGGGCCGGTCGAGGAAGTAGGTGATGCGGCGGAAGCCTTCGGCCTCGCACTGCGTGAAGAAGCCGCCGCCCGAGGTGTAAAGGCCCGACAGCTGCGTGTTCTTCTCCGGGCAGCAGGTGTTGCGGATCTCCAGCGTGAACGGTGTGTCGGGCAGCGAGTCGATCACCAGCATGCCGTCTTCATGGCGGAACGACACCGACTCGTTGTTCACGAGCACGCGCGTGAGCGTGATGTCTTCGCCATGCAGACGCAGCGGCTGCGCCGGCAGCGCGGTGTTGCGCTCGACCTGCATGCGGTTGATGACCAGCGTCTTCACCGGGTCGAGGTCGAAGGTCAGGTCGACCGTGCGGATCCAGTACGCCGGCGGCGCGTAGTCTTCGCGGCGGATCAGGGGAGCGGTGCCTTCACGCATTCGTGTGTCTCCGTTCTTGTCTTAAACGCCCTGCTTGAGGCTGGCTTCGATGAAGGCGTCCAGGTCGCCGTCCAGCACCTTCTGGGTGTTGGAGATCTCGACGTTGGTGCGCAGGTCCTTGATGCGGCTCTGGTCGAGCACGTAAGAGCGGATCTGGTGGCCCCAGCCTACGTCGGTCTTGCCGTCTTCGAGCTTCTGCTGCTCTTCCATGCGCTTGCGCATCTCGTGGTCGTACAGGCGCGAGCGCAGGCGCTTCCACGCCACGTCTCGGTTGCTGTGCTGGCTGCGGCCGTCCTGGCACTGCACCACGATGCCGGTCGGGATGTGCGTGAGGCGCACCGCCGAGTCGGTCTTGTTGATGTGCTGGCCGCCGGCGCCGCTGGCGCGGAAGGTGTCGGTGCGCACGTCGGACGGGTTGATCTCGATCTCGATCGAGTCGTCGACCTCGGGGTAGACGAAGAGCGAGGCGAAGCTCGTGTGGCGGCCGCCGGCCGAGTCGAACGGGCTCTTGCGCACCAGGCGGTGCACGCCGGTCTCGGTGCGCAGCAGGCCGAAGGCGTAGTCGCCTTCCACCTTGATGGTGGCGCTCTTGATGCCGGCCACGTCGCCCGGCGTCTCGTCTTCCATCGTCGTCTTGAAGCCCTTGCGCTCGCAGTACTTGAGGTACTGGCGCAGCAGCATGCCGGCCCAGTCGCAGGCCTCGGTGCCGCCGGCGCCGGCCTGGATGTCGATGAAGCAGTTGCTCGGGTCGGCCGGGTTGTTGAACATCCGGCGGAATTCGAGCTGCTTGACGGTCTCTTCGAGCTTGGCCGTCTCGGCCTCGATGGCCAGCAGCGAGCCTTCGTCGCCCTCGGCCTTGGCCATGTCGTACAGCTCGGAGTTGTCGGCCAGGTTGGTGGTCAGGTGGTTGATGGTCTCGACCACCTGCTCCAGCGTGCGCTTCTCGCGCCCCAGTTCCTGCGCGCGCTTGGGGTCGTCCCAGACCTTGGGGTTCTCCAGCGCGGCGTTGACTTCGTTCAGCCGCAGTGCTTTGCGGTCGTAGTCAAAGATACCCCCGAAGGTCGACCGTGCGTTTGCTCAGGTCGGCCAGGGAGTTGCCAATGGCATTGATGTGTTCGACGTCCATGATTCGGGCCTTGTTTTCTGAAGCCCGCAATTGTGTCACGCCGAGGAGAACTCACGCCCCGAGGAAGGCCTCCAGGTGCCGGGCCAATGCCTCGGGCTGATCGTGGTGAAGCATGTGGCCGGCCGGGGCCAGCACGGCCTTGGTGACCGGCGAGGCCACAACCTTCAGCCGCTCGTGGAACTCTTCCTTGCTGTAGCGGCCGCTCCACCACTTGCCAGCGTCGGTCTGGTCGCCTTCCACCCACAGCAGCGGGGCCGTGATCTGGGCCCAGCAGGCCATCACCTCGTCACGCTGGTAGAGCAGCGGGTTGCTGCGCTTGTGGGCCGGGTCGCCGAGGATCTGCCACAGGCCGTTTTCGTCCTGCTTCGACCAGTGGCCGGCCAGCCAGTGGGCGCGGTCGCTGCGTAGCAGGGGATTGGTCTTTTGCAAGCGCGCGGCCACGGCCGCCTGGCTGGCATAGGGCCGGATCTCGACCGGCTGCTTCAGCTCGTCGAGCCACGCCGTGTAGCGCTTGGGCGCCATCTTGGGCACCGTGGCCGGCATGCCGAAGCCTTCGAGGTTGACCAGGCGGCGGATGCGCGCCGGTCGAACGCCGCCGTAGAGCATGACCACGTTGCCGCCCATGCTGTGGCCCACGAGGTCGATCTGTTCCAGCCCGGGGAAGGGCTTGAGCACCGCATCGACGATCCCGTCCAGGTCGCCCAGGTAGTCGGCGAACCAGTAGCTGTCTTCATTGGGCGTCTCGGTGAGACCGAAGCCGCGCCAGTCGGCGGCGACCACATAGCGATCGTCGGAGAGGGCGTCGACGACGAACTGGAACGACGCGCCTACGTCCATCCAGCCATGCATCATCAAGAGCGGCGGGCGCTCCGGGCTCACGGTGCCGGGGTCGCCCCAGTGGCGCAGGTGGTACTTCAGGCCCCGGATGGGGAGGAATTCGCTGCGGCTTGCTCGCCGCGCCACATAGGCGGTGTCGGTCATGCGAACGATCTTAGGCGGCACCCCGGGTCGTCGCTGTCGAAGCCGTGACAGACACGGCCGCCGCCGGTTTCAGGACTTTTCAGGTGCGGTTCAAGACGCCCGCGGGCGACCGGAAGACAGTGCCGGCATCCCTTATCACGCCTGCGGAGACGCCATGTTCAAGACCCAGTTCGAGCGCCCGGCCACGGTGCTGCTGTCGGCCATGTGGAGCCTGGCCGTGGTGCTGGCGATTGCCGCCTTCGCGGCGTCCGCATTCGCTGCTTCGTCGGCGGCCGGGCCTGCGGCGGCTGTGGTGCCAGCGTCGCACGCCGCGAGGCCGGCGACGGCACAAAGTGTGGAAAGCGTCACAAGGTCATCTATGCTCCGGGAGCCGCGGCTCGCCATCAGCAAGGACAAGCTCGACTGACTGCGGCAGGGAGGCCAGCTTGGTGCCGCAAGACGCGACCCGGGGTCTGAACATCGGTGTGACGGGGCATCGCTTGAACCGAATCTCACAACGCCAGCTCGACCGCCTCACCCCGCAGGTGCAGCCGCTGCTTGCGCAGGGCGCCGAGCGTGCGCGTGCGCTCGGCGTGGTGTCGCTGATGCTGGTGTGCGGCCTGGCCGAAGGGGCCGATCGCCATGTGGCGCGCCTCGCGCTCGACGAAGGCTATGGCCTGCACGCGGTGCTGCCCTTCGACCGCGACCTGTACGCGCGCGACTTCCCGAGCGCGGCGTCGCGCCGCGAGTTCGATGCCTTGCTGCGCCGAGCCGAGCGTGTGACGGAGCTCCCGGGGCGCCACGGTTTCAATTCCCAGGCCTACCACCGTGCCGGCCAGGCGCTGCTCGATCGCTCCGACCTCTTGCTCGCCCTCTGGGACGGCCGCCCGGCGCAAGGGCCTGGCGGCACGGCCGAGGTGGTGGACGCCGCGTGCCTCAGGCGCATGCCAGTGGTGCACGTGTCGACGGCGCTGCATGCGGCGCCGGTGTTGATCTGGCAACGGCAGGGTCAGCCTGTGCGGGGCCTGAGTGCGTACGAAGGGGCGCCTGCCCGGCGGTGCCGGCCGGCGCAACTGGCGGCGGTGGTGTCTCACGTGGTGAGGGCGGGGTGAACCTGCGGCTGGTCTCGCCCCAGGAGCCGTCGCGGCCTGACGCGGGCGAGGCGTTTCGGTACTGGGCCTTCCTGAGCTACAGCCACCACGACAAGGCCATCGCGAAGCGCCTGCAGAAGCAGCTCGAAACCTACCGCGTGCCGAAGCGCCTGGTAGGGCGCGAGACCTCGCATGGCGCGGTGCCGGCGCGCGTGTCGCCGGTCTTCCGCGACCGCGACGAGCTGCACGCCGGGAGCGACCTGAAAGCCAGCGTGCAGGAAGCCTTGACACGCAGCCGGTGGCTCATCGTGGTGTGCACGCCCGACTCGGCCCGCTCGCCCTGGGTCAACCGCGAAATCATCGAGTTCAAGAAGCTGCACGGCGAGCGGCGTGTGCTGGCGCTGATCGCGCGTGGAGAGCCGTTCGCGAGCGACGTGCCCGGGCGCGAGGCCGAGGAGTGCTTCCCGCCGGCGCTGCGCCGGGCGCTGACGCCCGAGGGCAAGGCCGAAGGCGAGACGCTGGAGCCGATTGCCGCCGACATGCGCAAGCAGGGCGATGGGGCGCATCGCGCGGCGCTCAAGCTGCTGGCCGGGATGCTCGGGGTGCCGTTCGATGAGCTGGTGCGGCGTGATGTGCAGCGGCGCGTGCGGTGGCTCACCGCGTTGGCTGCTTCGTCCGCGGTCGGCGTGGTCGTCTTTGCGTTTCTCGCGGTGATGGCGGTTCAAGCGCGCAACGAGGCGCAGTATCAGCGGCAGCAGGCGGAAGGGCTGATCGAGTTCATGCTGGGAGATCTGCGCAAGAAGCTCGAGCCGGTGGGACGGCTGGAGGTGCTGGACTCGGTGGGTGAGAAGGCGCTGGGGTACTACAGCGGGCAGGACGCCAGCACGCTTGACGCAAACGCACTGGGCCATCGGTCACGAGCGATGCACCTGATCGGCGAGATCCGCGATTTGAGAGGGCAGCCGGTCGAGGCGCAGAAGGCGTTCGAGCAGGCTGCGGAGACGACGGCAAGGTTGCTTGTGAAGGATCGGGGCGACCCTCAGCGAATCTTCGACCACGCGCAGAGCGTCTTCTGGGTTGGCTACGCGGCTTGGAAGAGGTCAGATGCAAAGACAGCAGAGGCAAAGTTTGAAGATTACCTTCGGTTGGCGCAGCAGTTGAGTTCAATCGACAAGGGCAATCTCGATTGGCTAGCAGAAGTAGCCTTTGCACGTGTCAACCTCGGGATGGTGCAACTCGGTACCGAAAGGCCGACGACAGCACTTCAATCCTTTGGATCCGCTGAAGGCCTCTTGGTGGAACTGGTCGAAAAGAAGCCCGACCTGCGTTTCGACCTTGCGCAGGTTCATGGTTGGCAGGCCGATGCCTTTGAGTTATTGGGCAACTATCAAAAAGCCAGTGCGGAGCAACGCAACAAGCTTGAGGTACTACGGCAGGCCCCGGGCGCGCGCGAAAACAGTCAGGTTCAACGTGGGATCCTGCTTAGTTGGAGCATGCTGAGCCACTATGAGTTGGCCATGGGGCGGCTCGCCAGCGCGCAAGACCATGTGTCGCAAAGTCTGCAAGCGGTGAGAGTGCTGACTGCGATCGATCCGCACAACTTGTTTTGGCGCGGCGATGAGTGCTTCGTGCGATTGCGGCAGACCGAAATACTGCTGGCTCTTGGGCAACGACAAGCAGCCAAAGTGGAGCTTGGGCGCGGCAAGGCTTGCGTCGAAGGGTTCAATGGTGCGGGTAGTTGGAGCGTCCAGTACGCTGTCCGGCTCAACGCACGTTTGCTCACTTTGTCTGCCGCACTGGCGGCCGGCGATGAGCGTGCCGATTTGGCAGTTCGCATGAACCGCTTTCTTGCGGAGGTGAGTGGAAAGCTAACGGCCGACACTCCTGACCGTTCTCGCTTGGCGATAGACATCGCGAACGTTGCCGTCTCCCTTGGATCTTTGTGGAAGGGTTTCCGGCCCGCGGAAGCTCGCGCCGCATGGCAGCGAGCCGAATTGGAGCTGATGCGCTATGCCGATCTTTCTGATGGGGCGATCTTGACTCCTTTGGCGCGCGCGACGCTTGAGCTGGGCGATGTCCAGAAAGCACGGGCCATGGCGGCACGAATCGAAGGTTCTTTCTATCGGCACCCTGCATACGCCGATCTTGCTAAGCAGTTGGCCGCCGTGCGGGGCGGGGGCGAATATCAACATGAAACATCAGGAGCTAAGAAATGACCTCGAAGGAACAGACCATCACGGTGCATGTTGTCGCCTACCGCAAGGCCCCTGGCCTCCACATTCAGCTTGCCGTCACGCCTGAGGTTCTGGATCTGACGCAGTACGACAACGCGCCGTTGACGATTCAGTGGAAGCTCGACACCAGGGGCTACAGCTTTGTGACTGACGGGTCGGCGATCGTCTTCACTTCCCCCGGCGCAAAAAAGTCGTTCGGTGAGGTGAAGGTTGATCGCGAAGGAAGGTTGGCAACCGTGAAGAACAAGAACGCGGACGGTCTGGCCTATGCGTACAACGTTAGCGTCAAGGAAGTGGCGACCGGTTTGACTGCAGTACTGGACCCCATCGTTCAGAACCAGCACCGCTAAATTGTGAGTAGTCAAAGTTAGATCAGAGGGGCAAATCGGCAGATGTACCTTGAAGGCCGTCTGTTCCGTCCTCTGACCAAACAAGAGCTCGCCAAGGTGGCCAGTGGCCCGATCATCCAGAACCGCGCCAGATGGCCACCTCAGCGCGTCGGAACAAGCCTCGCCGCGTCCGCGAGACAGTTCTCGGCTTCGTGCATCCGCCCCGCTCCTGTCAAGGCCTTTGCCAGCCCTCGCAGCGCCGATGCCAGCGCTGCAGCTGATCGTCGGCTGCGCAGCTCGCCAATCAGTGCTTGCCAGCGGCCGATGGCTTCGTCGAAGCATTTTTCGGCGTCGGCCAGCTCAGCAAGAAGGGCCAGGGCGCGCAGGCGGCCGCGCTCGTCACCTGCCTGCGTGCGCAGCGAGAGCTCAGCTTCGCGAGCGATGCGGCTTTCGGCCATCCGTCCGTTGGCTCGTGCAACGTCGGCCCGCGCACGCTGGCCCCACGCGCGTTCGCGCGCAGGCCAGTCCGGTCTTTCCAGCGCCAAGGCTTCGCTGAGGGCCGCATCGGCCATTGGGTTCGGCTCTCGCCACATGCCGGCGAGGCCGGTGAGCTCGGCATAGAGCCCGTGTACGTCGCCGAGCTGCCGGTACAGTGCCTGCGCCTTGGCCGCCGCAGCCCGCGCGCGCTCGGGGTCGGTTGCTGTCCACGCCCACTGTGCAGCCCGCCACCAACGCGCAGCCAGGGGCCCTGGGGTGTTGTCGGTCACGAGCGCTTCGCTGCGCTCGTGCCAGCGGCGGGCCTCGTCGTAGAGTGACAGGTGGTGCCACAGCGGCGCCGCTGAGCCGACGAGCGAGACCACAGCAAGGGCGTCGTCGCGCCGCGAATAGGCGAACGCGAGCGCGGCACGCAGGTTGTCGAGTTCAGGCTCGTAGCGTGCCAGCCAAAGGGCGTCTGGCATGCGCAGCCAATCGGCTGGTGCCGAGTCGAAGAAGCGCTGCATCGTTTGTGCATGCCGCTCGCGCGGTGGCGGCGCTTCGCTGGATGACGACAGAGCGTAAGCCCGCGCCGTTTCGCTCAAGCCATATCGCGGCACCTCTGCCCCGCTCACACTGAGCAGTGAATGTTCGGCCAGCCTCGCCAGTGCATCGATCAACGCCCAGTCGTCAACCCCATCGCTCGCCAGCACGTCACTCGCCAGTGCCAGCGTGAACCCCCCCGCGAACACGCCAAGCTTCAGGAACAGTTGCCGCTCGGCCTCAGGCAGCAGCCCCAGGCTCCACTCCAACGCCGCCTGCAGCGTCTGCTGCCGCGTGGGCGCCGAGCGGCTGCCGCCGGACAGCAGCTTGAAGCGATCGTCCAGCCGCTCGGCCACGCCGCGCACGCCGAGCAGGGGCACGCGGGCGGCTGCAAGCTCCAGGGCGAGTGGCAGGCCGTCGAGGCGGCGGCAGATCTCCAGGACGTGAGGCAGGTTCTCGTCGCTCAGTGCGAAGCGACGGTCGGCGGCACGTGCGCGCTCTGCGAACAACGCGACGGCGCCGTACCGGGAAGCCTCGGCGAGCGTGCAGCCCACCTTCGGCGTGGCGAGGGCTTCCAGCCGCAGCAGCTGCTCGCCCTGCACGCGCAGGGGGCTCTGGCTCGTGACGAGCAGGCGTACCCCAGGCGCATCGCGCATCACCGCGACGGCGATGCGGGCGACGGCATCGGCCAGGTGCTCCGCGTTGTCGAGCACCAGCAGCAGTTGCATCGGCTTGAGCGCCGCCACGAGTGCGGCGATGGCGTCGTGCCCGGGGCTCAGCTGCAGCTCCAGCGCCTGGGCGATCGTGCCGGCGACGAGCTGGCCATCCGTGAGTGCTGCGAGTTCGACCCAGGTGCAGCCATCCGCCCAGGCGGTGGCCCGTGCCTGCGCCGCGCCGTGGGCCAGCGTCGTCTTGCCGATGCCGCCCGGCCCGACGAGCGTGACGAGCGGGTGTGCGTCCAGCAGCGACAGCAGGGCGACGAGGTCTTCATCCCGCCCGACGATCGGCTGTGGCCGTTGCGGCAGCACTGGGGTGCGAGGTGCGGTCGGTGCTTGCGGCGTGGCCGTTGGTGGCACCGCGGCCTCTCCCTCCAGCGTGAAGCGATAGCCCCGCCCCGGCACCGTCGCGATCGCCTTCGGCCCCAGCAACTTGCGCAGCGTCGACACCTGCACCTGCAGGTTGTTCTCTTCGACCACGAGCCCCGGCCACACCAGATCGAGCAGCTCGTTCTTCGACACCACCCGGTCGCGATGCTCGATCAGCGCCAGCAGCAGATCGAACGCGCGTGCGCCCAGCGCGGCCGGCCGCCCGTCGACGAGCAGCTGGCGCTGGGCCGGCCGGACCTCGATGCGGTCGAAACGGTGGGGTTGATCTGCCTGGCTTGGCACGGGGGCGCCTCCTGCTCCCGAATTTAAGCCATCGCCCCCCTAATTCAGAACGCTTCAGATCCTTCAAGGACAGGAGGCGAGGGCGGGGCGAACACTGGAAACTCATCCCACACAGTTGTCCACGGGGCCGCACATGAACCACGCCTTGCAGCTTGCACCGATCGCCGCCGCCATGGCCGGCGGGCTCTCCAGCCTGGCCAGCTGGTGGAAACGCCTGCAGTGGGAATCGGTGGCCGCGCCGTCGCTGGTCGGCGCGCTCGAGTGCCGAGAGGTCGACTTCCCCTCGCGCGACGGCCGGGCCCGCATCTCGGCGACGCTCCTGCACGCGGGCGCGGCGTCTTGCTCTGCGGTGGTGCTGGTGGTCGGGCAGGTCGGCTGCTGGGGCAGCGATGCGCGCGTGGAGGGCCGCAGCCTGCACGTGCGCACCTTGGCCCAGGCCCTGCGCTCGCGCGGCATCACGGTGCTCGTCACGCGGCTGCGCGGCCACGGCGAGTCGGAGCGGCACGACGTTCTGGGTGCCGTCGACTACCTGCTGGCCCAGGGGTTTGCGCCAGGGCACATCGGCGTGATCGGCGCATCGCTCGGCGCGTGCTCGGCCCTGATGGCAGCCGCCGAAGAGCCCGCCATCGCCGCAGTGGTGGCCGACAGTCCGCGTCACGACATCCCCGTCGAAGCGCGCTCGCCGGCCGAGGTGCTGATGCCGCTGGCGCGCTGGCTCGGCCGGTTGCTCTCGGGCGTCGACCTGGGTCGGCGCCCCTGGTTGGGCGACCTGGCCTCGCTGCGCTCACGCGCGGTGATGGTCGTGCACGGACGGGGCGACCGCGTGGTGCCTCCGGCCGTGGCACAGGCGGTGGCCGAGGCCTGCGCCGCCCGGTTGTGGCTCACCGCCAGCCAGTCGCACGCCGGCACGCTGCACGAGGCGCTGCCGCTGTACATCACCCACGTCGTCGATTTCTTCTGCCAGCACCTGCCGGTGCAGCCGCGTGAGCCTTTGCTGGTGCCGGCGCAACCCCTCGAAGCAACGGCCTGATCAGGCCCATATGTGATGTGGGGGCGTGCGCGGGCTGACAGAATCGGCGCCATGCCTGCCCAACCCGCCCCTGACACCACCGGTTCCCTCAACCTCACGCTGCGCGCCGCCGAGTTGCGCGACGTGCAGGCCATCGTCGGCCTGATCCGCGAGCTGGCCGAATTCGAGAAGCTCACCCACCTGCTGCAGGTCACGCCGGAGAAGCTGCGCCCGCATCTCTTCGGCGAGAAGCCGGTGGCCGAGGCCATGGTGGCCGAGCTCGACGGCGAGGTGGTGGCCTTCGCGCTCTACTTCACCAACTTCTCGACCTTCCTCGCGCAGCCCGGCCTCTACCTCGAAGACCTCTACGTGCAGCCGGCCCACCGCGGCAACGGCATTGGGGAGGCGATGCTCGTCCGCCTGGCCAAGCTGGCGGTCGACCGCGGCTACGGCCGGTTCGAGTGGTGCGTGCTCGACTGGAACGAGAACGCGATCCGCTTCTACCAGCGCATGGGCGCCACCGTGATGCCCGACTGGCGCCTGTCGCGCGTGACGGGCGATGCGTTGCTGGCACTCGCCGGCAAGTGAGCCTCAGCGCAGCCGGACGCGCTCTTCTTCACGCTCGCGCAGCACCTTGCGCTGCACCTTGCCGGTGGTCGTCATCGGCAGGGCGTCGATGAACTCGATCTCCTTCGGGTACTCGTAAGGCGCGAGCTTGCCGCGCACGTGCAGTTGCAGCTCTTCAACGAGCGAGTGCGTGCCCGAATGGCCCGCCGCAAGCACCACATACGCCTTGACCACCGCCCCGCGCTCGGCGTCGGGCTTGGGCACCACCGCCGCATTGGCCACCGCCGGGTGCTTGACCAGGCAGTTCTCGATCTCGCTCGGCCCGATGCGGTAGCCCGCGGCTTTGAAGACATCGTCGCTGCGCCCCTGGTACCAGAGGTAGCCGTCTTCATCCATCACCGCCGTGTCGCCGGTGCGGCACCATGAGTCCGAGGGGTCGCCGGTGAACTTGGCACGCGTGGCCTCGTCGTTGCGCCAGTAGCCCAGGAAGAAGATCGGGTCGGGCTGGCCGTGCACGTCGCGCCGGTGGATGGCCACGTCGCCCGGCGTGCCGCGCGCGCACTCGCGGCCTTCGTCGTCGATGACCGCGATGCGGTGGCCAGGGTAGGGCCGCCCCATGCTGCCGGGCTTGGCCGACCAGGCGCTGTGCGGCGCACCGGTGGTGTCGACGAACCAGCCGCAGTTGCCGACCACATAGTTCATCTCGGTCTGGCCGAACATCTCGTTGACGGTGATGCCGAGCTGCTTCTCGCAGTAGCCGAACACCGCGTCGCCTACCGCTTCACCCGCGCTCATGATCGCGCGCAGCTTGAGCGAGTAGCGCTCCCGGGGCGCGGGCACGGCCTTCATCATCGCCTTCAGCGCGGTGGGGAAGAGGAAGGTGTTCGTCACGCCATGGCGCGCCATCAGCTCGAAGGCCTTCTCGGGCGAGAAGCGGCCCTGGTAGGCCACGATGGGGTGGCCGAAGTAGAGCGTGGGCAAGAGTGCATCCATCAGCCCGCCGGTCCAGGCCCAGTCGGCGGGCGACCAGAAGACGTCGCCTCGCTGCGGAAACCAGTTCTGGCTGCAGACGAAGCCCGACAGGTTGCCGATCAGCGCACGGTGCGGGATCAGCGCACCCTTGGGTGGCCCGGTGGTGCCGCTGGTGTAGATGAGCACGGCCGCGTCGTCGGCCTTGGTCACCACCGGCTGGAACTGGGCCGGCTCGCGGGCGAGCAGCGCGGTCCAGTCGGTGTCGCCCTGGCCCTGGGCACCGCCCACTGCGACCACGGTCTCGAGCTGCGGGCATTCGGTGCGCGCGGCGAGCAGGTTGGCGACTGCGCTCTCGTCCACGATCGCGAGCCTCGCCTCGCTGTGCTGCAGCCGGTAGGCCAGCGCCTCGGGCCCGAAGAGCATCGACAAGGGCATGGCGACCGCGCCCAGCTGGTAGATCGCGATGTGCGCCACGGCGGTCTCGATGCGCTGCGGCATCACGATGGCCACCCGATCGCCCGGTTCAACGCCCAGGCGCTGCAAGGCATGGCTGAGCCGGTGGGCCTGTGCCTGCAGGCTGCCGTAGTTGCATGACAGCGCCTGGCCGTTCTCGTGCTCGTAGAGGATGGCGGTGGCGTCGGGCGTCTCGCGGGCCCAGCGGCCGCAGCACACGTCGGCGATGTTGAAGTGCGGCGGCACCTTCCAGCGAAAGCCGGCGTGCAGGCGTTCATAGGCCGAGGCCAGGGTCATGCGGTTTCCTTCGGTGGGCGACGGGCCAGCATAGAGCGTGCGCTTCGGCACGAAACCGTGGCCCCGCTCAGGGATTTCCCCCGGTGGGTGCTGCAGGCCGGCGGTCGAAAACAGGAAATCGAGAACTGGGCGACAGCCACGGAAACGAAGCCATGCCGTACTCGCCGTTGTCTGCCGTGAAGCACCGCATCCGCCTGGGTGGGCCGGTGCCGTTCAACATCCGCGGGCAGGACAACCGCCTGCTGCTCGCACGTGGCCAGGTCATCCGCGACGAGGCCCAGCTCGAAGCACTCTTCGAACGTGACGCACTGGTCGACATGGACGAGCTCAAGGGCCCCCGTTCCGAAGTGCTCGAAGCCCCGGTCGAGACGCTGCCCGGCCTGTGGAGCGGCTGCATCGACCGCGTGGGCCGCACGCTGCGCACGCCCACGCTGCCGGAGTTTGCGAAGGCGCTCGAAGAAGCCGCCGAACCGGTGCTTGCGCTGGTGGAGCGCGACCCCGACCTCGCCATCTTCCAGGTGGTGCGGCAGGAGGCCGCCGGCAAGAACCCGTATGGCGTGGCGCACTCGGTGCACACCGCCATCGCGAGCTACCTGGTGGCGCAGCGCCTGGGATGGGACAAGCCCGCCGTCGAGCGTGTCTTCAAGGCGGCCCTCACGATGAACATCGCGATGCTCGAGCTGCAATGCCGTCTCGCCACGCAGGTGACGCCGCTCACCGCCGCGCAGCGCGAAGTGATCCACGAGCACCCGACCCGCAGCGCCGAGATGCTCGAAGCCTCGGGCGTGACCGATGCCGACTGGCTGGCCGCCGTGCGCAACCACCACGAGGTCCCCGGCGGCAGTGGCTACCCGCGCGCCTGCCAGGACGTCGACGAGATGGCGTCGCTGCTGCGGCGCGTCGACATGTACACCGCCAAGCTGAGCCCGCGCATCACGCGCAAGGCCATGCCCGCCAACCAGGCCGGGCGCGACCTCTTCATCCAGGACGCGAAGCACCCGATGGCCGCCGCGGTGGTGAAGGAGTTCGGGGTCTACCCGCCGGGCTGCTTCGTGCAGCTGGAGTGTGGCGAGCTGGGCGTCGTCATCAAGCGCGGCCCCAACGCCAACACGCCGGTGGTGGCCTCGCTCACCGCGCGCAATGGCGATGCGTTGATGGAGCCCACGCGGCGGCAGACCGATTCGCGCGGTTTCGCCGTCGTCGGCGTGGTGCCCGAGAGCGCGCTGCGCGTGCGGGTGTCGCCCGAGAAGCTGGTGGTGCTGGCCACGCGTTGAACGCAGCCGCTGCCCTGCACGGGCGGCGCGATTGCGGCACACTGCCGGGCTTCACCGGCAGCCCACCTCTCCCATGCAGCGCATTCCTCTTGGTCGCAGCGACCTGCTCGTCACCCCCATCTGCCTCGGCACCATGACCTTCGGCCAGCAGGTCGATGAAGCACTTGCCCATTCCCTGCTCGACCAGGCCATCGGCCTCGGCATCAACTTCATCGACACCGCCGAGATGTATGCCGTGCCCGCGCGCCGGGAAACCTACGGGGCGACCGAGCGCATCATCGGCAGCTGGCTCGCGTCGCGGCCCGGCATGCGCGAGAAGATCGTGCTCGCCACCAAGGTGGCCGGCCCGGCGCGTGGCATGGATTGGATCCGCAATGGTTCGCCCGACCTGCGCCCCGCCGACATCGCCCAGGCCTGCGACGACAGCCTGAAGCGCCTGCAGACCGAGGTGATCGACCTCTACCAGATCCACTGGCCGAACCGCAATGCACCGATGTTCGGCGGCGTCTACTTCGACCCGAAGAACGACAAGCCGCAGACCTCCATCCACGACCAGCTCGAAGCGCTGGGCAAGCTGGTGAAGGCCGGCAAGGTGCGGCACATCGGCCTGTCGAACGAGACACCCTGGGGCGTGAGCGAGTTCGTGCACCTGGCCGAGCAACACGGCCTGCCGCGCGTGGTGTCGGTGCAGAACCCGTATGCGCTCACCAGCCGCGCCGTCGACAACGGCCTCGACGAGACGCTGTACCGCACCGGCGTGGCGCTGCTCGCGTATTCGCCGTTGGCCTTCGGCGCGCTCACCGGCAAGTACGACGAGACCGGTTTCCTGACGGCGCCGGAAACGGGGCGCCTGGCCGAGTTTGAGTCGATGCGCAAGCAGCGCTGGGGGCGCCGCGAGGCGCTGGAGGTTGCCCGTCTCTACAACGCGCTGGCCCGTGAGCACGGCCTGACCCCCACCCAGCTCGCGCTGGCGTTCTGCTACCGCTCGTGGCGGGTGGCGAGCACCATCATCGGCGTGACGAGCTCGAAGCAGCTCGTCGAGAACGTCGATGCGTGGAGCGTGCAACTGTCGCCTGAGCTGTTGGCCGAGGTTGACAACATCCGCCGCCAGCACCGCGACCCTGCGCAATAAGAGACAAGACCGGTCCGGCGGCGGCCCGGACAATCGCGCCCACCATGGCCAAGAAAGACCACGTCTCCGAAACCCCCGCCACCCAGCTGCTCAAGCAGCAGAAGGTGGCCTACACCGAGCACGTCTACGACTACGTGGACCATGGCGGCACGACCGAATCCGCCAGGCAGCTCGGCGTCGACGAGCACCACGTCGTGAAGACGCTGGTGATGGAAGACGAGAACGCCAAGCCACTGATCGTGCTGATGCACGGCGACCGCCAGGTGAGCACCAAGAACCTCGCGCGCCAGATCGGCACCAAGAAGGTCAGCCCCTGCAAGCCCGAGGTGGCGCAGCGCCACAGCGGCTACCTGGTGGGCGGCACCTCGCCCTTCGGCACCAAGAAGGCGATGCCGATCTACGTCGAGCGCACGGTGCTCGAGCTGCCGCGCATCTACATCAACGGCGGGCGGCGTGGCTACCTTGTCGGCGTTTCGCCACAGGTGTTGACCGAGGTGCTGGGGGCGAAGCCGGTGCAGTGCGCGGGTGCAGAATAGCTGCCGCAATCCTGCACAACCAGCACCACAACCCCTCGCTCGCTCGATGGAGACCCTGTATTCCGCTGCCGCGGTGGTCGCGGCCTATCTGATCGGCTCGCTCTCGTTTGCCGTGATCTTCAGCAAGCTGATGGGCCTGTCGGACCCTCGCAGCTACGGTTCTGGCAACCCCGGCGCCACCAACGTGCTGCGCTCGGGCAACAAGGCGGCGGCCATCCTCACGCTGGTGTTCGACGTGCTCAAGGGCTACGTGCCGGTGCTGCTGGTGCTGGTCTACGGCCCGCGTGTCGGGCTTGGCGTGGGCACGGTGGCGATGGTGGGCTTGGCGGCCTTCCTCGGGCACCTGTGGCCGGTGTTCTTCAAGTTCAAGGGCGGCAAGGGCGTGGCCACGGCAGCTGGCGTGCTGCTGGCCTTCAACCCCTGGCTGGGCGCGGCCACGCTGCTGACCTTCGTGATCATCGTGGCCTTCTTCCGCTACGTGTCGCTCGCATCCATCGTGGCAGCAGTGTTCGCGCCCTTCTATCAACTGCTGATCTGGGATGCCAACGCGATCGCCGGTGCGATCGTCGTGATGAGCCTGCTGCTCGTGTGGCGCCACAGCGCCAACATCCAGAAGCTCCTGGCCGGCACCGAGAGCAAGCTCGGGCAGAGGGCCGCGGGCGCACATCCCCCCGCCAAGCCGCACGCCAAGGGAAGCAAACCATGACCCACGCCGTCCGCCGTTTCCACGTGGGCGACCGTCTCTCCGAGATGGCCATCCACCATGGCACCGTCTACCTCGCCGGCCAGGTGCCCGACGACGCCACGCAAGACATCAAGGGCCAGACGCGCCAGGTGCTCGCCATGGTGGACAAGCTGCTCGCCGAGGCCCACACCGACAGCGCGCACATCCTGATGGCGCAGATCTTCCTCGCCGACATGGCCGACTTCGCCGGCATGAACGAGGTGTGGGACGACTGGGTCGCCCCCGGCGACGCGCCGCCGCGCGCCACCGTGCAGGCGAAGCTTGCGAAGCCCGAGTGGAAGATCGAGATCGTGGTGACGGCGGCGCTGAAGGTTTGACCTGAGCGTCTAGGCCGAGAGGCCCAGCTTCGCCGGGTCGCCGCGGCCCAGGCGCACCAGCACCGGCTCGTCGCCGGTGAGGTCGACCACCGTGGTCGGCTCCATCGGGCAGGCGCCCGCATCCACCACCACTTCCACCTGCCCGCGAAAGCGCTCGCGGATCTCGTCGGGGTCGTTCAGCGGCTCGGTCTCGCCCGGCGGGATCAGTGTGGTCGACAGCAGCGGCTGGCCGAAGACGTCGAGCAGGTCCTGCAGCATCCGGTGCTCGGGCACGCGCAGGCCGATGGTGCGGCGCGAGGGGTGCGACACGCGGCGCGGCACTTCCTTCGTCGCTTCCAGCAGGAAGGTGTAGGGGCCCGGCGTGGCGTGCTTGAGCAGGCGGTACTGCTTGTTGTCGACGCGTGCGTAGCTCGCGAGCTCTGACAGGTCGCGGCACAGCAGCGTGAGGTGGTGCTTGTCGTCGACCTCGCGGATGCGGCGCAGCTTCTCGGCCGCCGCCTTGTCGTCGAGGTGGCAGACGAAGGCGTAGCTCGAATCGGTGGGCACCGCCGCGATGCCGCCGCCGTGCAGCACGTCGGCGGCCTGCTTCAGCAGCCGCGCCTGCGGGTTCTCGGGGTGGACCTCGATGACGCGGGCCATGGTGTCCGTGGCCTTAGTCTGGCGTGAGCGCCGAGTCGGCCGGCGCGATGCGCTGGGCCGCTGCACTCTCGCGCAGGTTGAGCCACACGGAGGTGGCGCCGCACACGCCCACCACCGCGATGCCCACGAAGGCCCAGCCATCCGGCACGTGGCCGAACACGAGGTAGCCCGCCACGCTCGCAAAGCCGAGCTGCAGGAAGGTGAAGGGCATGAGCGTGGCCATCGGCGCCATGCCCACTGCGAGGATCAGGCAAAGGTGG
Source organism: Piscinibacter sp. HJYY11 (assembly GCF_016735515.1). Classification (NCBI taxonomy): domain Bacteria; kingdom Pseudomonadati; phylum Pseudomonadota; class Betaproteobacteria; order Burkholderiales; family Sphaerotilaceae; genus Piscinibacter; species Piscinibacter sp. HJYY11. The sequence continues at coordinate 1,664,463 of NZ_JAERQZ010000001.1, read as the reverse complement.
CCCACCGTGCCGGCCACGCCGACCAGCAGCAGGAGGCCCCAGATCGCTGGCGGTGCGGCGCGCAGCGCGTCCCACGACGACGCCGGCTCGAACAACAGGATCGCCAGCACCACGAGCGCACCCACGAGGCCGGTGTAGAAGTGCGTGGTCAACGGGTGCTCGAGGTTCGACAGCCGGCGCGTGAGCAGTTGGAAGCCGGCGTACACCAGCGCCATGGTGAGCGGGATGAGCGCCACCCAGCCGAAGATGCCGGCCCCCGGGCGCACCACGATCAAGGCGCCGGCGAAACCGCCCGCCACCAGCGCCATGCGCAGCGGCGAGACCTTCTCGTGCAGGAAGAGCGCCGCCAGCACCGTCACCAGAACCGGCGAGAGCATGCCCACCGCGGTGAACTCGGCCACCGGCATCTGGCGGATGCCGATGAAGAGCAACGCGCTCGTCGTGAGCAGCAAGGTGCCGCGCAGCAGCTGGAAGCGCGGGTGCGCCGTGCGAAAGAGATTGCCGCCGCCGCGCAGCAGGCGCAGCGCGAGCCAGCCGCCCATCAGCAGCGCCTGCACGGCGTAGCGTGCGAAGAGGCCGATGATGATCGGCAGCACCTGGCCCAGGTACTTGGCGGTGGTGTCGAGCGTGACGAACCACAGGCCCATCACGAGGATCAGGCCGATGCCGGCGAAAGGACGGTGCCGCGCCAGGGGCAGGGCGGCGGCGATCACGGGTGCTGGATCCGGTCGGCCAGTGCGTCCCACACGGGGGTGAGCGTCTTCGGGAGCGGCGGCAGCGTGCCGAGGTCGACATTGCTCTCGTCAGGGCTGTGGAAGTCCGAGCCGCGGGAGGCATGCAGGTCGAAGTCGAGCGCCATCTGCGCGTACTTCTCGAAATCGGCCGGCGTGTGGCTGCCGGTCACCACTTCCACGCCGCGTCCGCCGTGCGACTTGAACTCGCTGAAGAGCGCGTATTCCTCGGTCGGCGTGAACTTGTAGCGGCCCGGGTGGGCGATCACCGCCAGGCCGCCGGCCTGCGTGATCCAGCGCACCGAGTTCTCGAGCGTGGCCCAGCGGTGCGGCACGAAGCCGGGCTTGCCTTCGACGAGGTAGTTGCGGAAGACCTCGGAGGTGTCGGCGCACACGCCGGTCTCGACGAGGAAACGCGCGAAGTGGGTGCGCGAGATGAGCTCGGGGTTGCCCACGTACTTGAGCGCGCCTTCGTAGCTGCCGTGGATGCCGACCTGGGCCAGGCCGTCGGCCATCTCTCTCGCGCGCGCTTCGCGGCCGCCGCGAGTGGCCCGCAGACCGGCGACGATGGCCGGATCGTCGGCGTCGAAGCCGAGGCCGACGATGTGGACGGTGGTGTTGGCAAACGTGATCGAGATCTCGGTGCCGGTGAGGTAGGCCATGCCGTTTGCATGTGCAGCAGCGCGGGCGCGGTGCTGGCCGCCGATCTCGTCGTGATCGGTCAGTGCCCACAGGTCGACGCCATTGGCGCGCGCACGTGCGGCGAGTGCCTCGGGCTCGAGCGTGCCGTCGGAGACGACGGAATGACAGTGCAGATCAGCGTTCTGGATGCTCACCGCCGGATTGTAGGCAGCGGGCCCCCGCCGCGCAGCGGGAGGGGCGATCCGCAGCCGGCGTCAGCGGTACACGCGGATCAGCTTGCCGCTGTCGGTCAGCAGATAGAGCCAGCCATCGGGTCCTTCGCGCACGCAGCGGATGCGCTCGTTGAGCGAGCTCAGCAGCTGCTCGCGCCCGACCTCGGTGTTGCCGTTCAGCGTGATGCGCCACAGGGCACGGCCGGCCAGCGCGCCGACGAACACGTTGCCCTGCCATTCCGGGAAGCCGGTGCCGGTGTAGAAGGTGATGCCGGCCGGCGCGATCGACTGGTACGGGCGCGGCGTGCCCGGCGCGGGCCACCGGCTCACCGGCTCGGTGTAGGTCGGCGCGTGGGTGCCGCCCCCGATTTCGCAGGCCGGGCCGTCGACGTTGCAGCCGTAGCTCACGTTGGGCCACCCGTGGTTCTGGCCGGCCCGGGAAATGTTGAGCTCGTCTCCGCCGAGCGGGCCATGCTCCGATTGCCACAGGTCGCCGGTCCCCGGGCGAACCGCGGCACCTTGCGGATTGCGGTGGCCATAGCTCCAGATCTCGGGCTGCCAGGCCGTGCCGACGTAGGGGTTGTCGGGCGGGATGCTGCCGTTGCGGTTGATGCGGACCACCTTGCCGAGGTGGTTGCTGCGGTCCTGCGCCGGCGAGCCTTGCTGGCGTTCGCCGAGGGTGATGAAGAGCGTGCCGTCGGGCCGGAACGCGAGGCGCGAGCCGTAGTGGCCTTCGGCACTGATCTTCGGCAGCTGGCGGAAGAGCGGCGTGGCCGGCACGTCGACGAGGCGCATGTTGGCCAGGTCGAGCCGCCCGCGGGTCACCGCGGTGCCGCTGCCGCCTGCGCCGGCCTCGGCATACGACAGGTAGACCCAGTCATTGCTGCCGTTGCCGAAATCAGGATCGAGCACCACGTCGAGCAGGCCGCCCTGGCCGCTGGACACCACCGCCGGCGTGCCGGAGATGGTGCCGGCGAGCGCGCCGCTGGCGTTGAGCAGCACCAGGCTGCCACTGCGTTGCGTGACCAGCATGCGCCCGTCGGGCAGGAAGGCGAGCCCCCAGGGCGACGCCAGCGTCTCGTTGAGCGCGGTCGTCAGCAACGGCCCCGAAGGCGGGCCCGGTGGGGGCGGGGGCGGCGGGGGCGGCGGGGGCGGCGGGGGGCCGGACGACGGCGGCGCGGAGCTCCCCGAGTCGCCGCCACCGCCGCAGGCCACGAGCGTCAGGCCCGCGGCGCTGGCCCACAGGGCGCCCAGGCGGGCGAGCGCGTGTCGGCGCGCGGAATCGGGTGTGTTCTTGGAATGAGTGCCCATGGCGAGCCCCGAAGATGATCCGCAGGGCCTGCGGCAATCGGCGTGCCACAGGCCCGCAGCGTTCACCGGTCGACCCGGTACAGCCTGCCGCTGTCGGTGATGAAGTAGATCCAGCCGTCCGGCCCCTGGCGCACGCAGCGGATGCGTTCGCCCAGCGAGGCGAACAGCCGCTCGCGTGCGGTGACCGTGTTGCCGCTCAGCGTGAGCCGCCACAACGCCAACCCTTGGGGGCCGGCCATCGAGCCGAGGAAGGCGTTGCCCTGCCATTCCGGGAAACCGTTGCCGTCGTAGAACATCAGGCCGCTCGGGGCGATCGACGGGTCGGGCGGCGAGTTGCCCGGCCCGGGCCACCAGGTCACCGGCTCCGTGTAGGCCGGTGCATGGGTGCCACCGCCGATCTGGCATGGCGCGGTCGTGGCCTGGTAAGAACAGCCATAGCTGCGCTCGGGCCAGCCGTAGTTCTGGCCGGCGCGTGCGATGTTGAGCTCGTCGCCGCCCTGCGGCCCGTGCTCGGTGACCCACAGCTCGCCGCTCGGGTGGATGGCGGCCCCTTGCGGGTTGCGGTGGCCCAGGCTCCAGATGCCAGGGGCGGCACCACCGGCAAAGGTCGGGTTGTCGGGCGGGATGCTGCCGTCGCGGTTGATGCGGACCACCTTGCCTAGGTGGCTGCCGAGGTCTTGCGCCGGCGTTTCCAGCTGGCGCTCGCCGAGGGTGATGAAGAGCGTCTTGTCGCCGCGGAACGCGAGGCGCGAGCCGAAGTGGCCCGTGCTGGTGCTGACCGCCACCTTGGGCAACTGCCGGAAGATCGGCGTCATCGACATGTCGAGCAGCTGCAGGTTGGTGAGGTCGAGCCGCCCGCGGTTGACCGCAGTGCCGCTCGTGCCGCCCACCTGTTCGGCATAGCTGAAGTAGATCCAGTTGGAGCCGGCGGTGCCGTAGTCGGGGTCGACCGCCACGTCGAGCAGGCCGCCCTGGCCAGCCGTGGCCACGGCCGGCACGCCCGAGAGCGGGTTGGACTTGGTGGCGCCGTCGGCGCTGAGCACCACGATCTGGCCACCCTTCTGCGTCACCACGATGCGGCCGTCGGGCAGGAAGGCGAAGCCCCACGGGCTGGACAGCGTGCCGTTGATCACCGTGGCGCGCGGCGGGCCCGGCGGAGGGGGAGGCGGCGGGGGTGGCGGGTTTCCGCCACCGCCTCCACCGCCACCGCCGCCACCTCCTCCGCCGCCGCCACTGGGCGGGGCGTTCGGTGGCGGGTTGTCGTCGCTTCCGCCGCAGCTGAGCATGGGCAGCGAGAGGGCCGCGCAGATCGCGCTCAGCCTCACGAGGCTGGATCGGCGTTTCAGGTCGGCTGTGTCATCAGCCGGGTCGGGGTAGCTCATGTCTCTTGTCCTTCTTCGTCGGCGAAGGACGAGCGTAGTTCACGCCGCGGCCACCTGCAGGCAACCGAATGCAACCCTGTCGTGCAAGTGGTATCGGCGGCGCCGCGTTCAGCGGGCCGCTTCCACGATCATCTGCAGGCGCTGCTGGCCGTTGTATTCGTCCACCCGGAGCTGGTAGGCGAGCGTCACCCGGTCGGGCAGGGGCTCGCTGCGGCCGAACCAGATCGCGTCGCGCAGCGCGCCGGCGTGGCGCACGGCCAGTTTCAAATGCTTCTCGCCGACCAGGCGCTGCGACACCACCTCGACCTCGTCGCTGAAGAGTGGCGCCTCGAAGGCCTGGCCCCACACCTGCGCATCGAGCGAGCGCACGGTGTCGAGGTTGAAGTACTCGGCGGGCAGCGGGCCGTCGGTCATCAGCGTGCGCGACAGCGTGGCGGCATCGAGCCACTCGGTGGCCACGCGCTGGAAGGCGTCGACGAAGGTCGTGAAGTCTTCTTCGGCGAGCGTGCAGCCCGCCGCCATCGCGTGCCCACCGAACTTGCGCAGCACGCCCGGGTGGCGCTTGCTCACCAGGTCGAGCGCGTCGCGCAGGTGGAAGCCGTTGATCGAGCGGCCCGAGCCCTTGAGCAGGCCGTCCTGCCCCATCGCGAAGACGAAGGTCGGCCGGTGCACACGGTCTTTCAGGCGCGAGGCCACGATGCCGACCACGCCTTCGTGGAAGTCCGGGTCGAAGAGCGCGAGCGCGGCGGGCGCATCGCCCTCGGGCATGAGCCGGGCGAGCATGGCTTCGGCCTGCTCGCGCATGCCGGCTTCCACGTCGCGCCGCTCGCGGTTGATGGTGTCGAGCAGCTGCGCGAGTTCGGTGGCACGTGCGGGGTCGTCGGTGAGCAGGCACTCGATGCCGAGCGACATGTCGGAGAGGCGCCCCGCCGCGTTGATGCGCGGGCCGAGCGCGAAGCCGAAGTCGAAACCGGTGGCGCGCGCCGCATCGCGGCCGGCGGCCTTGAAGAGCGCGGCCACGCCGGGCTGCATGCGGCCGGCGCGGATGCGCTTGAGTCCCTGCGCGACGAGCCGGCGGTTGTTGGCATCGAGCTTCACCACGTCGGCCACCGTGCCCAGGGCCACCAGGTCGAGCAGCACGTCGAGCCGCGGCTGCGTCTCGGCACTGAACACGCCGCGGGCGCGCAACTCGCTGCGCAGCGCCAGCAGCACGTAGAACATCACGCCCACGCCCGCGAGGTTCTTGCTCGGGAAACCGCAGTCGGGCTGGTTGGGGTTGACGATCACGGTGGCGGCGGGCAGCTGCACCGTGCCATCGTGGTCCTTCGCGGGCAGGTGGTGGTCGGTCACCACCACGTCGAGCCCGAGGCTTCGGGCATGGTCGACCCCGGCAAGGCTCGCGATGCCGTTGTCGACGGTGAGCAGCACCTGCGGCTGCTTCTGCATCGCGAGGTCGACGATCGCCGGCGTGAGGCCGTAGCCGTGCACCGCGCGGTCGGGCACCACGTGCACCAGCGTGCCGGGCTCGGCGCCGAGCATGCGCAGGCCGCGCAGGGCCACGGCACAGGCGGTGGCGCCGTCGCAGTCGTAGTCGGCCACGATGCAGATGCGTTTGCGCGCGGCGATGGCATCGGCGAGGAAGCTGGCCGCCGCCTGCGTGCCCATCAGCTGCGCGGGCGCGACGAGGCCAGCGAGCGCGTCGTCGATCTCGTCGGCGCTGCGCACGCCGCGGGCGGCATAGAGGCGGGCGAGCAGCGGGTGGATGCCGGCCTGCTCGAGCGCCCACACGGTGCGGGGCGGCACCTCGCGCAGGCGGATGGTGGGCGTGTTCACAGCGCTTCCAGCAACGGGGCCACGGCGACGGTGGGCGGCTTCAGCCGCGACCACAGGTTCAGGGCCTGCGGCTCGAAGCGCTGCGCGTGGCGTTCGCCGCAGAGTGTGAGGGTGACCTCCTGGCCGTCGCGTACGGCGGCCAGTGCTTCCTGGACGGCGCCTTCGTCGAGCGCACGCCAGGCCTCGGCCCAGGCAGCCCAGTCGGAGCCGAGGGCGGGGCCCCGCAGGCTGTCGGCCACCTGCAGCGGCGTTGCCGCTTCCGCCTGGGAGCGGCCGCAGCCGCTGAGCCAGAACGAATTGACCGGCAGCGCGCCCAGGCCCACGCGGTGATCGTTCAGCGGCTGCTGGTAGAGCAGCATCTGCACCTCGTTCTGCAGGCGGCGGATCAGCCTCGCCTGCGGAGACGAGGGTAGCCAGAGGTCGATGTTGCGGCCGATCACGCGGTCGAGGCTGGCGCTCGGCAGCTCGGCCAGCGAATCGTGCGCGGCGTACCAGCGCATCGGCGCGCCCCAGGCCAGTTCCCAGCCTTCGGTCTCGAAGAGCGGCTTCACCGCTTCGAAGAGCGTGTGCGACTCCTGCGCGCTCAGGTGCAGGTTGGCCGGGTCGGGCAGGGTCACGTGGTCGGCGCCCACGTGCCAGTGCACGGGGGTGAGCTGGCCCCAGGCCTTCTCGCCGACGGCAACGCCGTCGCGTGCCGCTTGCCGCGCGGCCCAGGGGAAGCAGCCATCGCTGGCCTTCCAGCCCAGCGCCAGGGCGTGGGCCAGCTCGTGTGGCGGGGTGAGGCTGTATTCGTCGCTGCCGAGGCATTCGGTGGGGCGCAGACGGCCGAGCAGCCGGCTCAGGTGGGGCAGCTTCAGGCTGCGCAGCGCCGCGAGGCCACGCTCGGAATGCGGCGCGGCGTAGGGGATCAACAGATGCATCCGCGGATTATCCGGGCGCGGGCGTCACCCATTCTTCACGGCCCCGCCACGGCACGGTCATTCATCACGCGGACCATGCAGGTCCATGCAACGTGACGCAGCATTCCTTCAGGCATGGGCCGCCCCGGGCACCGATCTCGCAGCGGATGACGCCTCGCGCGAGCACGAGGACGCGCCACGCGAGCACAGGCGCCATTACCGCAGCGTGTGGATCTCCGACCTGCACCTGGGCACGCCCGGCTGCCAGGCGAAGTCGCTGCTCGACTTCCTGAAGCACGTGGAGTGCGAGACGCTCTTCCTGGTGGGCGACATCGTCGACGGCTGGCAGCTGCGCCGCAGCTGGTACTGGCCGCAGGCCCACAACGACGTGGTGCAGAAGATCCTGCGCAAGGCGCGCAAGGGCACGCGGGTGATCTTCATCCCAGGCAACCACGACGAGTTTGCGCGCAAGTACGTCGGCCACAACTTCGGCGGCATCGACGTGGCCGAGGAATGGGTGCACGAGACGGCCGACGGCCGAAAGCTGTGGGTGATGCACGGCGACTATTTCGACGGCGTGATCCAGTGCGCCAAGTGGCTGGCGCACGTGGGCGACTCGCTGTACGAGTTCACGCTCAAGCTCAACCGCTACCTGAATTCGCTGCGCGCGCGCATGGGGCTGCCGTACTGGAGCCTGTCGAAGTACCTCAAGCTGAAGGTCAAGCGCGCGGTGAACTTCATCGGCGACTTCGAGAACGCGGTGGCGCGCGAAGCCCGGCGCCGCGGCATGCAGGGCGTGGTGTGCGGGCACATCCACCACGCCGAGCTGCGCGAGATCGACGGCATCACCTACGCCAACGACGGCGACTGGGTCGAGAGCCTCACGGCACTGGCCGAGCAGGCCGATGGCCGGCTGGAGATCGTCGACTGGGCCGAGCAGATGCGGGCCCGCCACCTGGCACCGGTGCTGGCCGCCGAGGTGGCAGCATGAAGATCGCGCTCGTCACCGACGCCTGGCGGCCGCAGGTCAACGGCGTGGTGACCACGCTGGTCGAGCTGGAAGAAGGCCTCGCGGCGATGGGCCACGAGGTGGTGCTGATCGAACCGTCGGGCTTCAGGCGCTTCCCGTGCCCAGGCTACCGCGAGATCGAGCTGGCCTGGCGGCCGGGCCGCAGGGTGGCGCAGATGCTTGATGACGCGCAGGCCGACGCCATCCACATCGCCACCGAAGGGCCGCTCGGCTCGGCGGCCCGCAAGCATTGCCTGAAGTGGGGTTGGGCGTTCACGACGGCGTTTCACACGCGCTTCCCGGACATCCTGGCCCGTGCGCTGCACATCCCCGAGCGCTGGGGCTACGCCTGGTTCCGGCGTTTCCATGCACCGTCGAGCGGGGTCATGGTGCCGACCACCGGCATGCTCGACATCCTGCGCGGGCACGGGTTCTCGAAGCTCCTGCCCTGGTCGCACGGGGTGGACCTGAGCCTCTTCAAGCCGGTCGACGGCGCCGACCTCGGCCTGCCTCGGCCGGTGTTCCTGTATGTCGGCCGCGTCAGCTACGAGAAGAACCTCGAGGCCTTCCTGGGCCTCGACCTGCCGGGGTCGAAAGTGGTCTACGGCGTCGGCCCGCTGGAAGACACGCTCAAGCGCAAGTACCCGCATGTCCACTGGCGCGGCGTGGTTCCTCGCGCAGAACTGGTCCGCATCTACAGCGCGGCCGATGCCTTCGTGTTCCCGAGCTGCTCCGAGACCTTCGGCCTCGTGATGCTGGAGGCGATGGCGTGCGGCACGCCGGTTGCGGCCTTCCCGGTGCCCGGCCCGCTCGACGTGGTGGCGCCGCAGCATGACGGGCACGATGGCGGCGTGTTGCACGACGATCTGCGCGTGGCGGCGCTCGCCGCGCTCGAGATCCCCCGCGAGGCGGCGCGGCAGCGCGCCCTGCAGTTCGACTGGACCGAGGTGTGCCATCAGTTCGTGGGCCACCTCGTGCCGAGCTGTCACACAAGCATTGAGGCTGTCACGAAACAGTCGCAAAACCTTCATAGACTGGTCTCATGACCCCGGTGCCGACAACAAGAACGCTTGCACTGCTCAACCGTGAAAGCTCCATCCTCGCCTTCAACCGCCGGGTGCTCGCCCAGGCGCGGCGCGAGGATGTGCCGCTGCTGGAGCGTCTGCGCTACATCTGCATCGTCTCGTCGAACATGGACGAGTTCTTCGAGGTGCGTTTCGCCGACTACATCGAGGCGGCGCGCCAGCCGGGAGCAGGCGTGTCGAACCGCGACCTCGAGGCCGTGGCCGTCGACGCGCACCGCCTGATCGACGACCAGTACCGCTGCTTCAACGACGAGGTGATGCCCGCGCTGGCCCGCGAAGGCATCCACATCCTCAACCACTCCGACCGCAACGAGGCCCAGCGCCGCTGGGTCGACAACTTCTTCCAGCGCCAGGTGCGGCCGCTGCTCGTGCCGGTCGGGCTCGACCCGTCGCACCCGTTCCCGCAAGTCGCCAACAAGTCGCTCAACTTCATCGTGCGCCTGGGCGGGCAGGATGCCTTCGGCCGCGAAAACAGCATCGCCATCGTCAAGGTGCCACGCGTGCTGCCGCGGGTGATCCGCCTGCCGGATGACATTGCCGGTGGCGGCCAGGCCTTCGTGCTGCTCACGAGCGTGATCCGCGCGCACCTTGCCGAGCTGTTCCCGGGCCGCGAGGTCGAGGCGTTCTCGCAGTTCCGCCTCACGCGCGACTCCGACCTCGCGGTCGACGAGGAAGACGTGGTCAACCTGCGCCAGGCGCTGCGCTCCGGCCTCACCACGCGCCACTTCGGCCAGGCGATCCGGCTGGAGGTGGTGAACACCTGCCCGCCGGAGCTGTCGGCCTTCCTGCTGGCGCAGTTCGCGTTGCCCGAGGCGGCGTTGTACCAGGTCAACGGGCCCGTCAACCTGGTGCGGCTCAACGCGCTGATCGATTCCGCCGATGCGCCGCAGCTGCGCTTCGCGCCGCACGAGGCCTCGTGGCCTCGGCGCCTGTCGCGCGACGAATCGATCTTCAAGCACCTGAGCGACGTGGGCGACGTGCTGATGCACCACCCCTACCAGTCGTTCGAGCCGGTGGTGCAGTTCCTGCGCGAAGCGGTCGAAGACCCCGACGTGCTCGCGATCAAGCAGACGATCTACCGCACCGGCAGCGAGTCGCCGTTGATGGACCTGCTGATCGAGGCCGCCCGCCGCGGCAAGGAAGTGATGGCGGTGGTGGAGTTGAAGGCCCGCTTCGACGAAGAGGCCAACATCAACTGGGCGGAGCGGCTGGAGGCCGTGGGCGCGCAGGTGGTGTACGGCATCGTCGGCCTCAAGACGCATGCCAAGCTGCTGCTGGTCACGCGCCGCGAGGGCGGCCGGCTGCGCCGCTACACGCACCTCTCGACTGGCAACTACAACCCCAAGACCGCGCGGCTCTACACCGACGTGGGCTACCTCACCGCCGACCCCGAGATGACCTCGGATGCCGACGCCGTGTTCCAGCAGCTCGCGAGCCTGGGCAAGACGCGCCCGATGAAGCAGTTGCTGCAGGCGCCGTTCACGCTGCACAAGCAGATGCTCAAGCTGGTGGACCAGGTGGCCCAGGCGGCACGCGACGGCAAGCCGGCGCGCATCGTCGCCAAGGTCAACGCGCTCACCGACGTGCCGCTGATCGACGCCCTGGTTGCCGCCAGCCAGGCCGGCGCCAGCATCGACCTCATCGTGCGCGGTGCCTGCATGCTGCCGCCCGGCATTCCCGGCGTGACCGACCGCATCCGCGTGCGCTCGGTGGTGGGGCGGCTGCTCGAGCATTCGCGCGTGCTGTATTTCCGCTGGGGCGCCAGCGACGACGATGAGGCGCTGTTCCTCTCGAGTGCCGACTGGATGAGCCGCAACATGTTCCGCCGCATCGAGGTGGCCTGGCCGGTGCGCGACGCCAAGATGCGCCAGCGCGTGATCGACGAATGCCTGGTGCCGTATCTGCATGACCGGCAGGACGCCTGGGAACTCCGCGCCGACGGAGAGTACGAACGGGTGGGCCTCGAGGGCCCGAGCGCCCAGCGCGCCCTGATGGAACGTTACGCCGTGGGAGGCTGAGAGCGATGGACCTGATCCTGTGGCGGCATGCCGAAGCCGTGCCCGAACGAGAAGACCTTGACGATCTCGACCGACCGCTCACGCCCAAGGGCGAACGTCAGGCGCAGCGCATGGCCGAGTGGCTGAACCACCGGCTCGCGCATTCCACGCGCATACTCGTGAGCCCGGCGGTGCGCACGCAGCAGACGGCCAAGGCGCTGGACCGCAGCTTCAAGACGGTGAAGGCGATCGCGCCGGATGCGTCGGCGACCGCCGTGCTCTCGGCGGCACGCTGGCCCGAGTCGAGCGAGCCGGTGCTGGTGGTCGGCCACCAGCCGACCCTCGGCCACGTCGCCGCGCTGCTGCTGGGCGAAGTGGCCCAGAGCTGGGTCATCAAGAAGGGCGCGGTGTGGTGGATCCGCAGCCGCGAGCGCGAGAGCGGCAGCCAGGTGGTGCTGCAGGCCGTGCAGTCGCCCGACTGCCTCTGACCCTCAGGTCTGGACCTGCAGGCGCAAGGCGCCGCTGCGGTCCCACACCGACACTTCCTCGTTGAGCAGGAACAGCGTGCGCGGATGCGCTTCGGCCCATGCCGACGGCACCACGAGCACGGCCTGTGTGCCTTGGCGTTGCAGGCTCAGGGTGTCGGTGTCCACGCCGGTCCGCGCATGGCACACGATGATCGCGAGCCGCAGGCACAGCGCCTGCCAGGCGAAGCTGTCCTGCGCCAGCTGAGCCTCCACCTTGCGCAAGCCTCCGCGCTGCGCGAGCACCAGGTCGGCCAGACGCCGCTGCTGCGACTGGGAGAACCCGGCCGCGTCCACATGGCCGAGCAGGTAGGCGCTGTGGCGATGGTGGTCGTGGTGAGACACCATCATGCCCATCTCGTGCAACGCGGCGGCCCAGCGCAGCTCGCGAGCCAGGGCGGGGTCGGCGCTGGGCGCCACGCCGGCGTGCAGTGCGAGCGCCAGGTCGGCCACGCGCCGGGCCTGCGGCACGTCGACCTCGAAGCGCTGCTGCAGCTCGTCCACCGAGGCGTCGCGCGCGTCGTGGCCTTGGGGCGCGGTGGCGGCGCTCAGGCGCTCGTCGAGGTCGAAGATCACGCCCTGGCGCAAGGCGCCCTTGGCGGGCTGCAGCTCGGCGATGTCGAAATGCGTGGCCAGCGTGTAGAGGATCGAGAGCCCCCCGGCGATGACGGCACGGCGGTCGTCCTTCAGGCCGGGCATGTTGAGCTTGTCGATGCGGCCGGCGCGCAGGCACTGCTCCATGCACCAGCGCAGGCCGTCGGGCGTGATGACGCCGTCGGTGATGCCGCTGGCCTGCAGCAGCTGCGACACCGCGCCTGCGGTGCCCGAAGAGCCGAGCGCTTCCTTCCAGTGCCTTGAAGCAAAGGGCGCGAGTGCCTCTTCCAGTTCGGCGCCCGCGGCCACCTGCGCGGCGCGGAAGGCCGCTTCGGTGAAGCGGCCATCGCCGAAGTAGCGCATCGACAGGCTCACGCTGCCGACCTGGAACGATTCGGCGCGCAGCGGTGTGCGGCCCTGGCCCAGGATCATCTCGGTGGAGCGGCCGCCGATGTCGATGACCAGCCGCCAGTCGTCGGACGGCTGCAGCCGGGCCACGCCGGCGTAGATGAGGCGCGCTTCCTCCCGGCCCGAGATCACCTCGATCGGCAGGCCCAGCGCCGCGCGGGCCCGGGCGAGGAAGGCATCGCGGTTGCGGGCCTCGCGCAAGGTCTGCGTGGCCACCGCGCGGATGCGCTCGGGCTCGATGCCGCGCAGGCGCTGGGCAAACCGCTGCAGGCAGGCCAGGCCGCGCTGCATCGCGTCTTCGGTCAGCAGGCCTTCTTCGTCGAGGCCGGCGCCGAGGCGCACGGTCTCCTTCAGGTAGTCGATGCGTTTGTAGCGGCCGGGGCTCAGCTGGGCGATTTCCAGCCGGAAGCTGTTGGAGCCCATGTCGATGGCCGCGAGCACGCCGGGTTGCGGCGGGAGCGAGTCAGTCATGCCCTCGATTGTGAGGGCAGGTGCATGACATTCAGGCTACGTGGCGATCGCTGCCTGGGGCCGCCTTGGGCTCCGGCGCCTCGGCGCGCGCGCGCAGGAAGTCGAGTACGTCGTCGTTGCGGATCGGCGGCGAGATCAGGAAGCCCTGCACCGAGCCGCAGTGGTGCTCGCGCAGCACGTCGACGGCGCGCTCGTCCTCCACCCCTTCGGCCAGGGTCTCCATACGCAGGGCGTTGGCCATCTCGATGGTGGCGCGCACGATGGCGCGTGCGTCGGGGCGGGTCACGATCTCGCGCACGAAGCTGCGGTCGATCTTGAGCTGGTCGAACGGGAAGCGGCGCAGGTAGGCCAAAGACGAGTAGCCGGTGCCGAAGTCGTCGAGCGCGATGCGCACGCCGAGCTCTCGCAGTGAATGCAGCTTGGCGAGCGTGGTGTGGCTGTCGCCCAGCAGCACCGACTCGGTGATCTCGATCTCCAGCCGGTCGGGCGGCAGGCCGCTGGTGGCCAGCGCATGGGCCACGTCGGCGCGCAGGTCGCGCGCCATCACCTGCAGCGGCGAGAGGTTGACCGCCACACGCACCGCCTCGGGCCAGGCCCGGGCCTCCTTGCAGGCCTGGTGCAGCACCCACTTGCCGATGTCGTGGATCATCCCGGCTTCTTCTGCCACGGGGATGAACTCCTGCGGCGGCACGTCGCCGAGCTCGGGGTGCGTCCAGCGCACGAGCGCTTCGAAGGCGCTCACGCGGTTGTCGGCCAGGCGGATCTGCGGCTGGAACACAAGCCGCAGCTGCTGGCCGGGGATGGCTTCGCGCAGCGCGCGCTCCATGCCCAGGCGCTTCACCACCCGCGCTTCCATGCTGTGCGTGTAGAAGCTGAACTGGCCGCGGCCGGCGGCCTTGGCGGCGTAGAGCGCGAGGTCGGCGTGCTTGAGCAGCACGTCGGCTTCCAGCCCGTCGCGCGGGGCGATGGCGATGCCCAGGCTCGCGCCGAGCGGCACGGTCACGCCGCCGATCTCGCAGGGCTTGCTCAGGGCGTACAGCACGCGGCCGGCGACGAGCGCCACTTCGTCGGGCGTGTTGATCTCGCGCACGATGAGGCCGAACTCGTCACCGCCGAGGCGCGCCACGATGTCGCCTTCGCGGCGCGAGGCTTCGAGGCGCTGGCCCACCACGCGCAGCAGCATGTCGCCCATGTCGTGGCCGAGGGCGTCGTTCACGGTCTTGAAGCCGTCGAGGTCGAGGCACAGCACGGCACATTGCTCGCCGGTCTGGCGCACGCTCTCGAGTGCCGTGTCGAGCTCGATGCGGAAGCGGTGGCGGTTGCTGAGGTTGGTGACGCTGTCGAAGTGGGCGAGCTGCCACACGTGCTGCTGCGCCTCGCGCGCCGCAGTGACGTTGGCGACCACGCCGCGCCATCCACCACCATCGACCGGCTTGGCGGTGAGCGACCACCACACCGTGCGCTGGTTCAGCCACACCGGCAGCTCGACATGGCCGAAGGGCGTGCCGTCTTCGAAGTGCTGGGCCAGCTTCTTGAGCGCGGCGGCGCCTTCGCTGGCACTGGCCACCGGCAGGCGGCGCTGGCGGCGCGCCAGCACTTCCACCAGCAGCCGGCCTTCGAGCGCGCTCTGCGAGCGGCTGAAGAGCCGCGCCATGCGGCGCGAGACGCGCACCAGCCGGCCTTCGGCGTCGACCTCCCAGAGCACGTCGGCCGCGTTCTGCTCGAAGTCGCGCAGCAGCAGGCCGATGGTTTCGCGGTGCTCGTCGGCGCGTAGCTCGGCCACCATGCGCGCCTTGAACATGCGCGACCACGACAGCACGCCGTAGAGCATCACCAGCAGGTAGGCCAGCAGCAGCACGGCCAGCGTGCCGGCCGCATCGGAACGGAGCTGGCCCAGTGCGATGGCCGCACCGACCGACACGAGCAGGGGGAACACCGTGCCGGCGCGGCGGATCGGCGCCAGCGCCGTGGCCCCGGCGCAGACGATGCCCACGGTGATGGCGGTGAGCACCAGGAACTGCGAAGGCGAGGCCACCGCGGCGAGAAAGGGCAGGGGCACGGCCCAGAGCAGCCCCAGCACGACGGCGTGCAGCGTGACGCGGTTGGTGGCGCGGCGCGAGGCCTGGGCGGGTGGTTCTCCGGTGCGCCCGCGCAACCAGGCGCGCGCGCCCCAGCCGACGCTCAGCAGCACGAGGCCGACCCAGGTCAGCAGGGCCCAGGGCGGGGCGGTGTCGCGGAAGGTCCAGCTCAGGGTGGTCGCACCGACCAGGTTGGAGACCGCCACCACCGGCGTGAGCGTGAGCACCGCCTGCACCTGCATGGCGCGCAGGCGGCCGCGCAGGTCCTTGGCCGGGGAGCCGGCCAGCTCCGACGGCTCCGCCTCGGTGAGCGGCGAGCTGTCGACGACGGAGGCCAGGGTTTCTCGCACGGTGGGGACGGCAGGGTGGGGCAGCGAAGGGCGAGGATTGCCGCTGCTGCGAGTGCGCGCAAGGGCGCCAGCGCACGCGCGCAAGGCAGCGCGCGAAAAGTGCCGCTTTTCGAGGCGGCGTGTGGCGCCCCCGCAAGCGCGGGGTGAGGCCGTACCCGTGCACTGTTTCACGCCGCTTCCTAGAATCGCCGCCTCCTTCCTCACCACCCTCGGAGACTCGCATGCTCAGCAAGGACCTGGACAGCCTCACCCCGACCCGAGACTTCAACCGCCGCGGCTTCATGCAAACGGCCGTGGGCAGCGGTTTCGCCGCCGCCGTGCTGCCGGTGGCCGCACAGACGATCAAGACCGACACCACCGGCCTCACCGCCGGCGAGGTGACCATCCCCGTCGGCGACTTCAAGATGCCCGCCTACCGCGCGGCGCCGGCCGGCAAGACGGGCCTGCCGGTGATCCTCGTGATCTCCGAGATCTTCGGCGTGCACGAGCACATCGCCGACGTGGCGCGACGCTTCGCCAAGCTCGGCTACCTGGCCATCGCCCCCGAGCTCTTCGTGCGTCAGGGCGACGCCAAGTCGTACACCGAGATCGCCAAGCTGATGAGCGAGGTGATCGCCAAGGTGCCCGACGAACAGGTGATGCGCGACCTCGACGCGACGGTCGCCTGGGCCCAGGGCAATGGGGGCGACACCGCCAAGCTGGGCGTGACCGGCTTCTGCTGGGGCGGCCGCATCACCTGGCTCTACACCGCGCACAACCCGGCCGTGAAGGCGGGCGTGGCCTGGTACGGCCGACTGGTGGGCAACAGCACGCCGCTGACGCCGGCCCACCCGGTCGAGCTGGCTGGCAAGCTCAACGGCCCGGTGCTGGGCCTCTACGGTGCGGCGGACACCGGCATTCCCGTTGACACGGTTGATAAGATGAAAGCCGCCTTGAGCACTGGCAGCGCTGCGGCCAAGAAGTCGGAGTTCGTGGTCTACCCCGACACGCCGCATGCCTTCCACGCCGACTACCGGCCGAGCTACCGCAAGGAAGCCGCCGAAGACGGATGGAAGCGCGCGGTGGCCTGGTTCAAGGCGAACGGCGTGGCCTGAAACCTGCGTCTTTCGAAAACGAGCCGCGCACCTCGCGCGGCTTTTTTTGCGCGGGCCGAGGTTTCTCGCGGCTTTTTTGTGATCCGATGACCCTCCTCTACATCCTCGCGGCCACGCTCGCCGGCGGCCTGCTCTCGGTGCTGATCGCCGCCAGCCTCACGGTGGGCGTGCTCAGCCGCGTGGTGCACCACCTGGTCAGCCTGTCGGCCGGCGTGCTGCTCGCCACCGCCTTGCTCAACGTGCTGCCCGAGGCCTTCGAGAGCAACGCGAGCCCGCAGGCGCTGTTTGCCACGCTGCTGGCGGGGCTGATCTTCTTCTTCCTGCTCGAGAAGGCCGAGCTCTACCGCCACAGCCACCATCACGAGGGCGACGGCCACCACCACCATCACCACTTCGACAAGCATCAGGCCGGCCGCGGCGGCTGGAGCGTGCTGCTCGGCGACAGCATCCACAACTTCTGCGACGGCGTGATCATCGCGGCCGCCTTCCTGACCGACACGCAGGTGGGCATCGTGACGGCGCTGGCGATCATCGCGCACGAGATCCCGCAGGAGGTCGGCGACTACATCGTGCTGCTGAACGCCGGCCTGAGCCGCTCGAAGGCGTTGCTCTACAACGCGATGTCAGGCCTCGCAGCGGTGGCGGGCGGGGTGCTCGGCTACTTCATCGTTGGCCCGTGGGTCGACCTCTTTCCCTACCTGCTGGTGGTCGCGGCGAGCAGCTTCATCTACGTGGCAGTGGCCGACCTCATCCCGCAGCTGCAGCACCGACTGTCGGCACGCGACACCATCGCCCAGCTCGCCTGGCTGGCGGTGGGCATGGTGATCATCGCGCTGGTGGTGCGGGGGATGCACCACCACTGACCCGGGCCTAGCGCACGACCAACACGGGAATGTTGGTGTGCGTGAGGACCTTCTGCGTCTCGCTGCCGAGCAGCAGGGCGGTCACGCCCCGGCGGCCGTGCGAGGCCATCACGATCAGGTCGCACTCGTGGCGCTTGGCGTGCTCGATGATGGCTTCCCACGGGTGCAGGGCTTCCACGGTGTGGCCTTCGCAGGCCAGGCCGCTGGTGCCGGCCAAGTCACGCACCTCCTTGACTCGCGCGGCGGCGATGCGCTCCTGCGCGTCGAAGAACTCCTGCGGCGGCGTGGGCTGCATCTCGGAGATGGCGCTGTAGGGGAAGGGCTCCTTCACGCTCAGCGTGTAAAGCTTCGCGTTCACGGACTTCGCCAGCGTGATGGCGGTGGCCACGGCCTTTTGGGTGATGTCCGAGCCGTCGGTGGGAACCAGGATGCGGTTGAACATGATCAGCTCCAGTGGCGAACGGAGGCGTTCAACGCGAAGGTAGTCCCACCGCGGCGGCGGGTCAACGGGGCCGAAGAGCGGGCTGACGTAGGTCAACCCTTACGGTCGCGGGCCCTTGGAGACTGGCCGGGTTGGTTCACTGCACCACTCGCTCCAGGACCCGGCATACAGGCGCGAACGGCCGAAGCCGGCCACTTCCATCGCCAGCAGGTTGTGGCACGAGGTGACGCCCGAGCCGCAGCTGTGCACGACCTGGCGCTCGTCGGGGAGGAGGGCGTCGAACTCGCGCTTGAGCTGATCGGCCGGCTTGAAGCGGCCATCGGGCTGCAGGTTGTCCTTGAAGAAGCGATTCACGGCGCCGGGAATGTGGCCGGCCACCGGGTCGAGCGGCTCGACGTCGCCGCGGTAGCGCTCGGGGGCGCGGGCGTCGAGCACGAGCACCTCGCTTAGGCGCTGCTGCAACTGCGAGGCATCGATGCGCGGCATGGCGGGCGGCAGCTCGGGGTAGGGCGCCGTTGCACGCGGGGCGGGCACATCGGCCGTGAGCGGTGCGCCGGCCGCGGTCCACGCCTGCAGGCCGCCATCGAGCAGCGCCACCGCGTCATGGCCCATCCAGCGCAGCACCCACCAGGCCCGCACGGCGAACATGCCGGCCTGCCGGTCGTAGACGACGACCGGCAGCCCCGGAGCGATGCCCGTGCGGCCCATCCAGGCCGCGTAGTCGGCACGTTCGCGCAGCGGGTGGCGGCCGTTGCGGCCGGTCTTCGCGCCCGACAGGTCGCGGTCGAGGTGCGCGTAGTGCGCGCCGGGCAGGTGGCCTTCGGCGTAGCTGCGTTCACCGGCGGTGGGGTCTGCGAGGTCGAAGCTGCAATCGAGCAGCACGGTCTCCGGGCGGCGGGCCAGCAGGTCTCGCAGGTCGGTAGCGCTGATCAAGGGGTGCATGGGCTCAGCTTTCGGTGGGGGTGGTGGTGTCCTTGAAGGCGGTGCGGCTGCGCAGCAGCGTGGCGCCCAGGCCCGAGGCGACGATGAAGCACATGCCCAGCACCGCCATCCAGGTGATCTTGTCGTTGAAGAGCAGCGCGCCGTAGAGGAACGAAAACGCGATGCCCAGGTACTGCAGGCTGGCGTTGACGAGTGGCCGGCCCACGCCGTAGGCGCGCGTCATCATCATCTGCGCCACGGTCGCAAGCACGCCCACGGCGAGCAGGAGCACGGGGCCTTGCCAGGTCGTGTGGGTGGACAAGCCGCCGCTTGCGAGCGCCGTGACGAGACCCAGCAGCATGCCGCCCACCGAGAAGTAGAAGACGATGCGGTAGACCGGCTCGCCGGCGCGGCCGAGGGCCGTTACCTGCAGGTAGGCGGTGGCGGCGAGCACGCCCGACATCAGGCCGATGAGGCCGTGCCAGAGCTGGTTCTGCTCGATGGTCGGCCGCAGGATCAGCGCCACGCCGATGAAGCCCAGCAGCACGGTGGCGACCAGCCGGCCGTCGACCTTCGACGTGCCCAGCATCACTGCGCCGCCGATGAGGAAGAGCGCCATCCACACCGACGACATGTAGTTGAGCGTCATCGCGGTGGCGAGCGGGAGGTTGCCGATGGCGTAGAACCACAGGCCCAGCGCAAGCACGCCGCTCACGCTGCGCCAGAAATGCATCGCCGGCACCGGCGTGCGCAGCGTGCCGCCCTGGCGCCTGGCCACCAGGAACAGCACGACCGCGCCCACCATGCCGCGGTAGAAGACGATCTCGGCGGTGTCGTAGAGCTCGCTGGCGAGCTTCACGCACACGCTCATGGTGGCGAAGAGGAAGGACGCCAGCACCATGAGCGCCGGCGCGGAGAGTCTTCCCATCAGCCGCGGTAGTTCATCGCGCGGCGATACCAGGCGTGGAACTCTTCCATGCCGTCTTCCATCGGCGACTGGTAGGGGCCGGCCTCGTTGTCACCGCGCTCCCACAAGGCCTTGCGGCCCGCATCCATGCGCATCGCGATCTCGTCGTCTTCCACGCAGGTCTCCATGTAGGCCGCCTGCTGCGCCTCGACGAACTCGCGCTCGAAGGCGGTGATCTCCTCGGGGTAGAAGAACTCCACCACGTTGAGCGTCTTCTGCGGGCCCTTGGGGTAGAGCGTCGACACCACCAGCACGTGCGGGTACCACTCGACCATGATGTTCGGGTAGTAGGTGAGCCAGATGGCGCCCTGCTTCGGCGGCTGGCCGTCGCGGAACTTCAGCACCGCCTCGTGCCACTTGAGGTAGGTGGCCGAGCCGGCCTTCGCGAAGCCCTTGTTCACGCCCACCGTCTGCACCGAGTGGTGGCGGCCGAATTCCCAGCTCAGGTCGTCGCAGGTGACGAACTGCGAGAGCCCCGGGTGGAAGGGGCCGACGTGGTAATCCTCGAGGTAGACCTCGATGAAGGTCTTCCAGTTGTAGTCGCACTCGTGCATGTGGACCTTGTCCAGCACGTAGCCGCTGAAGTCGAGGTCGGCCCGCGGGCCGAGCGTGGCGAGCTCCGCAGCGACGTCGCGGCCGTTGTCCTCGAAGACCATGCCGTTCCACGTCCGCGTCTTGTAGCGGTTGAGGTGCAGGCAGGGGTCCTGCTGGAAATGCGGGGCGCCGATCAACTGGCCCTTCAGGTCGTAGGTCCAGCGGTGCAGCGGGCAGACGATGTTCTGCCCCGTGTGGCCGCGGCCTTTCATCATCACCGCCTGGCGATGGCGGCAGACGTTGGAGATCAGCTCGATGCCCTGGGCGGTGCGCACCAGGGCCCGGCCTTCCCCTTCCTGGGGCAGGGCGTAGTGGTCGCCGACCTCCGGCACGGCGAGTTCGTGCCCGAGGTAGCGCGGGCCGTGCTGGAAGATCAGCTCCATCTCGCGGCGATGGAGGTCGTCGTCGAAGTAGGAGGAGACGGGGAGCTGGAGGCGAGGTTGCTCCAGGTGAGAGGGCCCCAGAGCGGGGAGAGCAAGGCTCAGGTCAGACATGATCCCGAGGTTTCCTTTTGACCGATGGTGAACGTGCCACCCAGGGCCGCAAGCCTCGGGTGGGGCTCATCGCTGCGCACGGCGCGGACGGGTTCGGTGCGATGCCTAAGCCCGGTCATTCAGCGAGGGACGCGGATTGTACCCAGGGGTGTCGATGGCCCTTTTGGGGGTGCGTGGTTGACCTGCATCACCTCTGGCGCTAGGCGTTTGCCGGGGCCCGCCCGCGGGTGCCGGCTGACTACAATCCCGGCTTTGCGCACCAAGATGGCCAAGACTCCTACCACCCCGCCTGCCAGCCCGGCGCCTCAGAACTACGAAGACGCCCTGGCCGAGCTGGAAGCCCTGGTGGCGGCCATGGAGGGCGGACAACTCCCGCTCGACGCCCTGCTGCAGAACTACCGCCGCGGCGCCGACCTCCTGAACTACTGCCGCGAGCGGCTCGACGCCGTGGAGCAGCAGGTGAAGGTGCTCGAAGAGGGCCAACTCAAGCCTTGGAAAAACGAATGATGGGCGTCGATTTCGAGACGTGGTGCCGGACCCAGCTCGACACGGTCGAGTCGGCACTGTCGGCCTGGGTGCCGCTGCAGGCCCCGGCCGGCCTCGGCCAGGCCATGCGCTATGGCGTGCTCGACGGCGGCAAGCGCCTGCGCCCGCTGCTGGTGATGGCCGCGGCCGAAGCGGTGCATGGCGCGGAAGGCGAGGCCGCCCTGCGCGCGGCCTGCGCAGTGGAACTGATTCACGCCTACTCCCTGATCCACGACGACATGCCCTGCATGGACAACGACGTGCTGCGCCGTGGCAAGCCCACGGTGCACGTGCAGTTCGGCGAAGCGCAGGCCATGCTGGCCGGTGACGCGATGCAGGCCCTCGCCTTCGAGGTGTTGACGCCCGACGAGGGCGTGCCGCCTGCACTGCAGGCCCGGCTGTGCTCCTTGCTGGCGCGTTCGGCGGGCCACGCCGGCATGGCCGGCGGCCAGGCGATCGACCTCGCCAGCATCGGCGTCACGCTCGACGAGCAGTCGCTGCGCGACATGCACCACCGCAAGACCGGCGCGCTGCTGCAGGGCAGCGTGCTGATGGGCGCTGCCTGCGGCCAGGCCAGCCCCGCTGCGTGGCAGGCGCTGTCGGACTATGGCGACGCCATCGGCGTGGCCTTCCAGGTGGTCGACGACATCCTCGACGTGACCCAGGCGTCCGAAACGCTGGGCAAGACCGCTGGCAAAGACCAGAACGCGAACAAACCCACCTACGTGTCGGTGCTGGGCCTCGATGCGGCCCGGCAGCACGCCCGCGAGCTGCGCGAAAAGGCGCTCGCGGCGCTCACCCGCAGCCACCTGCCCGACGTGCAGCGGCTGGCCGACCTCGCCAACAAAGTGGTGGACAGGGACTGCTGAGATGACGACCAACAACCACGCACTGCTCAACACCATCCAGAGCCCGGCCGACCTGCGCAAGCTCTCCCGGCTCGAGCTGAAGCAGCTTGCCGTCGAACTTCGCGACTACGTGCTGCAGAGCGTGTCGCAGACCGGCGGCCACCTGTCGTCGAACCTGGGCACCGTGGAGCTCACGATCGCCCTGCACCACGTCTTCAACACCCCGCACGACCGCATCGTGTGGGACGTCGGCCACCAGACCTACCCGCACAAGATCCTCACCGGCCGCCGGGACCGAATGTCCACGCTGCGCCAGTACGGCGGGCTGTCGGGTTTCCCGCGGCGTGACGAGAGCGAGTACGACACCTTCGGCACCGCCCACTCGTCGACCTCGATCTCGGCCGCGCTCGGCATGGCGGTCGCCGCCAAGATGCGCGGCGAAGACCGCCGCTCGGTGGCGGTGATCGGCGACGGTGCGATGACCGCCGGCATGGCCTTCGAGGCGCTCAACAACGCTGGCGTGGCGGGCGCCAACATGCTCGTGGTGCTGAACGACAACGACATGTCGATCTCGCCGCCGGTCGGCGCCCTCAACCGCTACCTGGCGCGCCTGATGAGCGGCAAGTTCTACGCCGCGGCGCGCGATACGGCCAAGACGGTGCTGAAGAATGCGCCGCCCTTGTTCGAGCTGGCCCGCCGCTTCGAGGAGCACGCCAAGGGCATGGTCGTGCCCGGCACGATCTTCGAAGAGTTCGGCTTCACCTATTTCGGCCCGATCGACGGGCACGACCTCGATTCGCTGATCCCCACGCTCGAGAACCTGCGCGACATGAAGGGCCCCGTGTTCCTGCACGTGGTCACCAAGAAGGGCATGGGTTACAAGCTGGCTGAGGCCGACCCGATCGCCTACCACGGCCCGAGCAAGTTCAACCCGGCCGAAGGCCTGAAGAAACCCGCCACGCCGCCCAAGCCGACCTTCACGCAGGTGTTCGGCCAGTGGCTGTGCGACATGGCGGCGGCCGACGAGCGCCTGGTCGGCATCACGCCCGCCATGCGCGAAGGCTCGGGCATGGTCGAGTTCGAGCAGCGCTTCCCCAAGCGCTACCACGACGTCGGCATCGCCGAGCAGCATGCCGTGACCTTCGCCGCGGGCCTGGCCTGCGAGGGCCTGAAGCCGGTGGTGGCGATCTACTCCACTTTCCTGCAGCGCGCCTACGACCAGCTGATCCACGACGTGGCACTGCAGAACCTGCCGGTGGTCTTCGCGCTCGACCGCGCGGGCCTGGTGGGCGCCGACGGTGCCACGCACGCTGGTGCGTACGACATCTCGTACCTGCGCTGCATTCCCAACATGAGCGTGCTGACGCCGGCCGACGAGAGCGAGACACGCCAGCTGCTGACCTCTGCCTTCAAGCAAAACCATCCGACGGCCGTGCGCTACCCGCGCGGCTCGGGCGCCGGCGTGGCGGTGCAGCCCACGCTCGACACGCTGCCCTGGGGCCAGGGTGAAGTGCGCCGCCGCGGCGAGCGCATCGCGATCCTCGCCTTCGGCACGCTCCTCTACCCGGCGCTGGCTGCGGCGGAAAACCTCGGCGCCACGGTGGCGAACATGCGCTTCGTGAAGCCGCTCGATGTGGCGCTCGTGACCGAGCTCGCGCGCAGCCACGATGCCATCGTGACCGTGGAAGAGGGCTGCGTGATGGGCGGTGCCGGCAGTGCGGTGCAGGAAGCGCTGCAGGCGGCCCGCATCGAAGTGCCGGTGCTCAGCCTCGGCCTGCCCGATGAATTCATCGAGCATGGCGACCCCGCCAAGCTGCTCAGCTTGTGCGGCCTGGACGCCGCCGGCATCGAGCAGTCGATCCTGAAGCGCTTCGGTGCCCGCCCCGCGCTGATCCGCCCCGCTGCCAATCATTGAGAGACCTGTGTCGTCGGGGCCGGGTGGGCCTCGGTTAGCATGCCCGCCCATATGAACTGGCCCTACGAATTGCAGATCGGCTGGCGCTACACGCGAGCGGGCCGTGCCGGCCGCCGCAACGGCTTCATCTCCTTCATCTCCGGTGTCTCGATGCTGGGCATCGGGCTCGGTGTGGCGGCGCTCATCATCGTGCTGTCAGTGATGAACGGCTTCCAGAAGGAGGTGCGCGACCGCATGTTGTCGGTGGTCTCGCACGTGGAGGTGCTCGAAGGGCGCGGAGCCGGGCTGCCCGATTGGCAGGCGACCGCGGCCGAGGCGCGCAAGAACCCGCAGGTCGTCGGTGCTGCACCGTTCGTGTCGGCACAGGCCCTGATCGCGCGCGGCGACGAGATGCGCGGCGCCGTGGTGCGCGGCATCTCGCCGAACGAGGAAGCCACCGTCACCGACCTCGCCGCGCAGCTGAAAGACACCACGCTCGCGAAGCTCGTGTCGGGCCAGTGGGGCATCGTGCTCGGCAGCGAGCTCGCGCGCCTGCTCGGCGTGCGTGAAGGCGACAACGTCACCATCCTCGCCCCCGGGGGCCAGGTCACGCCGGCGGGGGTGGTGCCGCGGCTCAAGCAGATGACGGTCGTCGGCACCTTCGACTCCGGTCACTACGAGTACGACAGCACGCTGGCGCTCATGCACCTCGACGACGCACAGCGGCTCTTCCGCGTCGAAGGCCCGACCGGCGTACAGCTGCGCCTGAAGGACCTGCACGAAGCCCCGACCGTCGCCTACGAGCTGAGCGCTGCGATGGGCGCGCAGTACTACGTGCGCGACTGGACGCGCACCAACCGCAACTGGTTCGCCGCCGTGCAGCTCGAGAAGCGCCTGATGTTCATCATCCTGACGCTGATCGTCGCGGTGGCGGCCTTCAACCTCGTCTCCACCCTGGTGATGACGGTGACCGACAAGCGTGCCGACATCGCCATCCTGCGTACCCTCGGCGCGAGCCCGCGTTCGATCATGGGCGTCTTCATGGTGCAGGGCGCGGCCTCGGGCGTGATCGGCACCTTGGCCGGCGTGGCAGGCGGCCTGTTGATCGCGTTCAACGTGGGCACCATCGTGCCCTTCATCGAGCGGCTGCTGCAGACGAGCTTCCTGCCGGGGAGCGTCTACCTCATCAGCCAGATGCCCAGCGAGCCGCAGTCGGGCGACATCGTGCCCATCACGCTGATCTCGCTGCTGCTGGCCTTCGTGGCCACGCTCTACCCGAGCTGGCGCGCGAGCCGTGTGCAACCGGCCGAGGCGCTGCGCTATGAGTGAATCGGTCATCGAGGCCCGCGGCCTGCACAAGCGCTTCACCGAGGGCGGCCTGGACGTGGCCGTGCTGCAAGGCGTCGACCTCAGCGTGCATCGCGGCGAGACGCTCGCGATCGTGGGCGCATCGGGGTCCGGCAAGAGCACGCTGCTGCACCTGCTGGGCGGCCTGGAGTCGCCGACCCAGGGCCAGGTGAAGCTCGCAGGACGCGACTTCGCCGCCATGGGCGCCAGCGAGCAGGGCGCGTGGCGCAACCAGCACCTGGGCTTCGTCTACCAGTTCCACCACCTGCTGCCGGAGTTCACCGCGCTCGACAACGTGGCGATGCCGCTGCGCATCCGCCGCCTGGGCACCGCCGAGGCGCGCGAACAGGCGCGCGAGGTGCTGGCCCAGGTGGGCCTGGCCGAACGGGTGGACCATCGCCCCTCGCAGCTCTCGGGCGGCGAGCGGCAGCGCGTCGCCATCGCGCGTGCATTGGCCGGCCGCCCGGCCTGCCTGCTGGCCGACGAGCCCACCGGCAACCTCGACCGCCGCACGGCCGACACCGTGTTCGAGCTGATGCTCGGCCTAGCGCGCGACCGGGGCATGGCGCTGGTGATGGTCACGCACGACGAAGCGCTGGCCGGCCGTTGCGGCCGTGCACTGCACCTCACGCTCGGGCAACTCGCGACCTGAGCAGCCGCCGGGGCGGGGAGACCCCACGGCGCACCCGCTGTCGCTAGACTTCCTGCAGGTCCCGGCTCGGGGCCTCCACGGAACACCCCATCGTGCCGACCCTACGCCCGCGCCCGGTCCGTGCCCTGACCCGATGGTTGGTGCTTGCGACCATCGTGCCGGGCTGGGCGCTGGCGTTGGCGCTGGTCGTCTCGGCTTACCAGCGCGAGCGCGACAACCGCCTCGAGGCCACGGTGCAGCGCGCCCGCGCGCTGGTGCAGCAGGTCGATCGCGAGCTGAACACCAACATCGCCGTGCTGCAGACGCTGGCCACCTCGACCCTCATCGACGAGGGTGACGACCGCGGCTTCCATGAGCGTGCGACCGAGGTGCTCAAGATCAGCGGCGGCGACAACATCGTGCTCTTCGACCGCGACCTGAAGGCCCGCGTGAGCGTGGTGCATGCCTTCGGCACACCCCTGCCACCGCAGAAGCAGGATCGCTTTCCGAGCGTGATGGCAACGCGCCGGCCCGCGGTGTCGGACCTGTTCGTCGGCCAGGTGTCCAAGCAGCCCCAGGTGGCCGCGGCGGTGCCGGTGGTGCGCGGCGAGCAGGCCATTGCGCGGCTGGAGATGGTGTTCAAGCCGGCGCGTTTCCAGCAGCTCCTCGACGGGCAGGGCTTCCCGCCGGAGTGGACGGCCGGCGTGTTCGATTCGACCGGCCACATCGTGGCGCGCAACCGCGATGCCGAGCACCACGTCGGCCGCCCCGCGGTGCCGGTCGTGCTGGCGCAGCTGCGCGAGCGCGACCACGGCATCTTCGAGGGGCGCACCAGCGAAGGCATCGACACGATCGCCGGCTTCGTGCGCTCGCCTGTTCACGGCTGGAGCGTGGTGATCGGCATGCCGCTGAGTGCGCTGCATGCAGAGCTCGCGCGGCGCCTCGGCCTGGTGGTGCTGGCGGGCCTCGCCCTGTTGCTCCTCGGCTGGTGGCTGGCCAACCTGATGGCGCGCCGCATCAGCGAGCCGGTGCAGGCCCTGGTGGCCCCGGCACTGGCCATCGGGCGCGGCGAGCCGGCCCTGCCGCCGCCCAGCCCGCTGGCCGAAGCCAACGACGTGGCACAGGCGCTGCAGCAGGCGCAGGCGCTGCTGCAGCAGCGCGAAGACGCCCGCCTGCGGGCCGAAGCCGCGCGGGCCGAAAGCGAGTCGCTGCTGCGCCTGGCCCTTGATGCCAGCGAGATCGGCGACTGGGACATGGATCTGCGCACTGGCGAGATCAAGCACTCGGCGCGCCACGACCGCTCGTTCGGCCACATGGAGCCGCGGGCGCAGTGGACGCTCGACGACTTCTGGCGCCAGGTGCATCCCGACGACCGTGAGCGCGTGAACGGGTACATGGAGGAAGTCCGGCGCAGGCGCATGCCGCGCTGGCGCCAGGAGTTCCGCGTCATCTGGCCCGACGGCAGCGTGCACTGGCTGGCCACGAGCGGCATGCTGGTGATGGACAAGGGCGTGCCGGTGCGGCTGCTCGGCATGGTGATCGACATCACCGACCGTGTGGAGGCCGAAGCGCTGCGCGTGCAGCGTGTGCAGCTGGAGGCCGAGAACCGGCAGATCCTCGAGGCGAGCCGCGTCAAGAGCGAGTTCCTCGCCAACATGTCGCATGAGTTGCGCACGCCCTTGAATGCGGTGATCGGCTTCGCCGACATCCTGCGCTCGCCGCTGCTGCCGGCCGACTCGCCGCGGCGCGACGAATACCTCGGGCACATCGCCAATGGCGGCCGCCACCTGCTGGAACTGATCAACGACGTGCTCGACCTCGCCAAGGTCGAGGCCGGCAAGCTCGAGCTCGTGCCCGAGCCGGTCGACCTCTCCGCGCTGGTGGGCGAGGTGACGGGCATGCTGCACGCCGAGGCCGGGCGAAAGCGCATCACCGTCGAGGTGTCGCTCGCACCTGAGCTCGACGACCTGGTGCTCGATTCGTCGAGGCTCCGGCAGGTGCTCTACAACTTCCTCTCCAACGCGATCAAGTTCACGGATCCCGGCGGCCGCGTGCAGGTGCGTGCAGGGCCGGATGGCGAGGGCTGGTTCCGCATCGAGGTGGAAGACAACGGCATGGGCATCGCACCGGCCGACCAGGGGCGGCTCTTCACGCCTTTCCAGCAGGTGCATGCCGGCCTGACCAAGACCCATGGCGGCACCGGCCTCGGCCTTGCGCTGACCCGTCGCCTAGCCGAGCTGCACGGCGGAAGCGTCGGCCTCCGGAGCGAGCCGGGCGTGGGCAGCGTCTTCCACGTGCGGCTGCCGCGCCGCCTGCCGGTAGTGCCGTCCGCCGAAGGGAGCGCGCCATGAACGAGCCGCGTGTCCTGATCGTCGACGACAACCCGATCAACCTGGAGCTCGCCTCGCTGGTGCTGAAGACCTCGGGCTTCGAGGTCGCCACCGCCGATGGCGCCCAGAGCGCGCTGCGGGCGCTGGCGCAGCGGCGGCCCGACGTGCTCTTGCTCGACATCCAGATGCCGCACGTCGATGGCCTGGCACTGCTCGGCCAGCTGCGCGCCGACGCCTCCATGGCCGGCCTGGTGGTCGTGGCCTTCACCGCCTATGCGATGAAGGGTGACCGCGAGCGACTGCTGGCCGCAGGCTGCGATGGCTACATCAGCAAGCCGATCGAGGTGGCGAACTTCGCCGCGCAGGTGCGCAGTTTCCTCAAGCCCTGAAGCTTCAGGCCACGCGCCCGAACCACCACACCGACAGCCCCGCCGACAGCATCACCAGCAGGGCGGCGCCGGCAGCGAAGAGCGCGGTGATCTCGGTCTCCTTCTTCTCGACGACGAGGCGCGAGCTGAGCGACTGGTAGACCTTCTTCAGGTCGTCGGCGGTGCCGGCGTAGAAGTACTCGGCGCGGGTGAGGTTGGCCACGTTCTTCAGCGTCTCTTCGTCGAGCCGCACGCGCATCGACCAGCCTTCGAAGCCGATCGTCTCGCCTTCCTTGGTGCCGATGCCCACCGAGTAGACCTTGATGCCGCGGTCGGCGGCCATCTTGGCGGCGTCCACCGGGTCGGGGCCGGTGGTGCGCTGGCCGTCGGTGAGCAGCACGATGGCGGCGGAGCTGAAGGAGCCCGGCGCCACTGGCGTGAATTCCTTGGGCGGCTTGTCGCCGGGGCCGACCGGCATGTTGCGCGCGCCGGTGATCTGCGAGAGGTCGATGCCGGCCTCCGGGAAGATGGTGGCGAGCGAGAGCACGATGCCGCTGCCGATGGCCGTGCCACGCTGCAACTGGAAACGGTCGATCGCGGCCACGATGTCTTCACGGTTCAGCGTGGGGGGCTGCACCACGGCGGCGGTGCCGGCGAACGAGACCACGCCCACCCGCACGTTGCTCGGCAGGTCCTTCAGGAAGGCCTTGGCCGCCTCTTGCGCGGCGACCATGCGGTTGGGCTGCACGTCGGTCGCACGCATGCTGCCCGACACGTCCATCGCGAGGATGATGGTCTCCTGTTGCAGGGGCAGCGTCACCACGGCGCGCGGGCGGCTCGCCGCCACCAGCAGCGTGGCCAGTGCCAGCAGCATCAGCACCGGCGGCACGTGGCGGCGCCAGCCTGGGCCCTTGCCGGCCACCTGCTTCACCAGCGCCAGGTTGGCGAACTTGAGGGTCACCTTCTTGCGGCGATTGAGCAGCCACCAGTACAAAAGGATCAGCAGCGGCAGTGCCGCCAGCGACCACAGGAATTCAGGCCACACGAAGCTCATGGCTCCCTCCGGTGGAATTGCCTTTCAGATGTGCGGGCATGCCTGCCCCCGAGTTGAGCCGCATGCGCTGCTTGCGCAGCTCGACGAAGCGCAGCAGCGTGGCCAGCAGCTCTTCGTCGGTTGCGAGCTCGAGCGTGTCGACGCCGGCGCGCGCCAGCGATTCGCGCAGGGCCGTTTCCTGCGCTTCCGCGCCCTTGGCATAGCGCGCGCGAAAGCCGGGGTCGTTGGTGTCGACCATCAATTGCTCGCCGGTCTCGGCGTCCTGCAGCGTGACCATGCCGAGGTCGGGCAGGGCCATTTCGAGCGGGTCGTAGAGGCGCACGGCCAGCACGTCGTGGCGCAGGCTCAGCTGGGCGAGGGCCGAGTCCCACCCTGGCGTGCTGAGGAAATCCGACACGACAAAGACGGTGGAACGCCGCGGGATCAGCGGCGCGGCACGGCGAAGCAGGTCCTGCAGCTGCGTGGTGGTCTTGGCGGTCTTGACCTTGTGCTGCTGCATGCGCTGCAGCAGGTGCAGCACGTGCGAACGCGAGCTGCGCGGGGGCAGCACCTCGCCGAGCGCATCGCCGTAGAGCATGGCGCCGACGCGATTGCCGTGGCGCGTGAGCAGGCGCGCGAGCACGGCCACGAATTCAGCCGACACGCTGCGCTTCGTGCGCGCAGAACCGAAGTCGACGCTGCCCGACAGGTCGAGCAGGAACCAGGCGGTCAGCTCGCGGTCTTCGGTGAACTCGCGCACATAGGGCTGCTGCAGGCGCGCAGTCACGTTCCAGTCGATGTGGCGCACGTCGTCGTGGTGCTGGTACTCGCGCAAGTCGGCCAGGTCGAGCCCCGCGCCGCGGAAGAGCGTGCGGTAATCGCCCTGCAGCACACCATCGAGACGGCGGATCACCGTCCACTCGAGGCGCCGCAGGATGGCGTCAGGCGTTGCTGGCGTCGGGGCGTCCATGGGCCATGGGCTTGTCGGGTTTGGGCAGCTTGGCGGTGATGCGCTGGATGAGCTGGTCGGCGCTCATGCCGTCGGCCAGTGCCTCGTAGCTCAACACCAGGCGGTGGCGCAGCACGTCGCCCACCAGGTCGGACACGTCTTCGGGCAGCGCGTAGCTGCGGCCGCGCAGCATGGCCATGGCGCGGGCGCCTTCGATCAGGCCGATGGTGGCGCGCGGGCTGGCGCCGAAGCTGATGTACTTGGCCAGGTCCTGCAGCCCATGCCGTGCCGGCGTGCGGGTGGCGCCGACGATCTTGACGGCGTATTGCGTGAGCGAAGGGTCGACGTAGACCTTGCGGCACTCGTGCTGCAGCTCGGCCAGCTGGCTGGTGCTGGCGATCGGGTTGATGGTGACCGGGTCGCCCGTGACGCGCTCGACGATCACGAACTCTTCTTCCTCGGTCGGGTAGTCGACCACCACCTTCATCATGAACCGGTCGACCTGGGCTTCCGGCAAGGGGTAGGTGCCTTCTGTCTCGATCGGGTTCTGAGTTGCCATCACGAGGAAGGGCGAGGGCACCTTGTGCGTCTCGCCGGCGATGGTGACCTGCCGCTCCTGCATGACTTCGAGCAGCGCGCTCTGCACCTTGGCCGGCGCACGGTTGATCTCGTCGGCGAGCAGCAGGTTGGCGAACACCGGGCCGAGCGAGGTGCTGAAGTCGCCGCTCTTCTGGTTGTAGATGCGCGTGCCCACCAGGTCGGCGGGCACGAGGTCGGGCGTGAACTGGATGCGCTTGAAGCTGCCGCGCAGGGCGGTGGCCAGCGTCTTCACGGTGAGCGTCTTGGCGAGCCCCGGCACACCCTCGACCAGCAGGTGCCCTTGCGCCAACATCGCCACCATCACGCGCTCGAGAAAACGATCCTGGCCGACGACGACGCGCTTCACCTCGTAGAGGATCTGCTCCATGAGCGTCGCTGTCTTCGCGTGTTCAGTCATGTTGGGCGTTCCTCAGAAAGGTGGCATTCCAGCAGCCGCGGCTGCGTTTTCGATGGGCACTGCAAATCCGATGCCGATGAAGGTGCGCTGCTCCGACGGGTTGAGGATGGCGGTGACGATGCCCACCACGCTGCCGTCCATCGTGACCAGCGGCCCGCCCGAGTTGCCGGGGTTGGCGGCGGCATCGAACTGGATCAGGTTGGTCAGCTTGCGCTGGCCCTGTGGCGAGCGGAACTCGCGCTTGAGCCCCGACACCACGCCGCCCGACACCGAAGGCCCGATGCCGAAGGGAAAGCCCACCGCGATGACCTCGTCACCCGGTTGCAGATCGGCGGTGGACCGCATGGTGGCGGCGACCAGGTCGTCTGGGATGCTGCGGGCGCGCAGCACGGCGAGGTCGTGCTCGGGCTGAGCGCCGACGAGCGTGGCCTCCGATTCGCTGCCGTCGGCGAAGGTCACCTTGAGCCGCTTGGAGCCGGCCACCACGTGCAGGTTGGTGAGGATGGTGCCGTTGTCGACGATGACCACGCCGGTGCCGGTGGCATGGTTGGGCAGGGGCGGGCCGCCGCCTTCGGTGCCGGGCTTCTTCTTCGCGGTCTTGGGGGTGGACTGCGGCTGCGCGGGGGCGTCGTCCGGGCCATCGTCACCCTCCACCCGCACCACCGACGGGGCGATGGCGGCATGGGCCTTGGCGTAGGCCGAGGGCAGGGGGTCCTTCTCGAGCGAGCGGCGCACCGAGGCGTCGATGTCTTTCTGCGTGAGCACCTGGCTACCCGGCGCAAAGGCCCGCTGGCCGACGGCACCGAGCGTCACGAGCAGCAGGCCCACCGTGGCCCAGGCCGCTCGTTCACGCCACGGTGACCTTCGCTTGGCCGGCACCGCGGCGGCCGTGGGGGCGGCCGGTGCAGCGTCTTCGGGGGTGAGCCGCGGCGCAGCGGCGGGCGCAGGCGGCGACGGTTGTCGCGGCGAGCGGCTGTAAAGCGGAGCCTTTCTCATGCCTGCCACCTCCTGCGGGGGCGTTCACGGGGAACTGCTGAAATCCGAACACCTACGCCGTGCACAGGATCGCACCGGCGACATGCACACCGTATCACGCCGAGAGCGTCCGTGCATGCTCAGGGCATCATCCGGATATGCGCTGGATCGATACGCATTGCCATCTTGATGCCGCAGAGTTCGAAGCCGACCGAGACGCGGTGGTCGAGCGTGCCCGCGCGGCCGGCGTGGTGCAGCAGGTGCTGCCCGCGGTCGCGGTGTCGAACTTCGACACCGTGCGCCGCCTGGCCCACCGCCATGGCCTTGCTTATGCGCTCGGCATCCACCCCCTGTGCGTGAACGATGCCGCGGAATCCGACCTCGCCGCCCTGCGTGATGCGCTGCACCAGCACCGTGACGACCCGCGCCTGGTGGCGGTGGGCGAGATCGGGCTCGACCATTTCGTGCCCGGGCTCGACCAGGCCAAGGCGCAGCATTTCTATGGGGAGCAGCTGAAGCTCGCCCATGCCGCCGGCCTGCCGGTGCTGCTGCACGTGCGGCGCTCGGCCGACGCCCTGCTCAAGCACCTGCGCCGCATTC
The DNA here is from genome assembly GCF_016735515.1 of Piscinibacter sp. HJYY11. NCBI lineage: Bacteria > Pseudomonadati > Pseudomonadota > Betaproteobacteria > Burkholderiales > Sphaerotilaceae > Piscinibacter > Piscinibacter sp. HJYY11. The sequence goes on along the minus strand of NZ_JAERQZ010000001.1, from coordinate 1,631,065 downwards.
CGGTGCGTGGCATCGCCCATGCCTTCAACGGCAGCGACCAGCAGGCGCAGGTGTTCATCGAGCTGGGTTTCAAGCTGGGCTTCGGCGGCGCGATGACCTTCGACCGCGCCCTGCAGATCCGCCGCCTCGCCGCGCAGGTGCCTGAGGGCAGCATCGTGCTGGAGACCGATGCCCCCGACATCCCGCCGCACTGGCTCTACAAGACCGCTGCCGCGCGGAACGCGGGCGAAACCTCGCGCAACGAGCCGGCGCAGCTGCCGCGCATCGCGCAGTCGCTGGCCGAGTTGCGCGGCTGGACGCTTGCCCAGGCGGCCGACATCACCTGGCGCAATGCCGAGGCCGCACTGCCCCGGCTGGCCGCGCTGGGCGCTCTGGCAGACTGACGGGCCCATGCCCGTCTCCCCGACCGTCTCTTCCACCGCTGCCACCGACCTCCTGCGCGGCCTGCCCCCTGTCATCGACCGCCGCACCCGCTTGCTGGTGCTGGGCAGCTTCCCGAGCGTCGCCTCGCTGCAGGCCGGGCAGTACTACGCCCACCCGCGCAACCACTTCTGGCCGCTGCTCTCGGCCCTGTGGGATTCGGACCTGCGTGCACTTGCGTACCCCCGTCGCCTGCAGGAAGTGCTGAATCGCGGCCTCGGCATCTGGGACGTCTACGCCCACTGCCGACGCGAGGGCAGCCTCGACAGCGCGATCCGCGATGCCGGGTTCAACGACCTCGCAGGCCTGAAATGGCAGGCGCCGCAGCTCGAAGCCGTGGCCCACAACGGCGGCGAGTCGGCCCGTGCCATGCGTTTCACCCAGACGCTCGGCATCCGCGTGTGGCGCCTGCCGTCGACCAGCCCGGCCAACGCGTCGTGGAGCTTCCAGCGCAAGCTCGCGGCCTGGCGCGAGGCCTTTCTGGCCCACGGGGTTGCATGAAGGGTGGCATGAAGACCGGCACGACAAGCGCCCGACGGGCCGAGATGGCGCCGGCGACCCTCTCCGAATTCGAGGGCGTGCGCTACCTGCACCTCGGCACGCCCTGGGTGCAGGGCGCCATGCGCGTGCGCAAGCCCCACGCGCTGGAGCTCGAGTACGTGCAGCGCATGATGGTGTGGCTGCTGTTTCGCAACCCGGCCTATGTGAGCAAGGCGCATGCCGTGCAGCTCGGCCTCGGGGCCGGGTCGATCACGCGCTTCTGCCACCGCAACTTGCGCATGAAGACGACCGCGGTCGAACTCAACCCGACGGTCATCACCGCCTGCCGCATGTGGTTCAACCTGCCGGCCGACGACAGGAAGCTCACCGTGCTGAACCAGGATGCCGCCGACTATGCGGCCGACCCGGCCCACATCGGCACCGCCGACGTGCTCAACGTCGACCTCTACGACCACGATGCCGCCAGCCCCGTGCTCGACGACCAGGCCTTCTACGACGCGTGCCATCGCCTGCTCGCCGACGAGGGCGTGATGACGGTCAACCTCTTTGGCCGCGACGCGAGCTTCGAGCGCAGCGCATCGCGCATCGCGCAGGCCTTCGGTGCCGACGCCGTGCGCAGCCTGCGGCCGACGAAGGAGGGCAACACCATCGTGGTCGCCTTGAAGGGCATGCCCATGCCCGACCGTGACACGCTTGCCGCACGGGCGGAAACCATTGAAACTCGGACCGCATTGCCGGCGCGCAAGTGGCTGCGCATGATCCGCGCACTGCCCACCGCTGGCGAGACCGCAGAAGACCCCACATGAGCACTGCTCCCACCCAGACCGCCAAGCCCACCAAGCCCGTCAAGCATGCGTCGCACCCGGCGGGCCGGCTCGACTGGCGCCGCCTGCTGCGCTGGCTGCACGAAGACGGGATCATCAGCTCGGCGATGCACGAGCAGACCGCACAGCGCTTCGCCGCCGGCGACAGCGTGCAGCACCCGCTGGTGCGCCTGGCCAATGCGCAGCTGCTGCACGCCAAGAACGGCCGGCCGCTCGACCTCGACATGCTCACCGAGTGGCTGGCCGGCCACATCGGCATGCCCCATGTTCGCATTGACCCGCTGAAGGTCGACGTGGGCCGCGTGGCCGACGTGATGTCGATCACCTACGCCGAGCGGCGTCGCGCGCTGCCGCTGCAGTTCGGGCTGAACGAGGTGACGGTGGCGACGAGCGAGCCTTTCGACCTGGCCTGGGTGCCCGAGATCGAGGCCCACACCAAGAAGACGCTGCGCATCGTGGTGGCCAACCCGATCGACGTGGCCAAGTTCACCACCGAGTTCTACACGCTGCAGCGCTCAGTGCGCGCGGCCATCAAGACCGGCGAGACGGCGGCCGCGGCGAGCTTCGAGCAGCTGGTGGAACTGGGCAAAACCAACAAGCAGCTCGACGCCAACGACCAGGGCGTGGTGCAGGTCGTCGACTGGCTGTGGCAATACGCCTTCGACCAGCGTGCGAGCGACATCCACCTCGAGCCGCGCCGCGAGCTGAGCGTGATCCGCTTCCGCATCGACGGCGTGATGCACACCGTCTACCAGCTGCCGCCGGGCGTGATGAACGCGATGGTCGCTCGCATCAAGCTGCTCGGTCGCATGGACGTGGTGGAGAAACGCCGCCCGCTCGATGGCCGCATCAAGACACGCAACCCGCAGGGCGACGAGGTCGAGATGCGATTGTCGACGCTCCCCACCGCCTTCGGCGAGAAGCTGGTGATGCGGATCTTCGACCCCGACACCACGGTGAAGAACCTCGATGCGCTCGGCTTTGGTGCGCACGATGCGCAGCGCTGGGAGCAGCTCACGGCGCGCCCGCACGGCATCATCCTTGTGACCGGCCCCACCGGCTCGGGCAAGACGACCACGCTCTATTCCACGCTGCGCCGGCTGGCCACCGACGAGGTCAATGTCTGCACGGTCGAAGACCCGATCGAAATGATCCAGCCGGCCTTCAACCAGACGCAGGTGCAGCCGGCCATCGACCTCAACTTCGCCGAAGGCCTGCGTGCCCTGATGCGCCAGGACCCCGACATCATCATGGTCGGCGAAATCCGCGACCTCGAGACCGCCGAGATGGCGATCCAAGCCTCGCTCACCGGCCACCTCGTCTTCAGCACGCTGCACACCAACGACTCGGCCTCGGCCATCACCCGCCTCACCGACCTCGGCGTGCCGCCGTACCTCATCGGCGCCACGGTGATCGGCGTGCTCGCGCAGCGCCTGGTGCGCACCCTGTGCGTGGCCTGCAAGCAGCCCGACCCCACCACCACGGCGGAAACCATCGACGAAGTGATCAAGCCCTGGCGCATCAACGGTCGCGTCGCGGCCTACAAGCCGGTGGGCTGCCTCGAGTGCCGCATGACCGGCTATCGGGGCCGCGCCGGCTTGTACGAGCTGTTGACCGTCAGCGAAGCCGCCAATGCGTTCATCCATCCCAACACCGACATCGCCAAGCTGCGCAAGCAGTCGATCGCAGAAGGCCTGCGGCCGCTGCGCCTGGCCGGTGCGATGAAGGTGGCCGAAGGCGTCACGTCGCTCGACGAAGTGCTGCGCTCCACGCCCGTGTGGGAGGTGTGAGCGAGAGGTGTTGTTCCACGCAGCGAGACTGAGGGATCGGTACGTGTAAACCACACACGGCCGCCGGGGTCTCGCTGCCTAAAATCCTTCGATTCGATACTGCGAGGAGCGGGCGTTGAAGATCAAGAGCGAAAAGGATTTCTGGTCCGGGATCATGTTCATGGTCGTCGGCATCACCTTCGCGGTGGGCGCGACCAACTACAGCATGGGCACCTCGGCGCGCCCGGGTCCCGGTTACTTCCCGCTGATGCTGAGCATCATCCTCGCCATCCTCGGCGCGATCGTGCTCTTCAAGTCGCTCACCATCGAGACCGAAGGCGGCGACAAGATCGGCCACATCGCCTGGCGCCCGCTGCTGGTGGTGGTGGGCTCGATTGCGCTGTTTGCGATCCTGCTGCCGCGCCTGGGCATGTTCATCTCGATTCCCATCCTGATCGTCACGGTCAGCTTCGCAGGCGATGAGTTCAAGTGGAAGGGCGTGGTCATTGCGGCCATCGTCCTCACGATCTTCTCGTGGGCGGTCTTCGTCAAGGGCCTGGGCCTGACGATCCCCGTGGCGCCCAGCTTCATGGCCACCTGATCGACAACCGCACAACAACAGACAGTCGCACGAGGGGATAGGCAAATGGGTGAACTTCTCAGCAATCTGGCGTTGGGCTTCGGTGTCGCGTTCACCGCGCAGAACCTGCTCTACGCATTGGGCGGGTGCCTGCTCGGCACGCTGGTCGGCGTGCTGCCCGGGCTCGGCCCGGTGGCCACCATCGCGATGCTGCTGCCGTCGATCTACGGCCTCGACCCGACGCCGGCGCTCATCATGCTGGCCGGCATCTACTACGGCTCGCAGTACGGCGGCTCCACGACGGCCATCCTGATCAACGTGCCGGGCGAGTCGGCTTCGGTCGTGACCGCGATCGACGGCTACCAGATGGCCCGCCAGGGCCGCGCCGGTGCGGCCCTCGCGGCGGCCGGCCTGGGCTCCTTCTTTGCCGGTTGCGTGGGCACGGTTGTCATCGCCGCCTTCGCGCCGCCGCTCACCGAGCTGGCCTTCAAGTTCGGCCCACAGGAGTACTTCTCGCTGATGGTGCTCGGCCTGATCGGTGCCGTGGTGCTGGCCTCGGGCTCGCTGCTCAAGGCCATCGCGATGATCATCCTCGGCCTCACGCTCGCCCAGATCAACACCGACGTGATCTCGGGCACCGCGCGCTACAGCTTCGACATCCCCGAGCTCACCGACGGCATCGGCTTCGTGGTGATCGCGATGGGCATCTTCGGCTTCGGCGAAATCATCGCCAACCTCGGCCAGCCGGCCGAGAAGCGCGAAGTGTTCACCAAGGACGTGAAGGGCCTGTGGCCCACCAAGCAGGACTTCAAGGACGCCGCCCCCGCCGTGCTGCGCGGCACCGCGCTCGGCTCCATCCTGGGCGTGCTGCCCGGTGGCGGTGCGCTGCTGTCGTCGTTCGCGGCGTACACGATGGAGAAGAAGATAGCCGGGCCGAACGGCCGCTTCGGCAAGGGCGACATTCGTGGCGTGGCGGGCCCCGAGTCGGCCAACAATGCCGGCGCGCAGACCTCGTTCATCCCCATGCTGACGCTCGGCATCCCGCCCAACGCGGTGATGGCGCTGATGGTCGGCGCGATGACGATCAAGGGCATCCAGCCCGGCCCGCAGGTGATGACGAGCAACCCGCAGCTCTTCTGGGGCCTGATCGCCTCGATGTGGATCGGCAACCTGATGCTCGTGATCCTCAACCTGCCGCTGATCGGCATGTGGATCAAGCTGCTGACCGTGCCCTACCGCTTCCTGTTCCCGGCGATCACGCTCTTCTGCTGCATTGGCGTGTTCACCCTCAACAACAACAACTGGGACGTGTACCTCACGGCCGTGTTCGCGGTGATCGGCTACCTGTTCTATAAGCTGGGCTGCGAGGGGGCGCCGCTGCTCCTGGGCTTCATCCTCGGGCCGATGATGGAAGAGAACCTGCGGCGTGCGCTGTTGCTGTCGCGCGGCGACTGGAGCACCTTCATCGTGCGCCCGTTGTCGGCCGGCCTGCTGATTGCCGCGGCGCTGATGATCGTGGTGGTGATGCTGCCCTCGATCAAGAAGAAGCGCGAAGAGGCCTTCGTCGAAGACTGACCTGCCCAAGCTTGAATGCCACAAGCCGCCCACCCGGGCGGCTTGTTTTCTTGTGGCCCTGCAACCGTCCCTGAATCCGACTACCCTTCAGGCCCGCACGTGACACGGAGGACCGACCCATGACGACACACGACTTCGACTGGACCAGTGGTTACCCCACGCAGCGCCTGCCGGTCTTCGGCCGCAACGTCGTGTCGACCTCCCACCCGGTCGCTGCACAGGCGGGGCTGCGCATGCTGATGAAGGGCGGCAACGCGGTCGACGCCGCCATCGCAGCCGCCGCGGCCATGACCATCGTCGAGCCGGTGAGCAACGGCCTCGGCTCCGATTCCTTCTGCATCCTCTGGGACGGCCAGCAACTGCACGGCCTCAATGCCTCGGGCCGTGCGCCGCAGGCGTGGACCCGTGCCTACTTCAAGGCCAAGTACGGTGACGGCGCGAAGAACCCGCCGCAGCGCGGCTGGGACAGCGTGACCGTGCCCGGTGCCGTCGGCTCGTGGGTGGCCTTGAGCGAGCGCTTCGGCAAGCTGCCCTTTGCCGACCTGTTGGAGCCCGCGATCGACATCGCCGAGCGCGGCTATGCGGTGCCCGTCGTCGTGCAGCAGAAGTGGGCCGCGGCCGTGCCGCTTCTGAGCGAGCTGCCCGGCTTCGCCCAGGCCTTCATGCCGAAAGGCCGTGCGCCCGAGGTCGGCGAGCTGTTCCGCTTTCCGGTGGCGGCGAAGTCGCTCAAGCTCATTGCCGAGAGCAAGGGCGCGGCCTACTACGGCGGCGAGATCGCCGAGGCCGCGGCACGCCATGCGCGGGAAAACGGTGGCTCGATCACCGTCGAAGACTTTGCCGCCTACAAGCCCGAGTGGGTCACGCCGATCGGCAAGACCTACGGTGGCCACACGCTGCACGAGATCCCGCCGAACGGGCAGGGCATCGCGGCGCTGATCGCGCTCGGCATCCTCGCGCACTTCGACCTGGCCTCGCTGAAGGTCGACAGCGCGGAGTCGCAGCACTTGCAGATCGAGGCGATGAAGCTCGCCTTTGCCGACGTCTACCGCTATGTGGCCGAGCCCGGGAGCATGGCGGTCACCGCCGAGCAGATGCTCGACGACGCCTACCTCGCCTCGCGTGCCAAGCTCATCGACATGAAGCGCGCGCAGGACTTCGGCGCCGGCAACCCGGTGAAGGGCGGCACCATCTACCTCACCGCGGCCGACGAAGGCGGCATGATGGTGAGCTTCATCCAGAGCAACTTCCAGGGCTTCGGCTCGGGCGTGGTGGTGCCGGAGTACGGCCTGTCGATGCAGAACCGCGGCCATGCCTTTAGCCTCGATGCGAAGAGCCCCAACGTGGTGTCGCCGGGCAAGCGGCCCTTCCACACGATCATCCCGGCCTTCCTGACGAAGGAGGGCAAGCCGCTGATGAGCTTCGGCGTGATGGGCGCCAACATGCAGCCGCAGGGTCACCTGCAGACGCTGGTGCGCATGCTCGACTACCGCCAGCACCCGCAGGCTGCCTGTGACGCGCCGCGCTGGCGCTTCAACGCGGGCCTGGAGATCAACGTCGAGAGTGCGATGAACCCGGCCACGGTGCAGGGCCTCGCCGATCGCGGCCACCAGATGGAAGTCATCAACGACTCGTACCAGGACTTCGGTGCCGGCCAGTTCATCTGGCGCCTGGGCGACCCGGCGGTGGAAGGTTATGTGGCCGCGAGCGACCCGCGCCGCGACGGGCAGGCGGTGGCGTACTGAGCATGGTGTCCGGCACCCTGGCGGCCGGTCCGGCGCACAAGGCCTTGTGGCCCGGCTTCGTCTTCGCCGTGCTCGGGGCCATCGCCTTCTCGGGCAAGGCGATCATCGTGAAGCTTGCCTACCGACACGGTGTGGACGCGGTCACGCTCATCATGTACCGCATGCTGTTCGCGCTGCCGATGTTCCTGGTGCTGTCGTGGTGGGCCGGGCGCGGCAAGGCCGCGCTCACGCGGCGCGACTGGTCGGCCGTCTCCGGGCTCGGCTTCAGCGGCTACTACCTGGCGAGCTTTCTCGACTTTGCCGGCCTGCAGTACATCACCGCGAGCCTCGAGCGGCTGATCCTCTACCTCAACCCGACGCTGGTGCTCTTCCTCGGCGTGCTGCTCTTCAAGCAGAAGGTGACAAAGCGGCAGCTCGTCTCGCTCGCGGTGAGCTACTGCGGCGTGCTGCTGGTGTTCGGCCACGAGGTCACGCTGCTCGGCAGCAACGTGGCGCTGGGTGCGGCACTCGTGTTCGGCAGCGTGGTGAGCTATGCGCTCTACCTCGTCTACAGCGGCGAGGAGGTCAAGCGCCTCGGCGCGCTGAGGCTGACCGGCCTCGCCACGTCGATCGCCTGCGTGCTGTGCATCGCGCAGTTCTTCCTGCTGCGGCCGGTGGGCGCGATGGCGGTGGCGCCCGAGGTGATCTGGCTCAGCGTGCTGAACGCGGTGGCCTGCACCTTCTGCCCGGTGCTGCTGATGATGCTGGCCATCGAGCGCATCGGCGCGCCGATGGCCTCGCAGGTGGGCATGTTCGGGCCGCTGTCGACCATCCTGATGGGCGTGCTGATCCTTGGCGAGCCATTCACGATGTGGATCGCGGCGGGCACGATTCTGGTTCTGGCGGGCATCTGGTTGCTCGCGAAATGGAGGTAGTTCATGGATCTCGGTATTGCAGGCAAGTGGGCGCTGGTGTGTGCGGCCAGCAAGGGGCTCGGCAAGGGGTGTGCGCAGGCGCTGGTCCAGGATGGCGTGAATGTGGTGATCACGGCACGCGGCGCCGAGGCGCTGGAGGCGACGGCCAATGAGCTGCGCGCGTTGAAGCGCGGCGAGGTGCGCACGGTCGCGGGCGACATCACCACGCCCGAGGGCCGTGCTGCGGCACTCGCGGCGTGCCCGCAGGTCGACATCCTCATCAACAACGCGGGCGGCCCGCCGCCCGGCGATTTCCGCGACTGGGACCGCGAGGCCTGGATCAAGGCGCTCGACGCGAACATGCTGACGCCGATCGAGCTGATGAAGGCGATGGTCGACCCGATGATGTCGCGCGGCTTCGGGCGCATCGTCAACATCACCTCCGCGGCGGTGAAGGCGCCGATCGACATCCTCGGCTTGTCGAATGGTGCGCGCTCGGGCCTCACCGGCTTCACGGCAGGCCTTGCTCGCAAGACGGTGGCCAAGGGCGTCACCATCAATGGCTTGCTGCCGGGGCCCTTCGATACCGATCGCCTGCGGGTGACGATGGAAGGCGCGGCGAAGGCAGGGGGCGTGAGCGTCGATGCAATCGCTGATCAGCGGCGCAAGCAGAACCCTTCCGGCCGCTTCGGCACGCCTGAGGAGTTTGGGGCGATGTGTGCCTTCTTGTGCAGCGTGCATGCGGGGTTCATCACGGGGCAGAACATCCTGATGGATGGGGGGGCGTATCCGGGGACGTTCTGAGCGCGCGACATCTGAGTGACGTCTGAGCGGCGCCTCGGGCACGGGGTGAGGGCTCCGTTCATGTCCCCCGACGAGGATCGCTCCCGCGAGCCTCGTCTCCTCCTTGACTTCACTGCGCCCCTCACCCCGTGCCCGAGGCGCGAACTGCGGAGGACTACGAAGCCAAGGGATTCATGAGCTCAGCGTGCTTGTTCGGAACTCACGACGAGGGCCGCGAATTCACGACGATCCCCGCCCCGATCAAGACGAATGCGGCCACGTGGTACCAGCGCGGCGGTTCCCCGAGCCAGAGCGCCGACATCAACGCCGCAAACACCGGCGTGAGGTTGCTGAAGAAGGCCGCAATCGCCGGCCCCACGGTCGACACGCCCTCGCCCCAGAAGCGATAGGCGAGGAGCGACGGCCCGATGGCCACGTACGCCAGGGCCAGCACGACCATCGGAGACCAGTGGATCGGTGCCGGGCTCACCACCGCCTCGACGCCGGCTGCAAGGCCTGCCCATGCCGTGCCGAAGATCATCTGCACCACCAGCAGCTCGGCCCAGCCCCAGTCGGGCCGCTTCTCGCCCCGCATGTGCTCCGGCGGCCGTGCGAGCAGCCAGCTGTACCAGGCCCACAGCGCAATGGCCACGAGCATCAGCACGTCGCCCGGCAGCAGGTGCAGGTTCATCAGCACCGCGGGGTCGCCGCGTGAGATCACGAGCGCCACGCCGGCGAGCGAGAGCAGGGCGCCGATGATCTGCTGGCGGGTCGGGTGCTCGCGGTAGAAGACCGCGCCCACCGCCAGCATCCACAGCGGCATGCTCGAGATGATGAGCGTGACGTTGATCGGCGTGGACGTCTGCAGCGCCAGGTACTGCAGCGAGTTGTAGCTGCCGACGCCGAGGATGCCGATGAGCGCAAGGTAGCGCCAGCGCGCGGTGATGTCCTGCGGGCGGCGCCACAGCTTGGCGGCCAGCGGGAGCAGCAGCACCAGCGCGATGGCCCAGCGCATGGCGCTCAGGGCCATCGGCGGCACCGTGCCGACCAGCAGCCGGCCGACGACGGCGTTGCCCGCCCAGAGCAAGGGCGGCAGGGTGAGAAAGAAGGCGATGCGAGGGGTGAGGTGGTGCTGCTGCGACGACATCCCCCGAGTGTCTCAGGGCTTCGGCAGCGTGCCCGTCACCCCGTCGACAAACCAGTTCATCTTGGCGAGCGTGGCGTCGTCCATCACGCCGCGCTCCTGGCGCACGGTGCCCTGGCTGTCGACCAGCCGGCCGGCGAACGGGTGCAGCTTGCCTTGCACGATCTCGGCCTCGCGGGTCTTGACGAGCTTCACCACGTCGGCCGGCACCGAGGCCGCGAAGGGCGCGAGGGCGATGAAACCGTCCTTCATGCCGCCCCACACGGGCAAGGCCCGCCAGGTGCCCTTGCGCACCGACTCGGCCACGCGCGTGTAGTACGCGCCCCACTGGTGGGTGATCGCGGTGAGCTGTGCGTCGGGTGCATGGCGGCTCATGTCGCTCTGGTAGGCGATCACGCGCACGCCCTTGGCCGCGTGGGCCTGGGCGGTCTGCGGCACGGCGGGCGAGCCGCTGTGGTTGGTCAGCACGTCGGCACCCTGATGGATCAGCGAGGTGGCGGCCTCGCGCTCGCGCGGCGGGTCGAACCAGGTGTTGAGCCACACCACCTTGACCTGCGCCTTGGGGTTGGCCGCGCGCATGCCGAGCGCGAAGGCGTTGATGCCCTGCACGACCTCGGGCACCGGGAAGCCCGCCACGTAGCCGGCGATGCCGCTCTTGCTCGTCTTGCCGGCGAGAAGGCCGGCGAGGTAGCGGGCTTCGTAGAAGCGGGCGTTGTAGGTGTTGACGTTCTTCGCGGTCTTGAAGCCGCCGGCGTGCTCGAAGACCACGTCCGGGTGGTCGGCGGCCACGCGCAAGGCGGGCTCGAGGTAGCCGAAGCTCGTGGCGAAGATGAGCTTGTGGCCCTGGGCGACGAGGTCGCGCATCACGCGCTCGGAGTCGGCCCCTTCGGCCACGGCCTCGACGGCGGTGGTGCTGACCTGCGCGCCGAGAGCCTTCTCCATCGCGAGGCGGCCCTGGTTGTGCTGGAAGGTCCAGCCGGCATCGCCGATCGGGCTCACGTAGACGAAGCCGACCTTGAGCGGTGCGGTGGTCTGCGCGGAGGCGGGGAGCGAGGTGAGGGTGGCGGCTGCAACGGCAGCGAGCATCGCGGCCGTGAGGCCGCGGGCGAGGTTTTTGAACATGGTGTTCCTCTACATGGCCCCGGGTTGAAAGCGAAAACCGCCTGCGGGGGCACGCAGGCGGCTCGAGGCCGGGATTGTCGCAGACGCACGCTTGTGGGGCGCCGGGAAGGCCGCTCTCCCTAAGGCTTGGGACAGGGCAGGCCCTGAGTGCCATTCGAGAACTAATCAACAAAATGTGCGTGAGCTTGGCGGTATGCAGCCATGTGTGTGGAACTTTTCCATTGCGCAAGGCGAGGGCACGCTTCAAGAATGAGCCGAACGCCACTTCGTGGAGACAGCGCATGAAACAAGCCGGTCGTCGGATGGTGATGGGCCTGCTGGCAACAGCGGCGCTGTTGCAAGGCTCCTCGGTCTGGGCCCAGACCGCTGCGGCAGCTGCGCCAGCCGCAGCACCTGTCTTCAACGGCGCCGACACGGCGTGGATGCTCATCTCCACCGTGCTCGTCATGCTGATGACGATGCCGGGCATCATGCTCTTCTACGGCGGCATGCTGCGCTCGAAGAACGCACTGTCGATCGTGGCGCACACCGTCGCCGGCGCATCGGTCATCACGGTGCTGTGGGCGATGTTCGGCTACACCATCGCGTTCTCGGCCGGCGGCCCGTGGTTCGGTGACCTGTCGCGCATGTTTGCCGAAGGGCTGATCGGCGCGAAGGTCGGCGCCCATGTGTCGGCACCCACGCTGCCGGAGCCGGTGTTCTTCCTGTTCCAGCTCTCGTTCGCGATCATCACCTTCGCGCTCGTGCTCGGCGCCACCGCCGAGCGCATGCGCCTGGGCGTGACGATCGCCTTCGCCGCGTTCTGGAGCGTGCTCGTCTACGCCCCCATCGCGCACTGGATCTGGCACCCCAACGGCTGGCTCGCCAAGATGGGCCACATGGACTTCGCCGGCGGCACCGTGGTGCACATCGCCTCGGGCGTGACCGGCCTCGTGGCCGCCGTCGTGCTCGGGCCGCGTCGCGGCTTCGGCAAGGAGCCGATGGTGCCGCACAACCTCATGCTGACCGTGCTCGGCGCGGGCCTTCTGTGGGCGGGCTGGTTCGGCTTCAACGCCGGCTCGGCCTTCGAAGCCGGCCCGCGTGCGGCCGGTGCGCTGCTTGCCACGCAGGTGGCGGCCTGTGCCGGCGCGATGCTGTGGGGCTTCTGCGAATACATCCGCCGCGGCCAGTGGAGCGTGCTGGGCATGATGACCGGCGCCATCGCCGGCCTCATCGCCGTCACGCCGGCCTCGGGCTACGTGGGCATCAACGGCGCGCTGTGCATCGGCTCGGTGGCGGGCGTGGTGTGCTTTTTCGCCGTCGTCTACTTCAAGTCGCTCACCGGCATCGACGATTCGCTCGACGTCTTTGCCCTGCACGGCGTGGGGGGCCTGATCGGCACGCTGCTGACGCCGGTCTTCGCCCTGCAATCCGTCGCGCCGGTGACGGCCACGGTCTGGACCAACGCCGTCGGCGCACTCGCGGTCATGGCCTACGCCGGCGTGGCCACCTGGGTCATCCTGAAGGGGTTGTCGCTCTTCATGAAGCTGCGAGTCGGTGCTGCCCAGGAAAACGTGGGCCTGGACATCTCGGAGCATGGCGAGATGCTGGCGCCCACGGCCTCGCCCCAAGCCTGATCGGCCTTGACGCACGATGAGCACGACGACCATGGGCAGCGGCGGCAACGACAGCCAGTTGATGAACTACCTGGTGCGCATGATCGTGCCCATGCGGCGCGAGTTCGGGCGCAGCGTCGACGTGCAGCAGTTCTTGCACGACTTTGCCTATGCCAAGGAAGTCATCGACCAGGCGCTCGGCAGCCAGGATGCTCGCCTGCGCGAGTACGCCAACTACGTGCAGCAGCGCTACCACGGCGCCCGGGTGGCCGACTCGCCACCGCCCGCTGCGGTGGGTGCCGACGCTGCGGTCGAGCCCAAGGCCCCGCCCACGGCCAGCAGCACTGCGGCCGACGAGGCCGAGCTGAGGGCACGCATGCTGAAGAAGTACACGAGCGGCCTGCGCTGAAAGGCCCGGCCGCCGGGCCGTCGGTCAGAAGCGGCTGGCGTCGGGCTGCAGGGCCGAGCGGGCGGCGGCCAGCTCGCGCACGGTGGACACGTGCGCTCGGCCGGCGGCCTTCTGGCGCGCGAGTTCCGCTTCGCTGGGCTTCACCGCTCGGGGTTTGATGATGGCCGGCACGCCGACCGCGATCGAGTTCGGCGGCACGTCGGTGATGACCACCGCGTTGGCGCCGATCATGACGTTGTCACCGATGGTGATGGGGCCGAGGATCTTGGCGCCCGCGCCGATGTCGACGTTGTTGCCAAAGACCGGGGCGGCGGGCTCGTCGGTGTGGCGCAGGCCGATGCACACATCGTGGCGCAGCCGGCAGTTGTCGCCGAACTTTGCATAGCCGCTGACGATGATGCCGCCGAAGTGATCGATGATGAAGTTGCGCCCGACCTCCACTTCACATGGCAAGTCGATGCCCGTGATGATCTGGATGAACTTGTACGCAATCTTGTAGAGAAGCGACAGGGGCTTGCGGACCAGCGCCGGCTTGATGCCGTAGCGCCAGCGACCGAAGCGGTACACGAGCATGACCCAGAAGCCCTGCTCCCACCAGCGGCCTCGGTAATTGCGCAAGTCTGCGCGGATGTGTTCGAACATGGTCGCGAAGGGTAGGGCCGCCCGATGACGGCTGTCTGTAGGACGGCGCCGACATCTGCATGGCGCGCCCTTAGGAGAAAACCCCGGCGAGTTGATGTCGCCAGGCATGCTTGTCGACGGCTGGCGCAAAGCTGGCGTCGATGCTGTTGAGTGCGAGCTGGTAAGCCTCATGGGCGCCCAGCGACGGCAATGACTCGAAAGTCTCCAGAAAGTTCTGGTTGATGTAGCCCCCGAAGTACGCAGGGTCATCGGAATTCACCGTCACGCACAGCCCAGCGGCCAGGAGGTTAGCGAGGTTGTGCTGGTCCAGCGTGTCGAATACACAAAGTTTCACGTTCGACAGCGGGCACACGGTGAGCGGCACGCGCTCGGCTGCCAAGCGCTGCACGAGCTTCGGGTCTTCGACGCAACGTACGCCGTGGTCGATGCGCTCGACCTTGAGCACGTCGAGCGCATTCCAGATGTACTCGGCCGGCCCCTCCTCGCCGGCATGGGCGACCAGGCGCAGGCCGAGCTCGCGGCACCTGGCGTAGACACGGGCGAACTTCTCCGGCGGGTTGCCCCGCTCGCCGCTGTCGAGCCCCACGCCGACGAAATGCGAGCGCCAGGGCAGCGCATCTTCCAGCGTGGCGAAGGCGGCTTCTTCGCTCAGGTGGCGCAGGAAGCACATGATGAGCAACGAGCTCACCCCGAGTCCGCGCTTGGCCGTCTCGCAGGCGCGGGTCAGGCCCTTGATGACGGTCTCGAAGCTCACGCCACGCTCGGTGTGCGTCTGCGGGTCGAAGAAGAGCTCGGCGTGCACGACGTTGTCGGCCTTGGCGCGGCGGAAGTAGGCCATGCCCATGTCGAAGAAGTCTTCTTCCTTCAACAGCACGCTGGCGCCGGCGTAGTAGATGTCGAGAAAGCTCTGCAGGTCGGTGAAGGCGTAGGCCTTTCGCAAGGCTTCGACGCTCGGGTAGGCGAGCTTCACGCCGTTGCGCTGTGCCAGCTGGAAGATCAGCTCGGGCTCGAGCGAGCCTTCGATGTGCAGGTGCAGCTCGGTCTTGGGCATGGTGCGCAGTAGCTCGGGCAGGCGCTCTCGCGGAATCTTGCTGAAGTCTGGTGTCGCGGTGGTGGTCATCAGCACACTCCAAAGGTGATGCCGCGTTCGCTGAGGAAGCGGCGGTAGGCAGCGGAACTGCGGTCGGCGGCGCAATGCACCTCGCCACCTGTCAGGGGCAGGCGCTTGGGTTGCTGCGATTCCAGCACGGGCTGGTCCTGCTGGAAGATGGTGTCCTGGAAACTGCGCAGTTGGGCCTCGTCCGAGTCGAAGTCGGTCACCGCCAGGCGGAACCAGACCCGGCTGTGCTCCGGGTCGATCGGGCAGACGAAGAGCCCGATCACGTCTTCGTAACCCGCTTGTGCCTGCGGCAGCTTGCTGAGCAGCGCACTGTAGGGGCCGGTCAGCTCGTAGCGGTATTCGACCTGGCTGCCCTGGGTCGACAGGCGGTTGCTCTGCGGTTGCCAGGCCGTGCAGCCATGGGCGATGAAGCCCTGCGGAGTGGTCTCGATGCGGTAGGCATCGAGCACCGTGTGATGCCGGTCGCCGAGCAGCCCGTCGTGGACGAAGCCGAAGTGGGAGAGGTCGAGGAAGTTCTCGACGATGCGCGGCGCGCTCGCCTGCACCTCGTAGGGGCCGCAGAGCAGCTTGCGCAGGCGCGTGTCGAGCTCGGCCTCGAAGGCCGGCGGTGGCGTGTCGCCGGCCTGCAGGCGCAACCACACGAGGCCGTGCCGTTCCTCGATCTGATGCGTGCATACCGCGTGGGTGGCCGGTGGCGTGAACGCCGGCAGGGCGGGGATGCGCCGGCATTGCCCGCCGGCATCGAATTGCCAGCCGTGGTACGGGCATTCCAGCCGGGAGCCGGCCTCGCCGTGCAGCACACGCCCGAGCGACAGGCGCGTGCCGCGGTGCGGGCACTTGTCGGGAAAGGCGTGCGCCGTGCCGGTCGCGTCGCGCCAGAGCGCGAAGTCCTGCGACAGCAGGCGCACGGGCAGGGGCACATCGGCCACGAGCGTTTCGCTCGCGGCCACCGGGTGCCAAAGGGTCGAGTCGATCATCTTGAACAGAGAAGGCCGCACTCGGGCGGCCTTCGTCAGGGGTTGCAGGCCGAGGCTTACTTCGCGCCCGGTACCTTGCCTTCCACGCCCTTCACGTAGAAGTTGACGCCGCTCAGGAACTTGTCGTCGGCGGCTTCGTCCTTCTTGACCACTTCCTTGCCGTCCTGGCCGAGGATCGGGCCCTTCCAGATCACGAAGCTGCCATCTTTCAGGCCGGCCTTCACCGTCTCGACCTTGGTCTTGATCTCGGCGGGCACCTTGTCGGAGATCGACACGATGTCGATGGCACCTTCCTTCACGCCCCACCACACGCTGCCGGTCTGCCAGGTGCCTTCGAGCGCATCCTTGGTGGCCTTGATGTAGTACGGCGCCCAGTTGATGATCGACGAGGCCAGGTGAGCCTCAGGCGAGTACGACGACATGTCGCTGTCCCATCCGAAGGCGAGCTTGCCGGCCTTGCCGGCGGTCTTGAGCACGGCGGACGAGTCGGTGTTCTGGAACAGCACGTCGGCACCGCCGTTGAGCAGCGACTGCGCGGCTTCGGTTTCCTTCGGGGGGTCGAACCACTTGTTGACCCAGACCACCTTGGTCTTGATCTTCGGGTTCACCGACTGCGCGCCCAGCGTGAAGCTGTTGATGTTGCGGATCACCTCGGGGATGGGCACCGAGCCCACGATGCCCAGCGTGTTGGTCTTGGTCATCGCGCCGGCGATGATGCCGGCCATGTAGGCGCCTTCGTACGTGCGGCTGTCGTAGGTGCGCATGTTCTCGGCGGTCTTGAAGCCGGTGGCGTGCTCGAACTTCACGTCCTTGGCTTCGGGGGCGACCTTGAGCATGGAATCCATGTAGCCGAAGGTCGTGCCGAAGATGAGCTTGTTGCCCTGGCTCACCATGTCGCGGAACACGCGCTCGGCGTCGGCCGCCTCGGGCACGTTCTCGACGAAGCTCGTCTGCACCCTGTCGCCGAACTCCTTCTCGATCGCCTTGCGACCGTTGTCGTGGGCGAAGGTCCAGCCGCCATCGCCCACCGGGCCGATGTAGGCGAAGGCGATCTTCAGCGGCGCCGGCTTGGCCGGTGCCGAAGCGGCCACGGGCGCCGAAGCCGCGGGCGCTGCCGCTTCTTCCTTCTTGCCGCAGCCCACCAGTGCAGCAGCGGCTGCCAGGGTGCTCCACCCTGCGATCTTCAGCAGGGAACGTTTTGTGGATGAGGTCATGTCTTCTCCAGATGAAGGACAGCGCTTTTGGCGCGAGCAACGATGGGTGCGAACAGCACTTGGAATTATCAGCTCCCAGGAAAGAACGGCTTGCCCAGCGAGGCCGGCATGTTCACGCGGATCCAGGTGGCGTTGCGCGAGATCAGCACCAGCACCACGATGGTGGCGAGGTAGGGCAGCATGGTCAGCAACTGGCTCGAGATCTGAACGCCTTCGCCTTGCAGGTGGAACTGCAGCATGGTCACACCGCCGAACAGGTAGGCGCCGAGCAATACCCGTGCCGGACGCCAGGTCGCAAAGGTGGTGAGGGCCAGCGCGATCCAGCCCTTGCCGGCCACCATGCCCTCGACCCACAGCGGCGTGTAGACCGTCGAGATGTAGGCGCCCGAGATGCCGCACAGCGCGCCACCGACCATCACCGCCAGCAGGCGGATGCGCCGCACCGGGTAGCCGAGCGCATGGGCGGACTCGGGTGACTCGCCCACCGCCCGCAGCACCAGCCCCGAGCGCGAGCGGTAGAGGAACCAGGCCAGCGCGACCGTGAGCGCGATGGCGATGTAGACCATCGCATGCTGGCGGAAGAGAGCCGGCCCGATGAACGGGATGTCGCCGACCAGCGGGATGTGCATCGGCGGCCGCTCGGGCAGCCGCTCCTGCGTGTAGCGGATGCCGATGAAGGCGGAGAAGCCGGCGCCGAAGAGGCTCAGCGCCAGGCCGGTGGCGTACTGGTTGGTGTTGAGCCAGATCACGAGCAGGCCGAAGAGCGCGGCGAGCAGCGCGCCCGCCAGCGCGCCGGCGGCGAGGCCGAGCCACGGGTTGCCGGTGTGCACCGCGACCGCGAAGCCGGCGATGGCGGCCACCAGCATCATCCCTTCGGCGCCGAGGTTGACGATCCCGGCCCGCTCGTTGATGAGCAGGCCGAGCGCGGCGAACGCGATCACGGTGCCCGCATTGAGCGTGGCGGCGATGAGCAGGGCGAAGGCGTCCATCAGGCGGCCCGGGCGGTGGCGTGGCGCGAGACCCAGCGCACGCGGTAGTGGATGAGGGTGTCGCAGGCCAGCAGCGTGAAGAGCAGCAGGCCCTGGAACACACCGGTCAGCGACTTGGGCAGGCCCAGGCGCGACTGCGCGAGCTCGCCGCCGATGTAGAACATGCTCATGAGGATCGCCGAGAACACAATGCCCACGGGGTGCAGCCGCCCGACGAAGGCCACGATGATGGCCGCGAAGCCGTAGCCGGCCGGCACGTGCGGCGTGAGCTGGCCGAGCGGCCCGGCCGCTTCGAGTGCCCCGGCGAGGCCGGCCATGCCGCCCGAGAGTAGCAGCGCCGTCCACAGCGCCTTGCGCGACGAGAAGCCGGCGTAACGCGCGGCGGCGGGCGCAAGGCCACCGACTTGCAACTGATACCCCGCGTAGCTGCGGAAGAGGAACAGCCAGAAGAGCGCCACGCAGGCGAGTGCGATCAGGAGCCCGATGTTCACGCGGAAGCCCGTCGCGAGCTTCGGGATCTGCGTGACCGGCAGGAAGTTGATCGTCTGCGGGAAGTTGTAGCCGGCCGGGTCCTTCCACGGGCCGTAGACCAGGTAGCTCAGCACCATGTCGGCCACGTAGACGAGCATGAGGCTCACCAGGATCTCGCTCGCGTTGGCCTTGTCGCGCAGGAAGGCGACGATGCCGGCCCACAGCATGCCGCCGAGCACGCCGGCCAGCAGGATGGCGACCACGATGAAGCGGCTCGTCTCCTTGCCGGCCATCATCGCCACGCCGCTCGCGAAGATGGCGCCGAGGATGAACTGCCCCTCGGCACCGATGTTCCACACGTTCGAGCGGAAGCACACCGCGAGGCCGAGCGCGATCAGCAGCAACGGGGTGGCCTTCATCGCCAGCTCGGTGAGCGCATAGACGCTCTTGATCGGCTCGACGAAGAAGGCCTGCAGGCCGCGGATCGGGTCCTTGCCGAGTACGGCAAAGAGCACGATGCCGATCAGCACGGTGATGGCCAGCGCCAGCACCGGCGACAGCACCGACATCCACCGGCTCGGTTCGGGTTTGGTCTCAAGCTTCAGCATGCGAGGCCTCTTGTGTCCACAGCCCCGACATCCAGGCACCGATCTGCGGAATGGTGGCGTCGCGCGTGGCGATGGACGGCGACACCCGCCCCTGCGCGATGACAAGCAGCCGGTCGCTGATCTCGAAGAGCTCGTCCAGCTCTTCGCTCACCACCAGCAGGGCGCAGCCGGCATCCCGCAGCTTCAGCAGCTCGCCGCGGATCTGCGCCGCGGCGCCCACGTCCACGCCCCAGGTGGGTTGCGACACGATCAGGAGCTTCGGCTGGGCATCGATCTCCCGGCCGACCAGGAACTTCTGCAGGTTGCCGCCCGACAGGCTCTTGGCCGCGGCGTGCGGGCCACCCGCCTTGACGTTGAAGCGCGCGATCAGCGATTGGGCCAGCGCCTGGACCTGCGCGGTGCGCAGCCAGCCGCCCTTGCCGACCGCTTCGGTGCGGGTGAGCAGGGTGTTCTGCGCCAGCGAGAGCGTGGGCACGGCGCCGCGGCCGAGTCGTTCCTCGGGCACGAAGTTCAGGCCCGCAGCGCGGCGCACCTGCGGCGGCTTGTGCGCGATCGGCTGGCCGAAGAGCTGGATGCTCGCTGCGGCGGCCCGCGTGTCTTCGCCCGAGAGGGCGGCCATCAGCTCCTGCTGGCCATTGCCCGAGACGCCCGCGATGCCGACGATCTCGCCGGCTCGCACCTCGAAGCCGATGTTGCTCAGGTTCATGCCGAACTGGTCGAGCTTGGGCAGCGTGAGGTCTTTCACCGCGAGCACCACGTCGCCTGGCGCGCGCGGCTCGTGCTTGAGCTGGGGCGGCTCGGCGCCGATCATCAGACGCGACAGGCTCGCGTTCGTCTCTTTTGTCGGGTCGACTTCGCCGGTCACGCGGCCGCCGCGCAGCACGGTGCAGTGGTGGCACAGCGCGCGGATCTCGTCGAGCTTGTGGCTGATGTAGAGGATGCTGCAGCCCTCGCTCGCGAGCTTGCGCAGCGTGACGAAGAGCGTCTCCACCGCCTGGGGCGTGAGCACCGAGGTGGGCTCGTCGAGGATGAGCAGCTTGGGCGAGGTCATCAGCGCGCGCACGATCTCGACCCGCTGGCGTTCGCCGACCGAGAGCGTGTGCACCGGGCGCAGCGGCTCGACGTCGAGGCCGTAGTCCTTGGAGACCTTGGTGATGCGCTCGGTCACCTCGGCGAGCGTGAGCGACTTGTCGAGCCCCAGCCACACGTTCTCGGCCGCGGTGAGCGTGTCGAAGAGGCTGAAGTGCTGGAACACCATGCTGATGCCCAAGGCGCGCGCCTCGGCCGGCGTGCGGACCTGCACCGCCTCGCCGTTCCAGCGGATCTCGCCTTCGTCGGGCCGCACCGCGCCGTAGATCATCTTCATCAGCGTGGACTTGCCCGCGCCGTTCTCGCCCAGCACCGCGTGGATCTCGCCTGGCTTCACGCGCAGGCTCACCTGGTCATTGGCTTTGACCGCTGGGTAGGTCTTGCTGAGCTTGATCAGTTCAAGTCGGAGCATCGTCAGCTCAACAGGTCGTAGAGGGTGCGCGCCACCACCTTGGTGGCGCGGCGCAGGTCTTCGAGCACGAGATGTTCGTCGGCGCGCTTGGCATTCGACTCCAGCACGGTACGCGGCCCCGCCCCGTAGATGACAGCGGGGATTCCTTGAGCGCAGTAGAGGCGCACGTCGGTGTAGAGCGGCGTGCCCATCGCGGGAATCGCTTCGCCGAACACGGCCTGCGCATTCTTCTGCAAGGCCTCCACCAGCGGCTTGTTGCCGGGCAGGGGCTTGAGCGAGTGGGCCAGCAGCAGGCGCTTGATGTCGACCGTGATCCCGGGGAAGGAAGCCGCGGCGTCGGCGATCACCTGGCGGATGCTGGCTTCGACCGTGACCGGGTCTTCCTCGGGGATCATGCGGCGGTCGAGCTTGAGCACCACCTTGCCCGGCACGACGTTGGTGTTGGTGCCGCCTTCGATGCGGCCGACGTTGAGGTAGGGGTGGGTGATGCCCGGCACCTTCGACGTGGTCTGCCGGTAGAGCGTGTTCTGGGCGTAGAGTGCGTTGAGGATGGCGACCGCGCCTTGCAACGCGTCGACGCCGGTGGTCGGGATGGCGGCGTGCGCCATCTTGCCGTGCACCGTCACTTCCATCTGCAGGCAGCCGTTGTGTGCGGTGACGACCTCGTAGCTGAAGCCGGCGGCGATCAGGTAGTCGGGCTTCGTCAGCTTGTGCTTCAGCAGCCAGCCGGGGCCGAGCTCGCCGCCGAACTCTTCGTCGTAGGTGAAGTGCAGCTCCACGCCGCCCTTGAGCGGCGCGCCCAGCGATTCGAGCGCGCGCACCGCGAAGGTGAAGGTGGCGAAATCGCTCTTGCTCACCGCGGCGGCGCGGCCGTATAGCTTGCCGTCTTCGACTTCGCCGCCATAGGGGTCGTGCACCCAGCCTTCGCCGGGTGGCACCACGTCGCCGTGGGCGTTGAGGGCGATGGTCGTGCCCTCGCCGTATTGGCGGCGCACGATCAGGTTGGTGACCGACTGCAGGCCGTGGGCGCGCACCTCGCTCTCGGGTACCGGATGGCGTTCGGCTTCCATGTCGAAGCCGAGCAACAGCTCGGCGGTGCGCTCGGCATGCGGGGCGTTGTTGCCCGGTGGCGTGTCAGTGGGAACTTGAACCAGCGCCTGGAGAAACCGCACTTGCTCGTTGAAGTGCTGGTCGATCCAGGTGTCGAGATCGTGATGGCGGCTCATGAGCGTTCCTCCGCCAGTTGAGTAAGCAGGGTCTGGAAGGCCTCGACGCACAGCTGCGCGTCGTCGCTCGTGATGGTCTCGAGGGGGTTGTGGCTGATGCCGGAATTGCCGCCGCGCAGGAAGAGCATGGCCTGCGGCATCACCTCGTGCATCTTCATCGCGTCGTGGCCGGCGCCACTGGGCATGCGGTACACGGGCAGGCCGAGGGACTCGACGGCGCGTTCCCAGCGCTGCTGCCACTCGGGCGCGCTCGGGGCGGCCGGGGCGCGCAGCGACTCCTCGAGCGTGCAATGCAGGCCGCGGCGCTCGGTGATCTTGCGCACTTCGGCGAGCACGTCGTGGACCATCGCATCGCGCACCTCGTCGGTGGTCGCGCGGATGTCGAGGCTGAACATGCAGCGGCCCGGCACCACGTTGATCGAGCCAGCAGGCACTTCCAGCATGCCGACCGTGCCGACGAGGTTGGGGACCTGTTGCGCCCGCTTCTCGACGAAGAGCACCAGCTCGGCCACCGCTGCTGCCGCATCGCGCCGGCGGTCCATCGGCGTGGTGCCGGCGTGGCTCGCGGTGCCGATCATCTCGCCCAGCATGCGCACGCTGCCGTTGATCGAGGTGACGACGCCCAGCGGCAGGTCGATCTCGTTGAGCACCGGCCCCTGCTCGATGTGCACCTCGACGAAACCGAGGTAGCGCGAGGGGTGGCGCTCCATCCACGCGATGCGCTTGGGGTCGAGGCCGGCGGTGGCCATGGCGTCGCGCATGGTGATGCCCTCGGCATCGCGCTGGTCGAGCCAGCCTTGGTCGAAGCGGCCGATCACCGCGCCCGAGCCGAGGAAGGTCGCCTTGTAGCGCTGGCCTTCCTCTTCGGCGAAGCCGATGACTTCGATGCCAAAGGGCAGGCGCTTCTGCTGCAGGTGCAGCTCGCGTACACAGACCATCGGCACGAAGATGCCGAGCCGGCCGTCGTACTTGCCGCCGTTGCGCACGGTGTCGAAGTGGCTGCCGGTGAGCAGGCGCGGCGCGTCGGGCGTGCTGCCGTGGTAGACGCCCACCACGTTGCCCACCGCATCGACCTCCACCTCGTCGAATCCGCAGTCCTTCATCCAGCGCACCAGCTGGTGCTGGCAGGCGATGTGCGCAGGGGTGAGGTAGGTGACGGTGAGGGCGTCATCGACGTCGCTGTGCTGCGCGAGCAGTTCGGCGCAGTCCCACACCTGGTTCCCGAGCGTGGGCTCGACGCCGAACTTGTCGTTCAGGCGGATCTCGGCGATGCGGTGGATGTTGCGCAGGCACTCGGCACGCTCGAAATCGGCATGGCCCTCGAGGCGGCGTGCGAAGGTGGAAATGATCTGCTGCCGGGTCAGGCCGGTGCCGCGTGGGCCGCGCACGGCCAGGATGAAGGGCCAGCCGAACTTAGCGCTGTACTCCGCGTTGAGGCGCTGGATCGCGGCCAGCTCTTCTGGCGAGCAAGCCTTGAGGCCGGCGGTCTGCTGCTCGTGCGACGACTCTGCCGTGAGCTGGCCTTGCTCGGCAAGCTTGCCGGCCAGCTCGGGGTGAGCCTTGATGAGCGCCAGCTGCTGGTCGGGCTCTGCCTCACGCACCGTTTGCGCCAGGGCGTACTTCAACGCGGCGAGCGACTTGAACGGCCGTTGGCTCAGCGCCTTCCTCGCGATCCACGGCGAATGCTCGTAGACCCCTGCGAGCATCTGCACCGCCTCGTCGGCGGGTGCCGCGTTGAGCAGGTCGAGGGTGAGTCTCATACCGGCGCCGGGTGAACTTGCTTCCAGTGCCGCGCGATGTCGATGCGGCGGCAGACCCACACCTTGTCGTGCGCGAGCACGTGGTCGAGGAACCGCTGCAAGGAGCCGATGCGTCCCGGCTTGCCCAGCAACCGGCAGTGCATGCCGATGCTCATCATCTTCGGGGCAGTGTCACCTTCCGCATAGAGCGCATCGAAGCTGTCGCGCAGGTAGGTGAAGAAATGGTCGCCGGTGTTGAAGCCCTGTGTCTGCACGAAGCGCATGTCGTTGCAGTCGAGCGAGTAGGGCACGACGAGCTGCTGGGCGACGCTGCCATCGCTCTTGGTGACCGGCATCCAGAAGGGCAGGTCATCACCGTAGTAGTCGCTGTCGTACTCGTAGCCGCCGTGGTCGGCGACGAGCCGGCGCGTGTTGGGGCTGTCACGGCCGGTGTACCAGCCGAGCGGCCAGGCGCCGCCGGTCATGTCCTTCAACACGTGCGTGCCCAGCTCGATGTGGCGCCGTTCGGTGGCCTCGGGCAGGTTTTGATAATGGATCCAGCGCAGGCCGTGGTTGGCGATCTCGTAGCCGTTGTCCATGAAGCACGACAGCAGCTCGGGGTAGCGCTGCATCGCCATGCCGACGGCGAAGATCGTCATTGGCAACTTGCGCTTCTCGAACTCGCGCAGGATGCGCCACACCCCCGCCCGCGAGCCGTACTCGTACATCGACTCGATGGTCATGTGCCGGCCTTCGTAGGCCTGCGCGGTGATCAGCTCGGAGAGGAAGGTCTCGGAGGTCGGGTCGCCGTGCAGCGGGTTGTTCTCGCCGCCCTCTTCGTAGTTGAGGACGAACTGCACGGCGATCTTGGCGCCATTGGGCCATTGGGCATGCGGCACGTTGCGGCCGTAGCCCTTCAAGTCTCTGGGGTAGGTCTGTTCGCTGGTCATGAGGGGTCTCCGGCATGCAGCACCGACGGCAAGTCCGGCACCCGGGGGTTCAGGCGCAGGTTGCGCTCGACATTGTGCAAGTGGCTTTGCATCAGCTTGACGGCGGCGCGGGCATCACGCGCTTCGATGGCGTCGACGATGGCGACGTGCTCTGCAAAGGAATGTTCGGCCGAGTGGGCGGATTGGTACATCAACGAGATCAGCGAGCTCCTCGACACCAGCTCTCGCAAGATGTCGGCCAGCGCCTCGTTGCCGAGCATGCGCGCGAGCACCACGTGGAAGTCGGCCAGCAGGTGGGTGCGGCCGGGCACGTCGGTGCGCTGCACGGCCGCTTCTTCGTCGCGCAGGTGCCGGCGCAGCTGTGCGATCTGCGGCTCGCTCAGCTCGGCGGCGGCGCGCTTGATCATGGCGGCCTCGAGCATCTGCCGCACCTCGAAGACCTGGCGCGCTTCCTCCACGCTCGGCTGGGCGACACGCGCGCCGCGCGCCTGCGTGAGGGTCACGAGCTTGTCGCGGCTCAACTGGTGCAAGGCCTGCCGCACGATGGTGCGCGAGACCTTGAAGATGTCGGCAATCTTCTGCTCGGCGAGCTTGGTGCCGGGCATGAGCCTGCGCTCGACGATGGCGGCGGTGATGGCCTCGGCGATGCGGCGCGTGGTGTCTTGAAGCTCCGCCTCGGGCACGGCAGGGCGCGACACGGCCTGCTTCTTGCCTGCAGCGCCTTTGCCTCGGGCCACCGGGCGGATGGCAGTCAGGTTGGCGGGGGAGCGCGGCATGTGCGTGTGACTAGGCGTTGTGCTGCAAACTGTATACACTTTTCCGCGTCTTGCAACCTGCATTCCAACGAGAGGCCGACATGGGCAAGCTCACCACCCACGTGCTCGACACCATGAATGGCTGCCCTGCGGCGGGCATGCTGGTGGCGCTGTACCGTGTCGACGGCGGCCAGCCGACCTTGATCAAGCAGCTCGCGCTGAACCACGACGGCCGCGCCGACGCACCGCTGCTCGACGACACGACGTTCAAGACCGGCACCTACCGCCTAGTCTTCGAGGTGGCGGCCTATTTCAAGGGGCGCGGCGTGAGCCTGCCCGAGCCGCCCTTCGTCGACGCCGTGCCCATCGACTTCGGCCTCGCCAACCCCCTGCAGCACTACCACGTGCCGCTGCTCGCGAGCCCCTGGGCCTACTCCACCTACCGGGGAAGCTGAGGCGTGGACTCGCACCTGCTCGACTGGCTCAACCTGCTGCTGCGCTGGGCCCACGTCATCACGGGCGTGGCCTGGATCGGCGCGTCGTTCTACTTCGTCGCGCTCGACAACAGCCTCACGCCACCTGCCGATCCGAAGGAGCGCGAGAAGGGCATCGGCGGCGAGCTCTGGGCCGTGCACGGCGGCGGCTTCTACCACCAGCAGAAGTACCCGGTGTCGCCCGCGGTGCTGCCTGAACGGCTGCACTGGTCGATGTGGGAGAGCTACTCGACCTGGCTCACCGGCTTTGCGCTCTTCACGGTGCTGTACCTCTTCAACGCGAGCACCTTCCTCATCGACAAGAGCGTGCACGACTGGTCTCCGGCCGCCGCCATCAGCGCGGCGCTCGGCTTCTTCGTCGGCTTCTGGCTGATCTACGACGGCATCTGCCGCGTCTTCGGCCAGCGAAAGAACGGCGATGCCATCGTGGGCGTGCTGGTGTTTGCCTTCGTCATCTTTGCGTCATGGCTGTCGTGCCAGCTCTTCGCGGGGCGCGCGGCCTTCCTGCTGGTGGGCGCGATGCTCGCCACGACCATGAGCGGCAACGTCTTCTTCTGGATCATCCCCGGCCAGCGCAAGGTGGTGGCCGCGCTGCGCGCCGGCGAGCCGGTCGACCCCATCCACGGCAAGCGCGGCAAGCAGCGCAGCGTGCACAACACGTACTTCACGCTGCCGGTGCTGCTCACGATGATCAGCAACCACTACGGCTTTCTCTACACCGGCCCCAACAACTGGGTCACGCTGGTGGTGATGATGCTGGCGGGCGCGCTGATCCGCCAATCGTTCGTGATGCGCCACCGGGCGCATGCGACCGGTCAGCCGGTGCCGTGGTGGTATGCGATGGTGGGCGTGGTGCTGCTGGCCGGCGTCTTCACCGCCACGATGCCGGCCCCCTCGAAGACGCCGGCGGGCGCGCCGCCGGTCGCGTTTGCCGATGTGCAGAAGGTCATCAACGAGCGCTGCGTGATGTGCCACAGCGAGCAGGTGGTGAACAAGGCCATCCAGCTGCACACACCAGAGCTGATCGTGCGCAATGCGCAGGCGGTCTATCAGCAGTCGTCGGTGTTGAAGCTCATGCCGCTCAACAACGCGACGCAGATGACCGATGGCGAGCGTGCGCTGCTGAAGCGCTGGTACGAAGCCGGCGCGAAACCCTAGGCCTTCGCGCGGCGGGTGCTGCGGCCCGGCGGTCCGTCGGGGAGGATGCGGCCGAGCAGCCAGCGCAGCGTGCGCCGCACCGTGGCCACATCGCGCCCCTCCTGCAGATCGAGTGCCGCACGGTCGAAAGCCGCCGAGAGCCAGCCGGTCAGCACATCGAGGTCGACGCCCTTGACGCCCGCCGCCACCAGCCCGGCGCGCAGGGTGCCCTCGGCATTCGCGGCGTCCAGCGCCTGCATCGCTTCGCGGCCCAGTGCGGCCGGTCCTTCCACGAGAAGCAGCCTCGCGCGCCCCGGCACGGCCATCGCCGCCAGGTAGGCATCGCCCCCCGCAAGCAGGGCCTGATCGGCAGGCAGGTCGGCGGGCGACGCGGCGTCGATCTCCGCCGCCACGGCTTCGGCCTCACGCGCCACCACGGCGTGGAAGAGGTCGCGCTTGTCGACGAAATGGTGGTAGAGCGCACCTCGCGTCATGCCGGCGGCGGCACAGACGGCCGGCGTGGCGGTGTCGCCATAGCCGTGTGCCACGAAGAGGGCACGCGCGGCATCGAGCAAGGCGGTTCGAGTGGCCTCGCTGCGTTCAGGGTTGGTGCGGGCGGGTTGCATACGTACAGACTGTATGTTAATTTAAACAAACATACAGCACGTATGTGTATTGGGCGCCAGCCTTTTGCCACCACCCCACAGGAGAACCCGCCATGGCCATCACCAGCTATTACCCCGTCCTCATGACCCGCAACGTCGCCGCCACCGCCAGCTTCTACATGCGGCACTTCGGCTTCGAGGCGCTCTTCACGGCCGACTGGTACGTGCACCTGCAATCGCGCGAAGCCGGCGCGCCCGTGAGCCTGGCCATCCTCGACGCCCGCCACGAGACCATTCCCGCGGCAGGACGCGGTGCCGCCGGCGCCGGGATCCTGCTGAACTTCGAAGTGGACGATGTCGACGCCGAATACGCGCGACTCACCGCCGCCGGCCTGGAGGTGCTGCTGCCCGTGCGCGACGAGGCCTTCGGCCAGCGCCACTTCATCGTGCAGGCACCCGATGGCGTGATGGTCGACGTCATCAAGCCCATACCGCCGAGCGGCGAGTTCGTGCAGCAGTACGCCGAGGCGGCGCTGCCCGGCTGAACAGGCCTAGACGACCACCGGCTCGGGCTCGAGCCGGATGCCGAAGCGGCCGTACACGCTCTCCTGGATTGCCCGGGCGAGCGTCATCACCTCCGAGCCGATCGCGCCGCCACGGTTCACGAGCACCAGCGCCTGCTTCTCGTAGACGCCGGCGCGGCCGACCGTCTTGCCCTTCCAGCCGCAGGCGTCGATCATCCAGCCGGCCGCGAGCTTCATCGTGCCGTCGGGCATGGGGTAGTGCACGATCTCCGGGTCGCGGCCGATGATGTCGCGGCACTGCTCGGGCGTGACCACCGGGTTCTTGAAGAAGCTGCCGGCGTTGCCCACCACCGCCGGGTCGGGCAGCTTGGCACGGCGGATGGCGATGATCCAGTCGTAGACCTGCTGCGGCGTGGGGCGGCCAATGCCGGTCTCGTTCATCTTGCGCTCGATCTCCAGGTAGCCGAGCACCGGCTGCCAGGGCTTGGGCAGCCGGAAGCGCACGCGGGTGATGAGCACCCGGCCGGCCAGCGAGTGCTTGAACTCGCTGTCGCGGTAGCCGAACTTGCACATTTCGGCGCCGAGGGTGACGCTGCGGCCGGTGAGGAGGTCCACGCCGTCGAGCGACTCGAAGCGGTCTTTCACCTCGATGCCGTAGGCGCCGATGTTCTGCACCGGCGAGGCACCGACCGTGCCCGGGATCAGCGCCAGGTTTTCGAGGCCGGGGCAGCCTTGCGCCAGCGTCCAGGTGACGAAGTCGTGCCAGTTCTCGCCCGCGCCAGCCTCGACGATCCAGGCGTTGGCACGTTCCTCGACGATGCGCCGGCCCATCACCTCGACCTTCAGCACCACCTGCGGCATGTCGCGCGTGAGCACGATGTTGCTTCCGCCACCGAGGATGAACTTCGGTGCCGTGCCGAGCTCGGCATGGTCGACCACGCGGCGCACGTCAGCATCGCCGGTGATGCGCACCAGCGTCTGCGCCACGGCCGGAAGGCCGAAGCTGTTGTACGGTTTCAGGCTCACGCCCGATTCGATTTGCATGAGAGAATTTTCACCGATCCTGCCTTCAAGAAGACCCTTGACATGCCAAGCTTTGACGCCGTTCTGGAACCCAATCTTGTCGAGGTCCGCAATGCGGTCGACCAGACCTCCAAGGAAATCGGCACGCGCTTCGATTTCAAGGGCTCGTCGGCCAAGGTCGAGCTGAAGGAAGAGGAACTGACGGTCTACGCCGACAGCGACTTCCAGATCAACCAGGTGCTCGACATCCTGCTGGCCAAGATGACCAAGCGCAACGTCGACATCCGTTTCCTCGACCGCAGCGCCAAGATCGAGAAGATCGGCGGCGACAAGGTGAAACAGAAGATCACGGTCAAGAGTGGCATCGATTCCGACACGGCAAAAAAGATCCAGACCGTCGTCAAACAAAGCAAGATGAAGGTGCAGGCTGCGATCCAGGGCGACACCGTCCGGGTGACCGGCGGCAAGCGCGACGACCTCCAGGCGGCGATCGCGCTCATCCGCAAGGAGATCGCCGATGCGCCGTTGTCGTTCAACAATTTCCGTGACTGAGATGAACCGTTGCTTGGCAGCGCTCGTGCTGCTGTGCGCGGGCGTCGCTTCGGCGCAGACCGTCTCGATGAGCGGGCGTCTCGGCGACAAGGCCTTGCTGATGATCGACGGCAGCCCGCGCACGGTGGCGGTCGGCGCCACGGTGCAGGGCGTGAAGCTGGCGTCGCTCACCTCCGAGGGCGCGGTGGTCGAACTGGCGGGCAAGCGCTACACGGTGCCGATGGGCGGAACGCCGGTGAGCCTGGGCGCCGGTGGCGGGGGAAGCGACGGCGGTACGCGCGTGGTGCTCACCGCGGGCTCGGGTGGGCACTTCATGAGCACCGGCGCCATCAACGGCAAGCCCGTGGAATTCATGGTCGACACGGGTGCCACGACGGTCGCCCTGAGTGCGGTCGACGCCGACCGCATCGGGCTCAAGTACAAGGACGGCCAGCGCGGCCTGGCCAGCACGGCCGGTGGCGTGGTGCCGGTCTACCGGGTGAACCTCACCTCGGTGCGGGTGGGCGAGGTCACGGTCTATGGTGTCGACGCCACCGTCGTCCAGGCCCAGATGCCCTTCGTGCTGCTGGGCAACAGCTTCCTCAGCCGTTTCCAGATGACGCGCGTCAACGACATGATGACGCTCGAGAAGCGGCCCTGAGCCGCGGCGCCACCCTCAGGCGAGCTTCACCCACACCGGCGCATGGTCGCTGGCCTTCTCCTTGCCACGGGTCTCGCGGTCGACATTGGCGTCGACCAGCCGCCTGGCGAGGTCGGGCGTGAGCAGCAGGTGGTCGATGCGAAAGCCCGCATTGCGTTGCCAGCGCTGGCGCATGTAGTCCCAGAAGGTGTAGACCGGCTCGGTCGGGCGTACCTGGCGGATGGCGTCCGTCCAGCCCTGCTCGAGCATCTTGAAGTAGGCCGCGCGGCTCTCGGGCTGGGTGAGCGCGTCCTTGGTCCATGAGGCGGGCGAGTAGATGTCTTTTTTCTCGTCGGTCGGGATCACGTTGTAGTCGCCGCAGAGCACGGTGGGCTTGCCTTCGGCGAGCAGGGTGGCCGAATGGGCGATGAGGCGGTCGAACCACTTCAGCTTGTAGTCGAACTTCGGGCCCGGTTGGGGGTTGCCGTTGGGGAGGTAGAGGCAGCCGACCACGATGCCGTGGACCTCGGCCTCGATGTAGCGGCTGTGGCTGTCGTCGGGGTCGCCGGGCAGGCCGCGGCGGCGTTCCACCGGCTTGGTGCCCTTGGCGAGGATGGCCACGCCGTTGAAGGACTTCTGGCCGTGCCAGATGGCCTCGTAGCCGGCCTCGCGCAGGGCCTCGGCCGGGAACTTGTCGTCCGGCGTCTTCAGCTCCTGCAGGCAGGCCACGTCGGGCGAGGTCTCGGCCAGCCACTCCAGCAGGCGGGGCTGGCGGGCGTTCATGCCGTTGATGTTGAAGGTGGCGATCTTCATGGGCGAGGCCAGGGTCCGGGGAGTGTGGAAGAGGGCGCATTGTGGCCTCTTGAAGCTGGCCACGTTGCCACCATGTCCGTGTCATGAATGCTGTCACCCGCACCCTTCCCGAGAGTTTCCGCGTTCTGCTGACCCTGGCCCAGTTGCTGGAGCGCATGGAACGCAAGCTCGTTCCCATGGCCGCCGACCAGTACCGCTCGGTGGTCGACCACCTGTCGAAGGAACTGGCCGAGGTGCCGCCCGGCGAAGACCTCGACTTCTTGCTGCAGGCCTTCCCGGCCACGGCGGAGCTGTACGAGAACCTCCAGTACGCCCATGCCGGGCTGTGCCGGTCGTCGCTCGACGCCTCGCTGGCGGCGGAATTGCAGGCGCGCGATATCCTCAAGCGGCTCTGAGCCGCAAGGTGCGCGCGCACCGACAATCCGCGCATGAAACTGAGTCAGGTGCTGTACACGCAGGGCTTCGGCGCCCGGCGTGAATGCGAAGGTCTTGTCGCCACCGGCCACGTGCGCATCGGCGGCGTGGTGCACGACGACCCGTTCGAAGACGTCGAAACCGAAGGCCTGGTCTTCAGCGTGCGGGGCGAGGAGTGGGCGTACCACGCCAAGGCCCTGCTGATGATGCACAAGCCGAAGAACGTGGAGTGCTCGCAGAAGCCCAAGCACCACCTGAGCGTCTACAGCCTGCTGCCCGCGCCGCTGCGCAGGCGCGACGTGCAGAGCATCGGCAGGCTCGACGAAGACACGACCGGCCTCTTGCTCTTCACCGACGATGGGGCGCTGATCCACCGCCTCACCTCGCCCAAGAAGCACGTGCCCAAGGTCTACGAGGTGACGTGCAAGCACCCCGTCACGCCCGAGCAGGTGCAGCGCCTGCTGGAAGGCGTGAAGCTCGTTGACGACCCCGCCACCGTGCAGGCCGCCGCTGCCGAGGCCACGGGCGAAACCACGCTGCGCCTCACGCTCACCGAAGGCAAGTACCACCAGGTCAAGCGCATGCTGGCGGCCGTGGGCAACCGCGTCGAAGGCCTGCACCGCAGCGCCTTCGGCAAGCTCGTGCTGCCGGCCGACCTGGCGCCCGGGCAGTGGCGCTGGCTGAGCAGCCCGGACCTGATCTGATGCGCGACAAACTGCCCGCCGAAGGTGACAGCAGCGCGGCGATCACCGCCTGATAATCCCGGCCCATGCAAGTTTTTCGAGGCATTCACCACCCCGGCATCGCACCGGCCTGCGCGCTGACCATCGGCAACTTCGACGGCGTGCACCGCGGCCACCAGGCCATGCTCGCACTGCTGCGCTCCGAGGCCCAGCACCGAGGCCTGCCCTCGTGCGTGATGACCTTCGAGCCGCACCCGCGCGACTACTTCGCTCACCTGGCCGGCAAGCCCGAGCTCGCGCCCACGCGCATCGCCACGCTGCGCGACAAGCTCTCCGAGCTCGAGCGCTGCGGCATCGACCAGGTGGTCGTGCTGCGCTTCGACAAGCCGCTCGCCACGCAGCCCGCGCAATCCTTCATCGACGACATGCTGGTGCGTGGCCTCGGCGTGCGCTACGTGCTGGTCGGCGACGATTTCCGCTTCGGCGCCAAGCGTGCGGGTGACTACGCGATGCTCGACGCGGCCGGCAGCGCGCAGGGCTTCGACGTGGCGCGCATGAACAGCTACGAGGTGCACGGGCTGCGCGTGTCCAGCTCCGCGGTGCGCGAGGCGCTGGCCGCGGGCGACATGGGCAAGGCGGCCGAGCTGCTGGGCCGGCCCTACTGCATCAGCGGCCACGTGGTGCATGGCAAGAAGCTCGGGCGCGACCTGGGCTTTCGCACGCTCAACGTGCGCTTCCGTCACCCCAAGCCGGCGGCGATGGGCATCTTCGCCGTGCGGGTGAAGGGGCTGGTCGGCCAACCGGTGAACGGGGTCGCGAGCCTGGGCGTGCGCCCGACCGTCGACGACTCCGGCCGCGTGCTGCTGGAAGTGCACTGCCTGGATTGGCCCGACAGCCTGGGCCTCGAAGGCGGCTACGGCCGCTGCGTGCAGGTGGAGCTCTTGCACAAGCTGCACGACGAGCGGCGCTACGACTCGCTCGACGCGCTGCGTGCGGGGATCGCACAGGACGAGACGGACGCCCGCACCTGGCTCGCCGCGCACGGCGGTTGAGCTGCTTCAGGCCGGCTGACGTTCGTGCCGGCTCTGGTGCCGGAAGTCGCTGGGCGTGAGCCCGGTGTGTGCGCGGAACACGCGGCTGAAATGCGCCGCGTTCGAGAACCCGAAGGCGAGCGCGATCTCGGTGATGGAGCGGCCCGCCAGCTGCGGGTCGGCAAAGGCGGCACGGCAGGCGTCGATGCGGCGTGCGAGCACGAAGCCGGCGATGCCGTCGGGCTCGTCTGAAAACGCGTTGTAGAGCTGGCGACGGCTCGCGCCCAGGGCGAGCGCGATGCGGTCGACCGAGAGCGACGGATCGCCCAGGTGGCGCAGCACGTGCTGCTTGATGCGCTCGCGCAGCGCCTCGCGTTGCGTCACCGCGGTCGCGCGGCCCGACAGGTCGAGCAGGGACAGGTGCACGCACTGCGTGATCACGTCGCCCAGGTGATGCGCCGCTTCGTCCGACATGCCGGGCAGCTCGCGCCAGGCGCTGCGCATGGTCTCGAGCGCCACGCGCGCGATGCCGCCTTGTGCGCCGAGCCGGCGAGCCATCAGCTCGTCGATCGCGAGGCCCCGCTCGGCCAGGTGCGACTTCGGCACCATCACGATCAGGTGTTCCACCGGCACCGGGTTGGAGACGGCGTAGGTGTCGGTCGTGTCGTAGATGCTCCACTCGCCCGGCGACACCCAGGCCTCACGGCCCTTCTGCTCGACGCCCGCGCAGCCGTGGAAGGGCGCCACGATCTTGAGGTAGCCCATCTCGCTGCCGCGCACCTGGGCCGACGAGCGCATCACACGGTGGCGGTTGGATTCCAGTCTTGTCAGGATCACGTCGCCGGCGCGCGCGCTGGCGATGTGGCCTTCGAAGTCGGTGTCGCCGTAGAGGTCGGAGCGCAGGCCGTGGAAGAGGCGGTTGATCCAGTCCGTCCAATAGGGCACGCGCTCGCGTGCCGAGACCTCGTCGGTGCTCATGGAGGAGGGGGCGGCGGTCATGGGGCGGATTATGGGAAGCAGGGTGCCGGCGTGGTGCGCTCGAGGCGCGCCGCTAGGGAAACTCCGGGGCACACTTGCACGAATCGTCAAGCGCGCCGGCATGGCTGGCAAAGCACCGGGCAGGGTCTCTTCCTACGATCCCGGTCACACGATGGGCTGCGTTCGACGGCTCGCGTCCACACCGCAAGGAGACACCCATGCGCCACGATCCGCCCCTCGCCCACGCGTCCACCGAAGAGTCCACGCCCACATCCGTCCGGCCGACACGCCGCCGTGTCGTGCAGGGCCTCGCCGCCGGTGCTGGCGCGCTGGCCTTCCCCGCGCTCGCGCAGCCGAAGGACGGCCCGGTGCGCATCGGCTACGCGATCGCCCGCACCGGCCCCTGGGCTGGCGGCGCGCAGGTGAGCCAGGAGCCCAACTACCTGCTCTGGGCCGAGCAGCAAAACGCCGCAGGCGGCCTGAGCGTGAAGGGCACCAAGCGCCCGATCGAGCTCATCTCCTTCGACGACCGCAGCGAGATCGAGACCTGCGTGCGCACCTACGAGAAGCTCATGGGCAGCGACAAGGTCGACCTCGTGCTGCCGCCCTGGGGCAGCAACGCCAACTTCGCCGTCGCACCGCTGGCCAACCGCTTCAGCTACCCCTTCCTCGCACCCACCGCGTTATCCAAGCGCCTGGTCGAGATGAAGCTGCCGTACTTCTTCCTGCTGCTGCAGCAGCCCGGGCCGATGACGGTGGCGCTGGTCGACATGCTCAAGGCGAGCGGCGTGAAGTCCATCGCCTGCATCTACGTCGACGACCTCTTCGGCCTGGAGAACTACGCCGCGCTCAAGGTGGCGCTCAGCGGCAGCGGCATCTCGCTGGTGGAAGACAAGAGCTACCCCGCCGGCGTGAAGGACCTGGGGCCGGTGCTGCGGAGCATCAAGGACAAGAACCCCGACGCCTTCGTCGGCTTCACCTACCCGCCCGACACCATCCTCGCGAGCAAGCAGGCCAAGGAGATCGGCTTCAACCCGAAGTTCTTCTACGCCTCGGTGGGCACGGCCTTCCAGCTCTACCGCAACGTGATCACCGCGCCGGGGGCCGAGGGCGTGCTGGGCATGGGCTCGTGGAACGCCAAGACCAGCCCCGGCGCCAAGGCCTACTTCGACGCGCACACAAAGAAGTTCAACGGCAAGGAGCCCGACCGCTGGGCCAGCGGCCACTGCTGGGCGGGCCTGGAGATCCTCACGCAGGCGGTGGCCAAGGTGGGCCTGGACCGCAAGGCCATCCGCGACCACGTGGCCAACCACGAGCACAGCACCATCATCGGCAAGGTGAAGTTCACCGGCAGCGAGAACACGGCGACGCCGGGCTCGGTCGGCCAGTGGCAGAACGGCGAGTTCGAAGTGGTGTGGCCGAAGAGCATGGCCACCGCCGCGTTGAACCCGGCCAAGCCGGCCTGGAAGTGAGACGCCGGCCTTGTCGTTCCACGCCTGGTTCGAGCTGATCGCCTCGGGGCTCATCACCGGCGGCGTGTACGCGGTGGTGGCCCTGGGCCTCAACCTGCAGTACGGGCTGATGCGCATCCTGAACGTCGCCCATGGCGAGTTCATGGTGCTTGGCGCCTATCTCACCTGGGCGGCGCATGCGGCCTTCGGCGTGTCGCCGCTCGTGATGCTGCCGGTGTCGTTCATCGCGCTGGCGTTGATCGGCCTGGCGGTGCATCGCTTGTGCTTCCGCCGGCTCACCGCCACCACGCCCGACCTCGATGTCTTCGAGGCGCGCGGGCTGATGGTGTCGTTCGGCCTGATGTTCCTGGTGCAGAACTTCGTGTCCTTCGTGTGGGGCGGCGACCTGCGCGGCTACGACTACCTCACCGACCCGGTGGCGATCGGCGGGGCGCAGTTCGCGGGCAACAAGCTGCTGGTCTTCGGGCTGGCGGTCGCGGTGTCGCTCGGGCTCATCGTGCTCTTGCGGCAGACCTTGCTCGGCAAGGGCGTGCGTGCGCTGATGCAGTCGCCCACCGGCGCGCGGCTCGTGGGCATCGCCACCGACAAGCTGCACCCGGCGATGTTCGGCGTGGGGCTGGGGCTGTCGGGCGTGGCGGGTTGCCTGCTGTCGATGACCTACACCATCAGCCCCGCGATGGGCGAGCCCTACACGGTGACGGCACTGATCGTCATCACGCTCGGTGGCTTCGGCAGCATGGGGGGTGCGCTCGCGGGCGCGCTGGTGCTCGGCGTGGTGGAGGCGGTGGGCATGCATTTCACGAGCCCCTCGCTCAAGGCGCTGCTCTCGTACACGGTGTTCATCGTGGTGCTGCTGTGCCGGCCCAAGGGCTTGTTCGCCAAATGAACACCTCCTCGTCTTCCTCGCGCGACTGGCTCGTGCTCATCGCCCTGACCGGCTGGGGCCTGGCGCTGCCCGGCTATGCGAGCGAGTTCGTCACCTCGCTCGCGCTCACCTGCCTGATGTACGTGGCGCTGTCGTCGAGCTGGGCGCTCTTTTGCGGCAGCACGCGCTACCTGTCGCTCGCCACCGCCGCCTTCTTCGGCATCGGGGCCTACAGCGGTGCGCTGGCGCTCGAGCATGCGCCGTGGCTGGTGTGCGTGGCGCTGGGTGCGGCGCTCGCCGCGTTCGTGGCCGTGGTGATGGGCCTCTTGGTGCTGCACCTGCGCGGCACCTACTTCGCGGTGCTCACCTTCGGCATGACCGAGCTGATCCGCCATGCGGTGACCGCCTTCGAGAAGAAGGTGAGCGGTACCGTCGGGCGCGTGCTCACCGTGGTGCCCGAGACGCAGACGGTCTACCTCACCGTGCTCGGGCTCGCGGTGCTGGCGGTGGCGACCTCCATCGTGCTCAGGCGCACCCGCTTCGGGCTCGCGCTCTCGGGCATCGGCGCCGACGAGCAGCGCGCGCAGACGCTCGGCGTCAACACCCGCTGGGTCAAGGTGGGCGGCTTTGCGCTGACGGCCGCATTCGCCGGCGCGGTGGGCGCCGCGATGTCGGTGCGCTGGACCTACATCGACCCGGTCACCGTGTTCAACCCCTTCATCGGCTTCCAGACGGTGCTCATCGCGCTCGTGGGCGGCGCGCTCACGCTGTGGGGGCCGCTGGTCGCGGCCATCGTGTTCAGCGTGCTGGCCGAGACGCTGCGCCTGCAGGTGCCGCAGCTCTACATGATGGCGCTGGGCCTGCTGCTGATCCTCTCGGTGCTCTACCTGCCGAACGGGCTGGCCTCGATCAGGTGGGCGTCGATCAAGGCGCGCGTGTGGCAAGGAGGCGGCCGTGGCTGAGGTGCTGCTGCAAGCCGAGGCCATCAGCGTGCGATTCGGCGGGCTGGTGGCGGTGGACGCCGTCGACGCCGCATTCCATGCGGGCGAGCTGGTCGGCATCATCGGCCCCAACGGCGCGGGCAAGACCACCTTCTTCAACGCGATCTCGGGCGTGATCCCGCCGACCGGCGGCCGGCTCGTGCTCGAAGGGCGCAACCTTGCGGGCCAGGCGCCGCATCGTTTTGCGGCCGCGGGCGTGGCGCGCACCTTCCAGACGCCGCGTGTGTTCGGCGCGATGACGGTCGCGGCCAACATCGACTTCGGGCTGCAGTTCGCGGGCCGGCGTCATGCGCGCAGCACCAGCGTGCCGTATGCGCTGCGCTCGGTGGAGAGCATCCTCGTCCTGGTCGGCCTCGCGCACCTGGCCGAGCTGCCGGCGGCCGCGATCACGCCCTCGCAGCAGCGCCTGCTGGAAATCGGCATGGCCTTGTCGACCCGCCCGCGCCTGCTGCTGCTCGACGAAGTGGCCGCCGGCCTGACCGAATCGGAAGTGGAAGCGATGGCGCAGCTCATTGGCCGCCTGCGGCGCGAGCTCGGCCTCGCGGTGGTGTGGATCGAACACGCGGTGACCACGCTGCTGCGCCACGTCGAGCGGGTGATCGTGCTGCACCAGGGCCGGAAGATTGCCGATGCGCCACCGCAGGAGGTGGTGCGCGACGCCGGCGTGATCGAGGCTTACCTCGGCGACGAGATGGAGGCCACGCCATGATGGACTGGCGGCCGGAGCCCTTCGTGCTCGGCGGATCGGGCCGGGCCCACCTGCGCGTGCAGGGCCTGTCGGCGGGCTATGGCGCCTTCCTCGTGCTGCGCAACCTGGCGCTCGAAGCGCGGCCGGGGCTCACGGTGATCCTCGGGCCGAATGGCGCGGGCAAGACGACGCTGCTCAAGTCGCTCGCCGGCCTGATCCCGCGGCAGGGCGAAGCCACCGTCGACGGCGTGGCCCTGCCCACCGAGCCCGACCGGGTGGTGGCGGCCGGCGTGGCGCTCGTCGCCGAAGGCCGGCAGCTGTTCCCGCAGATGAGCGTGCGCGAGAACCTCGAACTCGGCGGCTGGCTCGTGCCCAAGGCCGAGCGCGCTCGCCGGCTGGAACAAGCCTTTGCCGACTTTCCCAAGCTGCGCGAGCGTGCCACCCAGATGGCCGGCACCATGAGCGGCGGCGAGCAGCAGATGGTGGCGGTGGCCCGCGCCATGATGAGTGCGCCGCGCCTCCTGATGCTCGACGAGCCTTCGCTGGGCCTCGCGCCCCGCATGGTCGACGAGCTGCTCGCCATCGCCCGCCGCATCGCCGACGCCGGCACCACCGTGCTGATGGTCGAGCAGAACGTGAAGAAGGCGCTCGCCGTGGCCGACCGTGGTTACGTGCTGGAGCGTGGTGTGCTGGTGGCCAGTGGCCCCGCTGTCTTGCTTGCACGCTCGTCGATCGTGCGTGAAGCCTATCTTGGCGCGCCGGCCGCGGCTGCGGCGCGCCCCATCCCCGCCTGAAGGAGAAGTTGCCATGTCAGACCTGTCCATGCTCATCAACGGCCTCGCCGTCAACGCCGAGCGCGGCGCCACCTTCGAACGACGCAACCCGCTGGACGGCAGCGTGGCCACACGCGCGCCGGCCGCGTCGCCCGCCGATGCGGTGATGGCCGTGGAAGCGGCGGCCACCGCCTTCCCGGCCTGGGCCGCGATCGGCCCGAGCGAGCGTCGTGCGCTCTTGCTCAAGGCCGCCGACCGCCTGGAAGCGAAGACGCCACAGTTCTGCGAAGCCGTGCCGGCCGAGACCGGCGCCACCGCCATGTGGGCCGGCTTCAACGTGCACCTGGCCGCCGGCATGATCCGCGAGGCCGCGGCGCTCACCACGCAGGTGGCGGGCGAGGTGATCCCGTCCGACGTGCCGGGCTCGCTCGCGATGGGCGTGCGCCAGCCGGCCGGCGTGGTGCTGGGCATCGCGCCGTGGAACGCGCCGGTGATCCTGGGCACGCGCGCCATCGCCACGCCGCTGGCCTGCGGCAACACGGTGGTGCTGAAGGGCAGCGAGAACTGCCCGCGCACGCACCAGTTGATCGTCGAGTCGTTCCTGGAGGCGGGCTTTCCGGCCGGCGTCGTCAACTACGTGACCAATGCGCCGGCCGATGCGGCGACGGTCGTCGAGGCCATGGTGGCCCACCCGGCGGTGCGGCGCGTCAACTTCACCGGCTCCACCCGCGTCGGCAAGCTGATCGCGATGACCTGCGCCAAGTACCTGAAGCCGGTGGTGCTGGAACTCGGCGGCAAGGCGCCGCTCGTGGTGCTCGACGACGCCGAGATCGACGACGCGGTGAATGCGGCGGCCTTCGGCTGTTTCGCCAACTCGGGCCAGATCTGCATGAGCACCGAGCGCATCGTGGTCGATGCCAAGGTGGCCGACGACTTCGTGCGCCGCTTCGCCACCAAGGCCAAGTCGCTGCCACTCGGCGACCCGCGCAAGCCCGAGCCGGTGGTGCTGGGCTCGGTGGTGGGCATGCCCACCGTCGAGCATTGCAATGCGCTGATCGACGACGCGCTGGCCAAGGGCGCGAAGCTCGTCTGTGGCGGCAAGGCCGACTCCACGCTGATGCCCGCCACGCTGCTCGACCACGTCACGCCCGCCATGCGCATCTACCGCGAAGAGACCTTCGGGCCGGTCAAGGCCATCGTGCGCGTCGACGGCATCGAAGAGGCCATCGCCTGTGCCAACGACAACGAGTACGGCCTGTCGGCGGCGGTGTTCGGCCGCGACATCGCGCGTGCCTTCAACGTGGCGCGGCGCATCGACTCCGGCATCTGCCACGTCAACGGCCCGACGGTGCACGACGAGGCGCAGATGCCCTTCGGTGGCGTGAAGGGCAGCGGCATCGGCCGCTTCGGCGGCAAGGCCGGCATTGCCGAGTTCACCGAGCTGCGCTGGATCACGGTGCAGACGACGCCCCGGCACTACCCGTTCTGAGCCTCGGCGGGCCGGGCGGCCCTCGGGGGATGGGGCTTTAGAATCCGGGGATGGTCTCTCCCAGCGCCCGACTCATGCCTTTGATGCGCCTTGCGCAGGGGCATGCCCGCACGCGCCGGCAGACCACGCGCGATCGAATTCGGCGCGCCTGACCGCCGCTTGCGCGGCCCGCTGCTGTTTGCGCTGGCCACTCCCCTTGCTTTCCCCAGGCGGGCGCTGCGCCCCAGACGGTGCCGCCATCCCCGCCCCACGCCGACATGACCACCGAATCGAAAGCCGCTCCCGACTACCGCAGCACCCTCAACCTGCCCGACACCCCGTTCCCCATGCGCGGCGACCTGCCCAAGCGCGAGCCGGGCTGGGTCAAGGAATGGGAGCAGCAGGGCATCTACAAGCGCCTGCGCGAGGCACGCCACGGCGCGCCGAAGTTCGTGCTGCACGACGGCCCGCCGTATGCGAACGGCCAGCTGCACATGGGCCACGCCGTCAACAAGATCCTGAAGGACATGATCACCAAGGCGCGCCAGCTCAAGGGCTTCGACGCGCTCTACGTGCCCGGCTGGGACTGCCACGGCCTGCCGATCGAGAACCAGATCGAGAAGACCTTCGGCCGTGGCCTGCCGCGCGATGAGGTGCAGGCCAAGAGCCGCGCCTATGCCACCGAGCAGATCGCGCAGCAGATGGTCGACTTCAAGCGCCTGGGCGTGCTGGGCGACTGGGAGCACCCGTACCGCACGATGGACTTCGGCAACGAGGCGGGCGAGATCCGCGCGCTGAAGCGGGTGATGGAGCGGGGCTTCGTCTACCGCGGGCTGAAGCCGGTCTACTGGTGCTTCGACTGCGGCTCGTCGCTGGCCGAGTTCGAGATCGAGTACGCCGACAAGAAATCGCAGACGGTCGACGTCGCCTTCCTCGCGGCCGAGCCGCAGAAGCTCGCCGCCGCATTCGGCCTGGCGTCGCTCCCGAAAGACGCCTTCGCCGTCATCTGGACCACCACCGCCTGGACGATCCCCGCCAACCAGGCGCTCAACGTCGGCCCCACGATCGACTACGCGCTGGTCGACACCGGCGAGCGGCTGCTGGTGCTGGCGACCGCGCTGGTCGACAAGTGCCTGGAGCGCTACGGCCTGACGGGCCAGGTGATCGCCACTGCCAAGGGCGCGGCACTGGAAGGCCTGAACTTCCGCCACCCGCTTGCCCATGTGCACCCAGGCTACGACCGGCTCTCGCCCGTCTACGCCGCCGAATACGCCACCGACGCCGACGGCACGGGCATCGTGCACTCGTCGCCCGCCTATGGCGTGGACGACTTCAACTCCTGCCGCGCACACGGCCTGGCGGTCGACGACATCCTGAACCCGGTGCAGGGCAATGGCGTGTACGACGCCGCGCTGCCGCTTTTCGGCGGTCAGCACATCTGGAAGGCGGCGCCGCTGGTGGCCGATGCGCTGCGCGACGCCGGCCGCCTGCTCGCGTCGTCGAACCTCGTGCACAGCTACCCGCACTGCTGGCGCCACAAGACGCCGGTGATCTACCGCGCCGCGGCCCAGTGGTTCGTGCGCATGGACGAAGGCGAGGGCGTGTTCACGAAAGACAAGGCACCCAAGACCCTGCGCCAGACCGCGCTCGAAGCGATCGACCAGACCGGCTTCTACCCGGAGAACGGCCGGGCCCGCCTGCGCGACATGATCGCCAACCGGCCCGACTGGTGCATCAGCCGCCAGCGCAGCTGGGGCGTGCCGCTGCCCTTCTTCCTGCACAAGGACACCGGTGAACTGCACCCCGACACCCTCGAGTTCATGGACCGCGCGGCGGCCATCGTCGAGAAGGGCGGCATCGAGGCCTGGTCCAAGCTGGACCCGGCGGAATGGCTGGGCGCTGATGGTGAACATTCGGCGGCGAACTACACCAAGAGCAACGACATCCTCGACGTGTGGTTCGACTCCGGCTCGACCTTCTTCCACGTGCTGCGCGGCAGCCATGAAGGCGGTCGCCACGAGACCGGCCCCGAGGCCGACCTCTACCTCGAAGGCCACGACCAGCACCGCGGCTGGTTCCACTCGTCGTTGCTCATCGCCTGCGCGCTCGAAGGGCGGGCGCCGTACCGCGGCCTCTTGACCCACGGCTTCACGGTCGACAGCCAGGGCCGCAAGATGAGCAAGAGCCTCAAGAACGGCATCGAGCCGCAGGAGGTGAGCAGCAAGCTCGGCGCCGAGATCATCCGCCTGTGGGTGGCCGCCTCCGACTACTCGGGCGACATCGCCGGCGACGACAAGATCCTCGCGCGGGTGGTCGATGCGTACCGCCGCATCCGCAACACGTTGCGCTTCCTGCTCGCCAACACGAGCGACTTCGATCCGAAGAAGGATGCCGTGCCGCTGGCCGAGATGCTGGAGATCGACCGCTACGCGCTCGCCCGCGCATCAGCCTTCCAGCAGGAGGTGCTGGCGCACTACGAGGTCTACGAATTCCACCCGGTGGTCGCCAAGCTGCAGGTCTACTGCAGCGAGGACCTGGGCGCGTTCTATCTCGATGTGCTGAAGGACCGGCTCTACACGACGGCGCCGAAGTCGCATGCCCGCCGCAGCGCGCAGACGGCGCTCTGGCACATCACGCACGCGATGCTGCGCTGGATGGCGCCCTTTCTGAGCTTCACCGCCGAAGAGGCGTGGAAGGTGTTTGCGCCCGGCCAGTCGCCGTCGATCTTCACCGAGGTCTACAGCGACGTCTCGGCCTGGGCCGATGAGGCGCTGGTCGCGAAGTGGAATCGCATCCACGAAGTGCGCGACCTCGCCAACAAGGAAATCGAAGCCGTGCGCACCGAAGGCAAGCTGGGCTCGTCGCTGCAGGCCGAACTCGACATCACGGCTGCGGCCGATGACCACGCGCTGCTGGCCTCGCTCGGCGACGACCTGAAGTTCGTGACCATCACCTCGGTGGCACGCCTGCTCGAAGGCGCGGGCCTGTCGGTCAAGGTCACACCGTCGACGGCGCCCAAGTGCGAGCGCTGCTGGCACTACCGCGACGACGTGGGCCATGACCCTGCCCACCCCACGATCTGCGGCCGCTGCACGAGCAACCTCTTCGGCGCGGGCGAACCCCGCAAGGTGGCCTGACGATGGCAACCCAGAAGGCCAAGCTGCTGCCGTGGCTCGCGATCGCCGCCGTGGTGATCGTGCTCGACCAGATCACCAAGACGCTGATCCTGCAGCACTACCAGTACGGCGACAGCACCTACATCACCTCGTTCTTCAACATCGTGCGGGCGCACAACACCGGCGCGGCGTTCTCGTTCCTGGCCAGTGCCTCGGGCTGGCAGCGCTGGTTCTTCATCGGGCTCGGCTTTGCGGCCGCGATCTTCATCGTCTGGATGCTGCGCTCGCACGGCGGCCAGAAGATGTTTGCCTGGGCGCTGTCGCTCATCCTCGGGGGCGCACTGGGCAACGTGATCGACCGCATGCTGCACGGCTACGTGGTCGACTTCATCCAGGTGCACTGGGGTGCGACGTATTACTTCCCGTCGTTCAATGTCGCCGACAGCGCCATCACGGCGGGTGCGGCATTGCTGATCCTCGACGAACTGCTGCGAGTCCGCCGAGGCCGCTGAGTCAGATCAGCCGAAGTGGCAGATGTAGTGCAAGGTCTGCGTCACTTCGATGTCGAAGTGCGACTTGCCCGGCACCTTGAACGACTGCCCTGCCGAATACGGCAGCCAGCTGTCGCTGCCGGCGTACTTCACGCGGCACACGCCTTCCACCA
The DNA here is from genome assembly GCF_016735515.1 of Piscinibacter sp. HJYY11. NCBI lineage: Bacteria > Pseudomonadati > Pseudomonadota > Betaproteobacteria > Burkholderiales > Sphaerotilaceae > Piscinibacter > Piscinibacter sp. HJYY11. The sequence continues at coordinate 1,586,596 of NZ_JAERQZ010000001.1, read as the reverse complement.
GCTCCATCACTTCCGGCTCGCCGGTGCTGAAGCGCAGGGACGAGGGCAGGATCACGCCCACGCTCTTCTTGGTGCCGTCGGGCAACTCGATGCTGTGCGAGACGCACTTGCCGTCGAAGTAGACGTTGGCGCGGGTGGTGACGGTGGCGTTGATCTTGTCGGTCATGGCGTGGCCTTGCGGAAAAAGGCGCCATTCTAGGGACGCCCGTTCCGCTAGCGCGCGGCGGTTCTCGGCACGACCTGCGCGGCCTGTGCATCGGCGTCGAACACCAGGCTGCCCGGCCACGCGGGCCACGGTGGCCCGGCCTGGCCCGCGTTGGGGTCGCCCCGGTGCACGAACGCGCCCAGCCGCTGCTGCATGGCCCGTGACAGGGTGATGCGGCCGGGCTCGTTGTGCCGCGTGAATGCGATGCGCGAGTAGAGCGAGGGCCCGAAGTTGCCGAAGACGAAGGGCAGGTCGAAGGTGTGCGCGGCGCCGAAGATCGTGTCGAAGGGCGCTGGCAGTTCGTCCCACTCGAACTCGTAGTTCCAGACCTGCGGCTGGTGCGAGCGCACGGCGTCGAGCACGTCGTTGCGGATCGCGCTGAACCACAGCCGGTCGAGCTCGCGGGCCCGTGCGTCGTAGCCGGTGCCGGGGGTGGCCGCGGGCAGGTAGGCCTGCGGGATCCACTGCGCCAGGCTCGTCTGCGGCGGCGCCTCGGCGTCGTAGCGGAAGGCCAGCTTGAACACCGCCGCATCGTCGAGCAGGCGCCCGCTGGTGCCGCCCAGGTCGGGGCGCAGCGCGAAGAGCTGCGGGAAGAGCTTGGTCTCGTCGCGTGTGTGGCCCGCGAGCACGGGCACCTGCACGTAGCGGCCGGCGCGGATCGCGGCGATCGGGTCGGGCGCGAGCACCCAGCCGTCGGCAATCGGGTTCGACGCCGCCATGCCACGCGCGGCGAGCCGCGTGCGCACCACGCCCAGCAGCGCATCCGCGGAGCGTTCGCGCAGCCAGGCGGCCATGTCGGCGGTGCCGCGTTCGGCGGCCAGCTTGCGGGCGGCCGCTTCGTCGGCGGCCAGGCCTGCGGCCACCATCGATTCGGCCATCAGCGCCTCGCCGCGTGTGGCCCACACGGCGCGTGGCAGCACGCCGGGGATGGCGCCGCGCGGCAGCGTGGCGGCCGTCGAGATGCCGCCGCTCAATGCGAGCACGCGGTGGAACAGGGGCGTGGCGCGCTCGGCCAGCATGGGCGAGGACAGCAGCGCATACACGTTCACCGCGCCGGCCGACTGGCCCATCAGCGTGACCCGCGATGCGTCGCCCCCGAACGCCCCGATGTTCGTGGCCACGAATTCCAGCGCCTTGACGATGTCGAGCAGCGCGAAGTTGCCCGAGTCTTCCGCCCGGTCTCCGGTCTTGAGCGCGGCGAGGTCGAGGAAGCCGAAGACGCCGAGCCGGTAGTTCACCGACACCACCACCACGTCCTGTGCACGGGCGAGGGCGGCGCCGTCGTAGATGGGATCGGCGGTGTAGCCGGTGATGTTGCTGCCGCCGTGCACGAACACGATCACCGGGCGTGGTGTCGCGGGCCGCGAGGCGGGTGTCCAGATGTTGAGGTAGAGGCAGTCTTCCGAGCCCACCGTCTGGCCGAGCGTGCTGCCGATGGTCTCGTCGTAGCGGTTGTTCAGGCCCGGCCCGTAGAGGCGGCCGGTTTGCGCGCAGGCCGGGGCGAAGCGGGTGGCATCGCGCGGCGCGGTCCATCGCTCGGGCGACTGGGGCGAGCGCCAGCGCAACTTGCCCGTCGGCGCCTGGGCGTACGGCACGCCCTTCCAGTGCCAGCTGCCGCTCACGGCCGAGTCGTCGACGCCGACCACCGGCCCCCACTCGGTTTGGCGTTGCATGGCCGGTGCACCCGGCATGACGCCTGCGCAGCCGGCGATCACCACCGTGGCGAGCAGGCCGCTCGTGCAGCGCAGGGCTGCTGTCAGGAAGGTGGCCGTGTTCATTCGGGAGTGATGTTGGCGGCCTTGATCACCTGCGCCCACTTGCGTGTCTCGCTCTGGATGAACGCGGCAAAGGCGGCGGGCGTTCCGCCGCGCGGCTGCAGGCCGACGGCTTCGGCCTTCTTGCGGATCTCGGCGTCGGCGAGCACGGCGTTCGTCTCGGCGTTGAGCCGCTGCACGATGGCCGCCGGGGTGCCGGCCGGAACCATCAGGCCGTACCAGCCGTAGCCCACCACGCTCGGCAGGCCCGACTCGCGCAGCGTCGGTGCCTGCGGGTAGAGCGGCGCGCGTTCTTCGTTCGCCACCGCCAATACGCGCAGCTTGCCGGCCTGCACATGCGGCACCGCCGTCGAGATGGCGGTGAGCGTGGCGTCGAGCCGACCGGCGAGCAGGTCGGTGTAGGCCTGCGCATCCCCGCGGAACTGGGCCACCACGCCCTTCGTGCCGGCCGCGCGCATCAGCAGTTCGGCGGTGAGGTGCGGCGCCGAGCCGTTGCCCGGCGAGCCGAAGGTCAGACCCTTGGGGTTGGACTTTCCGTACTCGATGAACTCGGCCACCGTCTTGTACGGTGCGCTCGCGTTCACGATCAGGAAGAGCGGCGCGATCGCCGTGCTCACCACCGCCTCGAAGCTCTTGTGTGCGTCGTAGGGCAGCTTGGGGTAGAGCGCCTCGCCGATGGCGATGGGCGCGGCGGCGTGCAGCACGGTGTAGCCGTCGGGCGCGGCGCGCGCCACGTACTCGTTGGCGATGCGCGTTCCGGCGCCGGCCTTGTTCTCCACGGTGAACGTCTGCCCGAGGCGCGCCGCGAGCGCGTCGGCGAGCAGGCGCGTGAGGATGTCGTTCGAGCCGCCCGCGCCGTAGGGCGCCACGAGATTGATCGACCGGCTCGGCCAGGCCTGCGCGTGCGTGGCCCCGGCTCGGGCCACGCCGAGGGCGGCGAGGCTGCTGCCCATCAGGGTGCGTCGGGTGATCGGCATGGTGTCTCCTGTTGTGGGTCTGTCGTGAACGGATCAAGGCGCCCGCCTCAGGCGAGCCGGCGCATCGGCGGGTAGTCGTAGCGGAACTCCAGGTGCTCGGCGGCCGGCTGGTAGAGGCGCAGCACGACGTAGAAGGCTTCGCCGTAGGGCGCCGGCAGCCAGTTGTGGCCAGGCCCCGGGTCGCGTGCCGACACCCGGATCGCGAGGCTGCCGTCGCCCTCGCGCCGCAGCCCGGGCGTGCGGTCGCCGATGGAATACCGCCCGATGGGATTGGCGACGAAAAGGCAGTCGCTGCGACGGTACATCGTGAGCGACCAGAAGGCGCCGACGTGCGGCCCGGCACCGGGCGGGAAACGCAGCTCGTAGGTGTGCGCGCCGTCGAGCGGGCGGCCTTCGGCATCGACCTCGGCGGTCGGGTACATGGCTTCTTCGATGCCAAGTGCGCCGATCAGGTTGCGCGCCACGCGGGCACGGGTGAGCACGTCCTCGCCCCAATGCGTGCGCACCGCCACCGGCAGCGCCCAGCCGCCGCCGAGTTCGTGCGGCTGCTGCTGCTGGCGCAATTCTTCGAACACCTGCGGCAGCAGCGCCGCCACGGCGTCGTGCGGCAGCGGCCAGGCGAAGGACTCGTCGGCCGCAGCCGGGTTGCGCCGCAGTGCCGCCTCGACCGTCGAGAGGTAGAGGCCTGCATCCGGCGTGTCGAGCGCCCGCCCGTCGAGGGCGGTGTCGACGCGCATCGCGGCGTCTTGGCCGTCCGGGCGCGACATGCTGAACTCGGCCTGCAGGGCGCGCACGGTGTCGAGGTCGGCGGGGCTGTCGTCCACCAGCACGCGGCCGATCAGCCACACGTCGTCGCCCGGGGCGGCGATGACCTGCGACACGCCGCCTTCCGGCAGCGGGCCCGGGCCCGACGGGCCATGCACCAGCGTGCGCTGGCGCCGGTTGCCGGTGGTGCGGCGGCCCACGTAGGCGAAGGGGTTGGTCCAGGCGTCGAGCAGCCCGAGCGTCCAGTAGCGCTCGCCCATGTCGGGCGTGTCGATCACCACCGGGCCTTGCGAGAGGTCGAGCCAGGCGTTGCTGTAGACGGTGTCGTTGTTAGGGCTCACCACTTCGCGATCGTCCGGCCCCAGCTTGCGGTGCGTGTGCGTGAACTGGTTGACCCAGCGCAACGTGGAGCCGCGCTCGGGCGAGGCAAAGCCAAGCGTGGGGTGGCGGCGGGCCGTCGTGGCGGCACGCATGCGCATCATCTCGAAGAGGGGCAGGGTGCGGATGAGCGCATCGCGCAGGTCGGGGTCGGGTGTCATGGGCATGGTGATGTTGAGCTTTCAGGCGACGACGCCGTCTCGGCGCAGCGAGGCGATCTCGTCGGGGCGGTAGCCGGCTTCGGCGAGCACGGCTTCGCTGTCGGCACCGCAGGCCGGTGCGGCAGGGGGCGACGGCCGCGGGGCATCGTCGATGCGATAGGGCAGCGTGAGCGCGCGGTAGGGGGTGCCATGCGCTCCGGTCGCTTCGACCACGAGGCCGCTGGCCGCGAGGTCGGGGCTGTGCAGCACCTGGGCGTAGCTGCGCACGGCGCCGGCGACGATCTGGTGGCCCGACAGCAGCGCCACGCATTCCTCGCTGCTGCGCTGGGACAGGCACTCGCGCAGCACGGCGCGCAGCGCCTCGCGGTGGGCCACGCGCTGCGCGTTGCTGGCGAAGCGCGGGTCGCGTGCCAGCTCTTCGCGGCCCATCACGCGGCAGAAGCGCTGCCAGTGCTCTTCGGCATAGGCCGAGAGCACGATGTGGCCGTCGCGCGTGGGCACCACCTCGGCGGCGGGCGCGTTGTGCGGCTGGCCGTCGCCGATGCGTTGCGGCTCGGGGGCACCGCCCAGGTAGTCGGCCCAGGTGGTGGCCTGCAGGTGCAGCGCCACTTCGAGCAGCGAGGTCTCGAGCGTGGCGCCGACGCCGCTTTTCTCGCGCCCGTACAGCGCGGCCAGCACCGCCTGCGCGCCGAGCTGCGCGGCGGCCGCGTCGATGATGGGCACGCCCACCTTCTGCGGCGGCCGGTCGGGTTCGCCGGTGACCGACATCAGCCCGCTCTCGGCCTGCGCCGCGATGTCGTAGCCGGGGCGCTCGCACGAGGGGCCGCGGCTGCCGAAGCCCGAGATGCTCAGGTACACGATGCGCGGAAACCGCGCGCGCACCTCGCCCGGGCCGAGCCCGAGCTTGTCGACCACGCCGGGGCGCAGGTTCTGGATCACGACGTCGGCGCGCGACATGAGCCGCAGCGCCGCTTCACGGCCGGCTTCGTGCTTGAGGTCGAGGGCCACCGAGCGCTTGCCGCGGTTGTAGGCACGCACCATCGATTCGCCATAACGGCCGATGTGCCGGGCCTGGTCGCCCGCCAGCGGCTCGACCTTGATGACGTCGGCGCCCAGCTCGGCCAGCGTCATGGCGGCACCGGGGCCGGCGATGTACTGGCCGAGGTCGACCACGCGAATGCCGGCCAGCGGCCGGGCGGCGTGATGCGATGCGCTGGTCGCGGTCATGGGCGCTTGTCTCCGTCTCTCTTTTGTGTATGTCTGCGAGTGCACGATAGAGGATCCGGCGATTGCTCGAAAGTCGATAATCCTGATGACGTGATCACGCTGGGTGATCACGCGAAACCGACCCGTTCCGATGAGCAAGGGCTTCGACTACCTGGTGCGGCGGCTTCGCCTGCGGCACCTGGAACTGCTGGTGGTGCTGGCCGAGACCGGCACCATGCGGGGCGCGGCGGCCCGCCTGCACCTGAGCCAGCCGGCGATCAGCAAGATGCTGGTCGAGGCCGAAGAGGCGCTGGGGGCGCCGCTCTTCGAGCGCAGCCGCCAGGGCGTGCACTGCACCCCCGTCGGCACGGCCGCCGTGCACCGCGCGCGGGTGGTGCTGGGCGAGCTCTCGCACGCACACCAAGAAGCCGAGGCGATGCGCAACGGGGCGAGCGCCGTGCTGCGCGTGGGCACCTTCTCGGTCACGGCGGCCGTGCCTGCGGCGGTGGTGGCCCTGCGCCGGCGCATGCCCCGGGCCTCGGTGCGGCTGCACGAAGGGCGGGTGAGCGAACTCATCCAGCGCCTGCTCGACGGCGAGCTCGACTGCGTGTTCGGTGCCCTCACCACCGAGCTGCTCACGAGCGACCTGCTGCGCCACCTGCAGTCGGAAGCGCTGGTGGAAGACCGGCTCTGCGTCATCGCCGACGCGGCCAACCCGATGGCGCGGCGGCGCCGGCTGCGCTGGGTCGACCTGCATGGGGCCGACTGGGTGGCGCCGCCGCGGCAGACGCTGGTGCGGCAGGCCTTCATGACCGCCTTTCTCAACGAGGGCGTCGACCCGCCCGAGCCGGTCATCGAGGCCCAGTCGTCGGTGACGGTCGGCGCAGTGCTGCGGCTCGACCCGGGCCTGCTCGGCGCGGTGCGCTTCGAGCACGCACGCGACGAAGTGGCGCGGGGCGGCGTGGTGCTGATGCCGGTGGCGCCGGCGGTGCCGTTGCCACCGCTCGGGCTCTTCACGCGCCGCGGCGCGGTGGAGCAGATTCCGGTGGTGCAGGAATTCGCCAGAGCGCTGCGCGAGGTGCGCGAGGGCCGCGCCGGGGGGCGGGGGAAGCGTCGCGCCTGACGGGCCTCAGGCCACCGTCTGCCTCAGCCGCCGCAGCGTGGTCTGCAGCAGGCGTGCGTCCGCACTGGCACGGTGGCGCTCGAGCTTGTGCTCGCGCAACACCGCCTCGCGGGTGGCCTGCCATTGCGAGGCCTGCGCTTCGCTCAGCAGGCCGCGCAGGCTTTCGAGCCGGAAGCTCGGCACCAGGTCGGCCTCCTCGAAGAGCGCGGCGAGCCACGGGTAGTCGTGCGCCCAGCCGTCGCTGAACACCGTCTGACCACGCAGGCTGTCGTTGAGGGTGCGGGCGACGTCCTGCACCTCGCGCCCGTGCTGCTGGAGCTGCTCCCGGCGGATGCGGTGCACCCGCTCGGCGGCCGGGTCCCAGTGCGTCCAGTGCGGCAGCGGCCGGATCAGGCTGCAGTAGCTGCTGCCATCGGCCAGCACGTAGCCCACCTCGATGGGGTAGCTGTGGCGGCCGAAGCCGGAGGCTTCGACGTCGAGGATGGGCGGCAGGTCGGTCAAGGTGTGGGGGCGATGCGTGTCACGCCTGAACGGGTCACCACGTAGAGCGCACCATCGGTGCCCACGAGCATGTCCACCGGATTGCCGTTGAGGGTGGCGAAAGCATACGCCGCATTGCCGTTGGCGGTGTCGAGCCGGGCCACGAAGCCGGCCGCGTAGGTGAAGGGGTTGCGCAGGCCGCTGGCCCAAATGCTCCTCGAGAGGCGGCCGGTATGTCATCGGGGAGGGCCGGCGCCCGGGAGTCATGGCAACGCTCGTGCGGCGCTAGGGTTTGTCCGTAGCGGCGCCGACCCTTTGGCACTGCCATGCTTCAGGCCATACCCGGTCTTCCAACCGGCCCCTCGAAACCCCGTGTAGTTCTCAAGGAGTCCCCGTGCCCGAAGCAGCATCCCGCCCCCACGAACGCATCTGGCCGCGCCGCCTGCCGCGTGAGCTCGTCGTGCCGGCCACCTCGCTGTGGTTCAACCTCTTCGTGACCTCGCAGCGCTTCCCCGACAAGGCCGCGACCATCTTCTTCGGCAAGCCGATGAGCTACGGCCAGCTGCGCGACGACGCCGACCACCTGGCCGGCTGGCTGCAGAGCGTGGGCGTGAAGGCCGGCGACCGTGTGCTGCTTTACATGCAGAACTGCCCGCAGTTCCTGGTGGCCTTCTTCGGCATCCTGCGCGCCAATGCGGTGGTGGTGCCGGTGAACCCGATGAACAAGGCCGACGAACTCGGCCACTACATCACCGACCCCGAAGCCAAGGTCGCGATCTGCGGTGCCGACCTTGCGGCGATCGTCGAGACGGCCAATGCCGCGTTGCCGGCCGACAAGCGCCTGTCGCAGGTGCTGGTGACGCGCTACGCCGACGCGATGTTGGCGCCGGGCGCGATTGACCCGGCCGATGCGCCCGCAGCGCCGGTCGAGGCCTGGCTGCGCAGCGAGCCGGTGCTGCCGGCGGCAGGCCAGGGCAGCGCCAGCTACCTGATGTGGAACGACATGCTCGCGCAAAAGCGGGAGCCCGGGCCGCACACCGCCAAGCCCGATGACCTGGCCGTGCTGCCCTACACCTCGGGCACCACCGGCAACCCCAAGGGCTGCATGCACACGCACCGCACCGTGATGCACAACAGCTGTGGCATCCAGTGGGCCCACGGCGGGCCCGAGGCCGTGGCGCTCGGCGTCGTGCCGATGTTCCACATCACCGGCATGGTGGGCATGTCGGCCGGTGTGTTCGCCGGGTCGACGGTGGTGATGGTGCCGCGCTGGGACCGCGAGCTCGTCGGCCGCCTGATCTCGCGCTACAAGATCACGCACTGGACCTGCATCCCGACGATGGTGATCGACCTCTTCGGCAGCCCCAATTACAAGAGCTTCGACCTGTCCAGCCTGAAGTTCATGAACGGCGGCGGGGCCTCGATGCCCGCCGCGATCGCCGATCGCCTGGAGAAGGAATTCGGCATCGTCTTCGCCGAAGGCTACGGCCTGACCGAAACCTCGGCCGCGACGCATGGCAACCCGCCCGAACGCGCGAAGCCGCAGTGCCTGGGCATCCCGATCTTCGGCGTCGACTCGCGCGTGGTCGACCCGACCACGCTGCAGGAGCTGCCGCCCGGCGAGATCGGCGAGATCATCAGCTGCGGCCCGCAGGTGTTCAAAGGCTACTGGCGCCAGCCGGATGCGACGGCCGCGGTGTTCGTCGAGTTCGAGGGCAAGCAGTTCTTCCGCACCGGCGACCTGGGGCGCATGGACGAGGAGGGCTACTTCTTCATCACCGACCGCCTGAAGCGCATGATCAATGCGAGCGGCTTCAAGGTCTGGCCGGCGGAGGTGGAGATGCTGCTGTACAAGCACCCGTCGGTGCAGGAGGCCTGCATCATCTCGGCGAAAGACGCCTACCGCGGCGAAACGGTGAAGGCCGTGGTGGTGCTGCGCACCGAGGCCAAGGGCAAGACCACGGAAGAAGACATCATGGCCTGGTCGCGCGACCACATGGCGGCCTACAAGGTGCCGAAGATCGTGCAGTTCGTCGACAGCCTGCCGAAGTCGGGCTCGGGCAAGGTCATGTGGCGCCTGCTGCAGGACCAAGAGCCGAAATGACCACGAAAAAAAAGGGCCGGCTTTCGCCGGCCCCCACTCCCTACCCTCGTTTTTGGATCGATCGGCGGATCAGATGCCGGGGGTCCACACCGTCGTGCAGCGGTGCGAGGCGCTGAAGGCCGCGTCCGTCAGCAGCGTGGTGCCGACCGCGTTGAACTGCTGGATCTGATCGGTGGCCCCGAAGGCCGGCCAGGCAGTCGGCGTGGCGGCGGCGTTCGGGTTGCCAGTGGCTGCGAAGCGTGACCAGGCCGAGACCAGGCTGGCGGCGACCGCGTCTTGCGCGGCAGTGCGGGTGAAGCTGCCGGTGTCGAAGATGTAGTTCAGCTCGGTCGTGTGGGCGGCGCCCAGCGGGAAGCTGCGGCCAGGGATGAACGGCGGCACGGTGTCGTCGGCGAACTCGTAGACGTACACGCTGGCGTTGGCCTCCTGCAGCTTGGCCGAGAGGCGCGAGTTGCAGGCGAACAGCAGGTCGGTGCCGAGCGCGCCGAGGGCCACGCTGTGGTTGTTGCCGTAGAGCGCGGGGTTGTACGCCGTGGTGGCCAGCGTGTTGACGAAGCCCGCCGGGAAGGGCGCCGCCGCCAGGTACGGGAAGGTGCCGGCGATCGCCGCCTGGTAGTTGCCGGCGTTGATTGCGGCCCCGAGGTAGGGCTTGGCGGGGGTGGCCGCCGACACTTCGTCGAGGGCGACGAAGAGGCGCCACTCATCGCGCGTGGCACCCTGGATCAGCGGCACGCGGTTGTAGGTGCCGGCCGAGATGCGCGAGAACACGGAGCCGGGCAGCACCGCGCCATCCACCGTCGGGATGGGGCCGGACGGCCAGGCGGTCGCCTGCGCGGTCAGGAGCGTGGCCACCGGAATGTTGCGCAGGCAGGTCGCCGTGGTCGGCGCCGGGCAACCCGTCGCATTGCCGACGGCGGTGCCGACGGCTTCCGAGGTCGCAAGCGACGACTGGGCCGCCGCGCTGAACGCGTAGGCGCCGCTCTGGATGATGGCCTTGTGGAAGAGGCCGGTCGAGCCGGGCGAAGCCAGGTGGGCATGCACGCTGAAGCCGCCTGCGGACTCGCCGAAGATGGTCACGTTGTTGCGGTTGCCGCCGAAGTTGGCGATGTTGTCGCGCACCCAGCGCAGGGCCGCCTGCTGGTCCATCAGGCCGTAGTTGCCGGAGGCGTTGGAAGCACCGGGCTCGGCCGACAAGGCCGGGTGGGCCATGAAGCCCAGCGCGCCCAGCCGGTAGTTGATCGTGACGACCACGTTGCCCTGCGCCACGAGGCGCTCGGGGTTGTAGCCGTTTGACAGGCCCAGGTAGAACGCGCCGCCGTGGATCCACACCATCACCGGGTAGTTGCCGGGCGTCTTGGGGGCGTAGACGTTGAGGTAGAGGCAGTCTTCGCTGGTCGAGGCGGCGCCAAAGGCCGTGCCGGGCTGCGCGCAATGCGGGCCGAAGCTGGTGGCGTCGCGCACGCCGCTCCAGTTCGTCACGGCGGCCGGCGCGGCCCAGCGGCGCGCGCCCACCGGCGGTGCGGCATAGGGAATGCCTTTGAAGCTGAGTGTGTTGCCGCTCACCGAGCCGCGGACCACGCCGTTGGCGGTGTTGGCTTCGATGTCGTCGGACCCGCCGCCGCAGGCGGCCAGGCCGGCGGCCAGCGTGACGCCGGCCAGGGTGCGGGCCAGCGAGCTGGACCAGAAGGATTTGTTGTTCAAGGGACTGCTCCAAGTTGCTGCACGTCTGTGCAGTTTTGAGTTTGCGTGCGCCTGACCCTGTTCACGAGTCGGAAAAGCGATGGGCCGATTCAGCAAGTCGGTACAAGTACTTCGCCGGGGATTGGTGTTGAGGGGCGCCACGCTTCGGAAAGGCCGGTTTGCCGGCGACCGCTTAAAAAAGACGATCGTGCAGAAAACAAGTGTGGGCCCGCAAAGGCAGGCAAGGCCTTGGGGGAAACCAGAGAACGGGCGTGCGAAAGTCGCGCCCTCAGAACGAGGAGCCGGGCTGGCGCAGGAAGTCGATTTCCTCGGCGGTCGAAGGCCGGCCGAGGATGGCGTTGCGGTGGGGGAAGCGGCCGAAGCGCGCCACGATCTCCCGATGGCGGTGCGCGTAGTCGAGCCAGCCGGCGCCGGCCTCGGGTGCCTCGTGGGCGAGGGCGTCGAACAGCTGGACGGAGGTGTCCTGAGCCGACAGGTCTTCGGCGTGTTCGAAGGGCAGGTATGCAAACACCTTCTGCACTGGGGCGAGCGCGGCGTCCTGCCCGGCGGTGAGCATCGCGCGTGCGGCGGCGAGCGCGAGCGTGTCGCCGGCAAAGGCCTTGGGCGTGTGGCGGTAGACGTTGCGGGTGAACTGGTCGAGCAGGATCACGCGGGCGAGCGCCGTGTGCGGGTCGTCCGCCCAGCCTTGCAGCCGGTCCTGCAGGGCGGCCTCGATCAGGGGAGCGAAGCGGCGCTCGATCTCGCGGTCGAAGTCGTCGCTCTTGCGGAACCACTCCGGCCGCGCGGCATAGGGCGGGCCGTCGCCAATCCAGAAGCGCAGGACGTCGTGGGCTTGCGGGTTCATCGTGCTCATCAGCAGGTCAACGCCCGAGCTGCTGCCAGAGGTAGCTGAACTCGAGCGCCTGCAGGTGCGCACGTTGTTCGTTGTCGGCGGCACCCCCGTGGCCGCCTTCGATGTTCTCGTAGTAGAGGATGTCGTGGCCTTGCGCCAGCATGCGGGCGGCCATCTTGCGGGCGTGGCCGGGGTGCACGCGGTCGTCGCGTGTGGAGGTGGTGAAGAGCACGCGTGGGTACTTCACGCCGGGCTTCACGTTCTGGTAGGGGCTGTACTTGGCGATGTAGGCCCACTCGTCGGCCCGGTCGGGGTTGCCGTATTCGGCCATCCACGAGGCGCCGGCCAGCAGCGTGTGGTAGCGGCGCATGTCGAGCAGCGGCACCTGGCACACCACGGCGTTGAAGAGATCGGGCCGCTGCACGACGGTGGCACCGACCAGCAGGCCGCCGTTGCTGCCGCCCATGATGCCGAGATGCTTCGGCGACGTGATCTTGTGCTGGATCAGGTCTTCGGCCACCGCGATGAAGTCGTCGTAGCTGCGTTGCTTGTTCGCCTTGACCGCCGCCTGGTGCCACCGCGGGCCGTATTCGCCGCCGCCGCGGATGTTGGCCACGACCAGCACGCCGCCGCGGCTGTACCAGTTGCGGCCGAAGCCGCCCGAGTACCAGGGCTTGAGCGAGATCTCGAAGCCGCCGTAGCCGTAGAGCAGGGTGGGGTTCGCGCCGTCGGGCTGGGCGCCTTTGGGCCAGACCACGAAGTAGGGCACCTTGGTGCCGTCTTTCGAGGTGGCAAAGCGCTGCTCGGCGCGCATGCCCGCGTTGTCGAACAGCGAACCCCGTGACTTCAGCAGCTCGCGCTTTTCGTTGGCGGTGCTGCCGAGGTAGAGCGAATCAGGCGTCAGGAAATCGGTGTAGCTCAGCCAGTAGGCCTCGGCGAGCGGGTCGTCCTTGATCAGCGGGTCGTGCAGGGCGCTCACGCCGAGCGATCCGGGGTAGGGCGCGTTGACCTCGCGCCGGGTGAAGGTGTCGCCGCTCTTGTGCCACTGCTCCAGCTTGCCGGCCACGTTGTCGATGATGTTGAGCAGCACATGGCTCTTGGTGGCGGTGTAGCCCGACAAGGACCGCGTGGCCGTGGGCGTGAAGAGCGCCGCCAGCTTGCGTTGGCCTTGCAGGTAGGCGCTGGCGTTGGTGTGCAGCAGCGAGCCCGCGGGGAAGCGCTGCTCGCCGACCGTCATCTCGCTGCGCAGGCTCAGGAGCAGCGTGTCGCGCAGGAAGGCGGGGCTGGCGTCGCTCGGGATGTCGAGCGGCACGAGCTTCTCGCCCTTGGCCTCTCGATCGAGCAGGAAGACCTTGGTGTTGTAGAAATCGAGCGAGCGGTAGAACACCGTTCGCTCGAAGCCGGGCGTCGGGTCGACGCTCACGTGCACCGCCACGTCCTTCGCTTCGCCTTCGAAGACGGTCACGGCGGCGCTCAGGGGCGTGCCCCGTTTCCAGCGCTTGATGACGCGCGGGTAGCCCGAGTCGGTCATCGAGCCGGGGCCGAAATCGGTGGCGACGTAGATCGTGTCCGCGTCGATCCAGTCGACATCGCCCTTCGCCTCGGGCAGGCTGAAGCCGCCGCTGACGAACTCCTTCTTCGCCGCATCGAACTCGCGCACCACCTTCGCGTCGGCACCGCCGCGCGACAGCGAGATCAGGCAGTGGCGGTAGCTCGGGCCCAGGCAGGCCGCACCGCCCCAGACCCAGTTCTCCTTCTCGGCCGCGGCGAGAGCGTCGAGGTCGAGCACTGTTTCCCACTTCGGGTTGGCCTGCCGGTAGTCGGCCAGCGTGGTGCGGCGCCACAGGCCGCGCTTGTTGTGCTCGTCCTGCCAGAAGTTGTAGAGCCAGTCGCCGCGGCGGGTGACGTTGGGGATGCGGTCTTTCGCATTCAGCACCTCGAGCAACTGCGCGCGGGTGTGCTCGAAGCCGGGCTGCGCCATCAGCTCTTTCTGCGACACCGCATTGCGTTCGCGCACCCAGCCCAGCGCCTTCTCGTCGTCGACCCCTTCGAGCCAGAGGAACGGGTCGGTGCTGTCGGGCGCGGCGGGGGGCTGGGGCATGTTTTGCGACACGGCGGAAAAGCTGGAAAGAAAAAGGAGCGGGGCGACGACGGCCAGGCGGGCGAGCAGCTTCATGAGCGACTCATAGGCGCAGGTCGTGCGTCTCGGGATGCTTCTCCATGTAGGCGCGCATGTAGGGGCACTGCGGGTCGATCTTGAGCTGGTGCTGGCGCGCATGCGCCATCGCAAAGCGAGCCAGTGCACCCGCGATGCCGCGGCCTTCGAGCGCCTGCGGCACTTCGGTGTGCGTGAGCCGCATCACCGTCGGGCTCGTCATCCTGTACTCGGCGATCGCGAGGTGGCCCTCGATGGCGACCTCGAAGCGGTGCTCGGCCGGGTTGTGCGAGACGGTGTAGGTGGGGGTGTCGGTCATGGTGGGCCGATTATTGGCCCAGCGGCTTAACCGTACAGCTTCTGCGGCGTGATCTCAATGCTGCTCGCGCCGTCGCCCACCCACACGGTGCCGTCCTGCACCGTCACCTGCAGCTGCATCGTGCGCTGCGCCAGGGCCGCGAGCGCCTGGCTCTGCTCGGCCGGCACCTGCCACACCGTCACGTTGCTGGCGCGCGTGATCTTGGTGGCGATGCCGCTCCACCAGATCGGCGTGCTGCTCGTGTAGCTGTAGACCGCCACACGCTCGGCGCGCGGGGCCGACTTCATCACGCGCTTGTCGTCGGGCTGGCCGAGGTCGATCCACTGCACGATCTGGCCGGTGAGGTCTTTCTGCCAGAGGCTGGGCTCGTCGGTGTCCCACAGGTCCTTGGCGAATTCGAGGTTGCCCTGGTGGTCGTCGGCTGGCACGTTGAGGGCGAAGGCCAGCAGGCGGATCATCATGCGTTCGTCGGTTTCCGACGGGTGGCGCGCGATGGTCACGTTGTGGTCGCCGTAGATGTTGCGATCCATGTCGGCCAGTTGGACCTGCGCCTTGTAGATCGTTGCCTTGAGGGCCATGCGGTGTCACCAGAGGAGGGAGGCGGGCATTAGACCACCGCCAACGGGGCGAGAATGGCGGCCGCTGAACGAGCCAAGACCGAGCGGAGACACCCCATGAGCCTGAAGAAATTCGACCTTGCCAAGAACCTCGGCCTGAAGGTGGCCGGCCGCATGAAGGCTGCCGGCGTGCCCGACCGCTTTGCGCAGGGCGCAGCCGAAGCGCTCGAGAAGCGCGAGCGCCGTGCCCGCGATGCCGCCCTCGGCCTGGTGCCGTTTGCCTGCAAGCTGCCAAGCGAGCTGGTGAAGCGCATCAACGAGCGTGGCACCGCCCACGAAGGTGGCGTCAACGGCCTGCTGGCCGAGTTGCTGGCGCAGGCGCTCGACGGTGGTGAGAAACCCGCAGCGCCCGAGGCGAAGAAGCCGGCCGCCAAGAAGGCCGCCGCCAAGAAAGCCCCGGCCAAGAAGGCCGCGGCGAAAGACGCCGACGCTCAACCGTAGACCGCGGCCACCTGGTAGCCCAGCGCGGCCAGCTCGCCGCCGGGTGCCCACAGCTTGGTGATCTGGTTGACGTAGCCGCCGCCCGAGGCGAGCACGTCGGTGTCCACGCGCCACCAGCCGTCGGCCGCGGGTGCCTGCGCGAGCGGGCGCAGCTCCAGTTCCCACGAGACCGAGCTCGCGGGCGTGGGCTGCGTGAAGTTGCTGATCACCGGCGTGGGCGGCACGTCGGCGAGCAGCACCGTGAGCAACTCCAGGTCGATCGGCGTGGGCTCGCCTTTCAGGCGCAGGTGGATCTTGCTCAGCTCGCTGTGCTGGCCCGAGAAGGGCGGCACGCCTTCGACGAAGCGCATGTCCATGTGCTGGGTGAAGTTGGGTGCGCCGCCGCGCACCACGCGCTCGGGCGTCTCTTCCGGCGACAGCGCCACCGGCGGCCGCTCGGGTGACTTGGCCGGCACGATGGTCTCGCGGTCGATGCCGAAGACACCGAGCATCAGCGCCGACACTTGCCCCTGCTGCTTCACCAGCGCCTGCACCTGGCGCACGTTCTTGCCCTCGCGCAGCAGCGTGACCGTCACGTCCATCGCGCCCAGGCCGACCGGGCCGATGAAGCTCGTCTGCAAGGCGCGCAGCTTGACGGTGGCGGGCCAGGCGCTGCCGGCCACGTCTCGCATCGCCTGCACGGCGAGCGTGGAGATGAGGCCGCCGAAGGAGGTGCGGCCTTGCAGCCAGTCGGCGGGGATGTCGAAGCCGACGTCATGCTCGTGCCGGCGACGGCCGGCGAGGATGGTGGAAAGAGGCGTGAGACTGCTCATGGGAAGTGGGCTGCTGAAGTCGCGGGCCATGATAGGAGCGCAGGGTCGTTCGTGCTGGCACCGCGGCGACAGCTGCTGACAAGGGCATCACGCGCCACGGGCTCTCGGGTTGAGGCGGCTCCCTAGAATCGACCGCACCTTCTGCCCTGCGAGACGCGCCATGACCTCCAACCCCCTGGTGCAGCCTTGGACCACGCCGTACGAGCTGCCGCCTTTTGCCGATGTTCGCGCCGAGCACTTCAAGCCGGCCTTCGAGGCGGCGATGGCAGAGCAGCGGGCCGAGATCGATGCCATCGCCGCCAACGCCACCGCGCCCAGCTTCGACAACACCATCGCCGCGCTCGACCGCAGCGGCCGGCTGCTCGCGCGTGTGGAGTCGCTCTTCCACAACCTCGGCGCGAGCGAAACGTCGCCCGAGCTCCAGGCCGTGGAGCGCGAGATGGCGGTGCCGCTCGCCGCACACGGCAGCGCGATCTACATGAACGCCCGGCTCTTCAAGCGCGTCGATGCGCTCCACGCCGAGCGCGACCAGCTCGGGCTGAGTGCCGAGCAGCGGCGGCTGATCGAGCGCGTCCACCTCGACTTCGTGCGCGCCGGCGCCAAGCTCGAGGCCGACGCGCAGAAGCGCTACGCCGAAGTCGTGCAGCGCCTCGCCGAGCTGCACACCCGCTTCAGCCAGAACGTGTTGGCCGACGAGTCGTCGTTCCGCCTCGTGCTGCGCGACGAGCGCGACCTCGCCGGCCTGCCCGACTTCGTGCGCGCCGCCGCGCGCCAGGCCGCCGCCGAGCGCGGCATCTCCGACGCGCACGTCATCACGCTCTCGCGCTCGCACATCGTGCCCTTCCTCACCTTCAGCCAGCGGCGCGACCTGCGCGAGCAGGCCTGGCGCGCGTGGGTGAGCCGCGGCGAGCACGACGGGGCCCACGACAACCGCCCGATCGCACGCGAGATCCTGACGCTGCGCCACGAGCAGGCTCGGCTGCACGGCTACGCCTGCTATGCCGACTACGTCCTGGCCGACACCATGGCCGGCACCCGCTCGGCCGTGAACGACTTGCTGGACAAGGTGTGGGCGCCGGCGGCCGAGCGTGCGGCCGAAGAGCAGCGCGACCTGGTGGCGCTGGCCGCTGCTTTCGGCGAGCCGACGCAGGTCGAGGCCTGGGACTGGCGCTACCTCGCGGAGAAGCTGCGCAGGCAGCGCTTCGACGTGGACGAAGCCGCGGTGAAGCCGTACTTCCCCCTCGAGCGCATGGTCGAGGCCGCGTTCGACTGCGCCCACCGCCTCTTCGGCCTGCGCTTCGTCGTGCGCAGCGACCTCCGCGCCTACCACCCCGACGTGAAGGTCTACGAGGTGCGCCAGGGCGAGGACCTCATCGGCCTCTTCCTGCACGACAACTTCGCGCGGCCCACCAAGCGCAGCGGCGCGTGGATGTCGCTCTACCGCCAGCAGTCGCGCGGGGCCGATGGGGTGCGGGTGGTGCCGATCGTCGCCAACAACAACAACTTCGCCAAGGGCGCGCCGGGCGAGCCCACGCTGCTGAGCTTCGACGATGCACGCACGCTGTTCCACGAGTTCGGCCATGGCCTGCATGGCCTGCTGTCGAACGTGGACTACGAGCGCCTGTCGGGCACCAACGTGCTGCGCGACTTCGTCGAGCTGCCGTCGCAGCTCTTCGAGCACTGGCTGGGCGAGCGCGAGGTGCTGAAGCGCCACGCCCGCCACCACGCGACCGGCGAGCCGATCCCCGACGAGCTGGTGCAGCGCATCGAGGCCGCGAGCAAGTTCAACCAGGGCTATGAGACGCTGCGCTACCTCGCGTCGGCGAAGGTCGACATGGCCGTGCACTCGCGCACCGAGGCCGAAGGCCCCGACATCGTGGCCTTCGAGCGTGCCGAGGTCGAGCGCATGGGCTTGCCAGCCGCCGTGGGCATGAACCACCGGCTGCCGCACTTCCTGCACCTCTTCGCAGGCGCGGGCTATGCCGCGGGCTACTACGTCTACCTGTGGGCCGAGGTGCTCGATGCCGACGGCTACGACGCCTTCACCGAAGCCGGCGACCCGTTCGACGCGGCGGTGGCGCAGCGCCTGCGCGAGCACATCTATTCGAGCGGCAACAGCCGCGAGCCGCGCGAGGCCTACCGTGCCTTCCGCGGGCGCGACCCCGAGGTGCAGCCCATGCTGCGCGAGCGTGGGCTGCTGGAGGGCCTGCTGGAGGACGTGCGGCCGGCCTGATCAGCGCAGCGTGAGTGCCGCCCCCATGCGCTCGCGGCCCTGCGCGTCGAGCACCGCCACGCCGCCGTAGTCGCCGCGCGGCACCGCCACGATCACGCAGGGCTGCGTGATCACCGTGGCGTACATGCGACCGGGCTCGGGCGTGGCCCACACGGTGTCGATGATGAGGCGCCGCGATGCGCCCTGCAGGCGCACGCCGGTCACGCCCAGGCGGTGGCCGGGGTTGGGCTGCTGGCCCATCGACAGGCGCAGCACCAGCGAGCGGTCGAAGTCGGCGGCCGGCACCGTGGGCGTGGCACCGACCGTGCGGCCGGCGATGGCCTGGCGCAAGCCGGCCGCGTCGGCGATGCGGTCGACCGAGGCGCTGTCGGCCCCGCACTGCGTGCCCAGATGCAGGACCTGGAACGGCAGCGTGGCCGGATCCGAGGAGGTTGCGGGGGCCGGGGCCTGTGCCTGGCAAGCCCCGAGCGTGGCGGCCAGGCTCAGGATCAGGAAAGGGTTGCGCGTCATGGTGCGGGGGCCTTCATGCGTGGGACACCGGTGGTGGACGCATTGCGAGACAGCGGGTTCCCGCGGACCACGCCATTCGCACCGATCGAGGTCACGAAGTCGGCCGTGAAGTCGAGGCCGCTGCGGTTGGCGTTGACCGTCACGCGCACCGGGTCGTCGAGCGTGAGATAGGCGCCGCAGGCTTCACCCACGTTGCAGATGGTGTCGTCGTTGTCGGGGTCGCTGCCCGCCACGACGATGTAGGTGCCGGCGGCCACGTTGGTGAAGCTGAAGTTGTAGACGCCATTGGTGGCCGAGACCTGGCGCTGGGCCACGCCCGCCATGGTGTCGGGGTTCACCAGTTGCACGTAGAGCACGCCGAGGTTGGCGCTCGGGGTAGTGCCGCCACCGGCCGTCACCTGCAGCACCACGGGCACGGTCACGGTGTTGGCGGTCGACACGAACTGGATCGTGGTGTTGTAGGCCCCGGGCGCCAGCGTGCCGCGGTTCACGGTCACGGTGTAGGTGCCCAGGCCGTTGGCCGCGGCGGGTGGCGCGACGTTGAGCCAACTGGCCGCGGGCGTGACGTTGACCGCGGTCACGCTCAGCGCTTCGCTGCCGCCGTTGCTCAGCACCAGGGTCTGCATGGTCGAGCCGGGCCCGAAGTTGAGCGTGCCCGGTGTCGACGACAGCAGCGCCGGCGTGGGAGTGGTGCCGTTCTGGGCCGCTTGCACGGCCTTCAGCGCATCGATCAGGCCGTGGCCGAAGTTGTCGTCGCGGCCGGCGGCGCCGAGCTCGGTGGTCAGGCGGCCGGCGGCGAGCAGGCGGTCGATGTCGTCAGGCGTGAGCGCGGGGTTCACCGATTTCATCAGCGCCAGCACGCCGGCCACGTGGGGCGTGGCCATCGAGGTGCCGGCCTGCAGGCCGTAGGTGTAGACCACGGCACCGTCGCTGTCGTCGCCATGGGTGCTCAGCACGAGGTCGGTGTAGCCGTCGCCGTTGAAGTCGCCGGAGTCGCCGCCCGGTGCAGCCACGTCGACGCGCGAGCCGAAGTTGGAGTAGCTCGCGAGCGTCTTGCGGATGCCCACCGCGCTGACCGAGATCACGCCGTCGTAGGAGGCCGGGTAGTTGGGCACCGCGTTGCCGTCGTTGCCGGCCGCGGCGACGATGATGACGCCCGCGGCGCGCGCCTGGTTGTAGGCGTTCTGCTCCGCCTGGGAGGAGCCTGTGCCGCCGAGGCTCAGGTTCATGATGTCGGCGCGCTGCGCCGGCAGGGTGCCCGAGCTGTTGGTCAGGCGAGCAGCGTAGAGCACGGCCTGGGTGATGTCGAACGACGTGCCGCCCCGTGTGCCGAGCACCCGCAGCGGCATGATGCGCGCGCCCCAGGCCACGCCGGCGACGCCGCGCGAAGGTGTGGTGTTGCTCGACGCTGCGATGGTGCCCGCCACGTGCGTGCCGTGGAAGCTCGAGCCGTTGGGCGTGGCGTTGTCGCCCGCGTCATTGGGGTCGGCATCGGGGCCGTTGCCATCGTTGGCGTTGCCGATGTCGCTGATGAAGTCATAGCCCGGCACGAGCTTGCCCGCGAGGTCGGGGTGGCCCAGCAGCACGCCGGTGTCGATCACCGCCACGATCACCGAGTTGCTGCCGGTGGTGATGTCCCATGCGGCCGGCAGGTTGATGAGCGGGTAGTGCCACTGCAGGTTGTAGTACTGGTCGTTGGGCACGGCCATCCGGTGGCGGATGTAGTTGGGCTCGGCGTAGAGCACCGCCGGGTCGGCGCGCAGGCGCTTGATCGCCTGCAGCGTGGCGGCCTTGAGGTCGCGTGTCGACAGGGCGGCATTGGCCGGCAGTGCATCGCGACCGCTGCGGTTCGACGACGCGAGCGTGCTGCGCGGGTCGTCGAGCTTGACGAGCCAGTCGCCCTCGGTGGCGCCGGCGGCCTTCGAGAGTGCATGCACCGACAGCGCAGTGGCCGCGCTGCGCTTGCCGGCCTCCTGCACCCGGGCCGGGTTGCGCCAGCGCACGACCACCTCGCCGGGCACGAAGTCGGCGCTGCTCTGCAGCGTGCCGGCATCGGCCGCAGCGGGCGTGGGTTGGCCGAGGGCCAGCACGTAGCTGCCGGCACCGGCGTACGCATTTACCCGCACGTAGTAGCGGCCGGTGGTGGGAATGGTCACGCTCTCGAGCCGGCCCGTGCCGACGGAATCGGCGACCTCAACCTGGTTCTCGTCGCAGAGGAAGAGGTCGATGTCGCTGGCCGTCGGGTCGGCCAGCACGAGCGAGACGGTCTGGCCCGCCACCGCATCGATGCGGAAGAGGTCGTTCAGGTCGCCTGCGGCGCGCAAGCGCCCGACGGGGCCCGCGCCGGCCTCGGTGACATAACCCGCGAGGCTCACAGGGTTGGGCAGGGGCTGTGCCGTGGCGAAACTGTCGTTGGGCGCGTAGGGCGCGTTGACGTCGTTGACGTCGCTGTCGACGAGCGTGTTGTCGGCCACGCGGATCTGGCCCGAGACCTGGAAGGTGCCGGGCGGCGGGGGCGGCGGTGGGGTGGGCGATCCACCGCCGTCGCCTCCGCCACCGCCACAGGCGGCAACGAAAACGGCAGCGGCAAGTGCAGCAACGCGTGATGACAGCGACATGACAAAACCTCCTGAGCTTTTATGGGCGCGACGATCCATGTCGTCGCGGGCCCGGATGCTCACCCAGGACGGCCGATCACGCAGGTGTCATTGGTCATGCCCACGCTGCACGGTGGGGAACCGGCGGTCGAGCGCGGCGAGGAAGTTGGCGAAGTCGATCGGCTTCGTCCAGTAGTCGGAGAAGCCCGCGTTGCGCGCGCGCTCGATGTCGTCGGGCATCGCGTTGGCCGAGAGCGCGATGCACGGCGTCCTGGCCGTGGCCTCCTGCTGGCGCAGGTGGTGCAGCACCTCGAAGCCGTCGATGTCGGGGAGCTGGATGTCGATGAGGATCAGGTCCGGCCGCAGCTGCGCAGCCTGCGCCACGCCGGCCATGCCGGTGGCCGCCGCATGGAACGCGAGGCCCGGTCGCATGCGGATCAGCTCTTCGACCAGCAGCACGTTCACCGGGTTGTCTTCGATGTAGAGCACGCTGCCGCTGCGCCGGGCTGCGGGTGCGGCGGCGACGGGGACGGACAGCAGCGGGGTCGCTTCCGTCGCCGGCACGGCATCGTCGGCACGCGGCAGCCGCACGGAGAAGGTGGAGCCGAGGCCCGCCTGGCTCTCGACGCTGATCTCGCCCTTCATGCGCCGCGCGAGCGCCTTCACGACGGCCAGGCCGATGCCGGTGCCTTCGATGCCGTCGCGCTCGCGCCCCAACCGGTTGAACGGCTCGAAGAGGTGGGCCAGCTGCTCGGGCGTCATGCCGAGGCCGGTGTCCTGCACCTGCAGCAGCACGTGGTCCGGCTTGACGATGCTGGTGACCGTGACGCGGCCTTGCGGCCGGTTGTACTTGATCGCGTTGCTCAAGAGGTTGATGAGCATCTGGCGCAGCCGCGTGCGGTCGACGGTCACCGTGCCCTCGAGCGAGCCCGCGTGCACCGTCACACCGTGCGTGCGCGCCAGGGCTTCGACCAGCGGCAGGGCTTCGCCCAGCACTTCGTGCAGGCGCACCGGCTGCAGGTCGAGGCGCAGCTGGTCGCTCTCGAGGCTGGAGAGGTCGAGCACGTCGTCGATGAGTGCGAGCAGGTGTTCGCCGGCCGACTGGATGTGGGCGATCTTGCTGCGCGCCTGGGGCTGCAGCGTGTCCTTGCCGATCAACAGCAGCTGGGCGAAGCCGAGCACCGCGTTGAGCGGCGTGCGCAGCTCGTGGCTCATGCGGGAGAGGAATTCCGACTTCGCCTGGCTCTCGCGCAGTGCCAGCTCGTGCTCGCGCTGGCGCTCCTCGGCCTTGCGTGACTCGGTCACGTCCCAGTTGACGCCGATGCGCTTGGTGCTGCGGCCGTTCGCATCGGGTGCCGGCGTGGAGCGCGAGGCCAGCCAGCGGATGGTGCCGTCGGGCCACACCACGCGGAACTCGTAGGTCGTGGGCCCGGTGTTGCGCGAGGCCTGGCGCAGGGCGGTCTTGACGTTCTCGAGATCGTCGGGGTGGGTCATGGCCAGGCGCTGCTCGGCATTGAGCGCCTGCGGCTGCGGCTCCATGCCACGCAGGCGGAACATGGCTTCGTCCCACATGGCCTCGCCGGTGTCCACGTCCCACTCCCAGGTGCCCATGCCCACGCTGCGGGCGGCCAGCGCCACGCGTTCGTTGACGCTGCGCAGCGCCATCTCGGCACGCACGCGCTCGGTCACGTCGATCGTCACGCCGAAGACCATCATCATGCCGTCGCGCCGCTCGCGGCGCACGCGGTTCACGAGCCAGCGGATCTCGCCATCCGGCCGCACGATGCGGCACTCGTGCTCGAACGACGCCGCGTCGGTCGCCAGCATCGTGCGTGCGGCGCGCATGGCGGCACGGTCGTCGGGGTGCACGATCTCGTTGATCCACTCCTCGCGCGTGGGCCCGCCCAGGTGCTGCGGGCGGCCGGTGATGCGGAACATCTGCTCGTTCCAGTGCGCGCGCGGGGTGTCGGGCGCCCGGCTCCACACGCCCACGCCGGCCGCGTTGACGGCGATCTGCAGGTGCTCGGCCAGCTCGCTCGCCGCGCGCAGGCGCTCCACCTCGGCGGTGATGTCGAGGCCGACGCCGATGAACTCGATCGGCTCGCCCTTGTCGTTGCGGCGCACCGCACGGCGCGTGAGGATGTGGGCCCAGCTGCCATCGATGCGCCGGTAGCGGGCCCGCACGTCGACCGGCTCCTCGGTGCGCAGCGACTGCTCGACCGAGGCGATGATGCCCGGCAGGTCGTCGGGGTGGATGAGGGCGCGGAGGTCGGCCCGCGAGATGCCATCGGGCGTCGGCTCGACGCCGAGGATGCGGAAGCCGAGGTCGTTGTAGAAGAAGCGGTCGAGCTTGAGGTCGTGCCGCCAGACCGAGATGTTGGCCGCCTGCACCGCCAGCGTGAGGTGGGTGTTGGCCTTGTCGTAGGCGTCGGCCAGGCGGTAGACCTCGGTGTCGTCGACGATCAGGCCGATGGCGCGGTCGGGCACGCCCTCCGGCGACGTCTTCACCTCCCAGTGCGAGTGCACGCGGCGCACCGAGCCGTCGGGCAGCAGGATGCGGTAGTGGTGGTCGTAGCGGCCGGCCGCGCGGGTCGAGGCGAGGAAGGTCTCCGGCAGGTTGTCATCGGGATGGACGCGTCGGGCGATCTCGTCGAACGACGGGGTGCCGTCGCCTTCGGGCAGCCCGAAGATCTTGAACATGTGCCGGCTCCAGCGGCCGGTGCCCCCGGGGATGTCGCGCTCCCAGACCGCAAGGCGGCCGACCTCCTGCGTCATGTCGAGCAGCTCGGCCTTGCGGCCGGCCTCGTCGCGCAGCTGCTGCAGCTCGGTGGTGTCTTGCAGCCGCAGGAGCCAGCGGGCGGGAGGCAGCGCCTCGGCATCGCCCAGGGGGCGCAGCGTCAGCAGGCCGTGACGCACCCCGCCTCCGGCGGGGCGCCAGCTCAGGGGCAGGCGGTCGAGGTGTTCGCCATCGCGCTGCCAGCGTGGCCAGTCCAGCGGGCCGGTGAGCGGTGCGAGCACGGATTCGATCGACCGGCCGGTGACCTGGCCAACCGGCTGGCCGCAGGCGTGGCCGAAGCCGGCATTGGCCCAG
Source organism: Piscinibacter sp. HJYY11 (assembly GCF_016735515.1). Classification (NCBI taxonomy): domain Bacteria; kingdom Pseudomonadati; phylum Pseudomonadota; class Betaproteobacteria; order Burkholderiales; family Sphaerotilaceae; genus Piscinibacter; species Piscinibacter sp. HJYY11. The sequence continues at coordinate 1,562,114 of NZ_JAERQZ010000001.1, read as the reverse complement.
ACGAGGCGACCGCCGTCTTCGAGCAGGGCCAGCGCGTCGCTGCTCGCGTCCAACACCGCTGCCCACCCCGCTGCGAGGCTGGGCGGCGTCGGCGGAGCCGGGGGAAGGGCCATGAGCGGGCAGTCTAGTCCCGCGTCTGCCCGGCGTGGGCCGCCATTTGGAGGGAGGGCTCCCCAAGCCCCCGGCAGGTGTTTATTCCGTCGCGACTTGCAGCACCAGCTTGCCGAAGTTCTCGCCGCTGAAGAGCTTGAGCAGGGTGGAGGGGAAGGCGTCGACCCCGCCCGTCACCACGTCTTCCTTGCTCTTCATCTTGCCGCTCTTGAGGTAGCCGGCCATCTCGGCGATGGCAACGGGGTAGCGGTCGGCGTAGTCGAACACCACCATGCCTTCCATGCGGGCGCGGTTGACCAGCAGCGACAGGTAGTTGGCCGGGCCCTGCACCGGGGTGGTGTTGTTGTACTGGCTGATCGCACCGCAGATCACGATGCGCGCGCCGCGGGTGATGCGGGTCAGCACGGTGTCGAGGATCTCGCCGCCGACGTTGTCGAAGTAGATGTCGACGCCCTTGGGGCAGTGCTCGCGGAGCTGGTCCTTCAGGTTGCCGGCCTTGTAGTCGATGCAGGCGTCGAAGCCGAGCTCCTTGACCACCCAGTCGCACTTGGCCGGGCCGCCGGCGATGCCGACCACGCGCAGGCCGCGGATCTTCGCGAGCTGCCCCACTGTCTGCCCCACCGCGCCCGCCGCGCCCGAGACCACCAGCGTCTCGCCCGCCTTGGGCAGGCCCACGTCGATCAGGCCGAAGTAGGCCGTCATGCCGGGCATGCCCAGCACGTTGAGCCACTGGGTGGGCGTGCCCACGCGGGGGTCGATCCTGACCAGGCCCGTCCGCTTGAATTCGCTCTCGGGGATGACCGCGTACTCCTGCACGCCCAGGCTCGCGTACACATGGTCGCCCACTGCGTAGGCCGGGTTGTTGGACGCGACGACCACCCCCACGCCGCCTGCGCGCATGACTTCGCCGATGCCCACCGGCGGGATGTAGCTCTTGCCTTCGTTCATCCAGCCGCGCATGGCCGGGTCGAGCGAGAGCACCAGGGTCTTGACCAGCACGCCCCCGGCCGGCGGCTCGGCCACGGGCTCGGAGGTGTGGCTCCAGTCGCTCGGCTTGGTGTTGCCCACGGGGCGGGCGGCGAGGCGGACCTGGTGGTTGGTGAGGGCGGCGAGGGCGGGCATGGCGGTCTCCGGTTGGATGTGTGGCGCAATGCTAGTGCGGCGGTGGGGCGATGTTGTCGCCCAGATGTCAGCGCCGTGGGCTTCGATCAGGCATGAAAAAACGCGGCCGAAGCCGCGTTTCAGTTGGGTGCGAGCCGCGTATCAGCTGATGACGCGGATGTTCGCAGCCTGCAGGCCCTTCTGGCCTTGCTTGACTTCGAACTCGACGCGCTGGTTTTCCAGCAGGGTCTTGAAGCCCGAGCCCTGGATGTCACGGAAGTGGGCGAAGAGGTCTGCACCGCCTGCGTCCTGGGCGATGAAGCCGTAGCCCTTGCTTTCGTTGAACCACTTCACGGTTCCGGTTTGAGTCGTCATGGACGATTCCTATCTTTCTTTGAACAAAGTTATTAATGCGCAGCACATGCTCCGCATGCAGAGACACTCAAGAAACGTACTCGGGGGGTTCTGACGGAACCGGACTGGAACCAGGCCGGGCTTCGAAAAAATCACTCGCAACCACTGTCTTGCGTATACCTGTAGGCTGAATATACCTCGCAATTGCTGTGTTGCCGCCAATGAAGCTCTCCGTTCTCGACCAATCCGTCTCGCTTGCAGGCAGCAGCGAAGACGCCGCCATCCGCGACACCCTCGAACTGGCCCAGCACGCGGAGGCGCTGGGCTACCACCGCTTCTGGCTGAGCGAACACCACAGCCTGCCGACCATCGTGGGCAGCGCGCCCGAGATCCTGATGGCGGCCATCGCCGCGCGCACGAGCCGCATCCGCATCGGCAGTGCCGGCGTGATGCTGCCGCACTACTCGGCACTCAAGGTGAGCGAGCAGTTCCGCGTACTGGAGGCGCTGGCCCCCGGCCGCATCGACCTTGGCGTGGGGCGTGCACCAGGCGGCGACATGCGCACCGCGCAGGCGCTCAACCCGCACACCTATGGCACCGCGGAGCACTTCCCGGAGCAGATCCGCGAGCTGCAGGCGTGGACCAGCGGCCAGCCGCACCGCGGCGTGGTGGCCCACCCGCGCGGGCCGCTGGTGCCCGAGCTGTGGGTGCTGGGCAGCTCTGACTACGGCGCGCAGCTGGCCGCCCACATGGGCTTGCCGTATGCCTACGCCTACTTCTTCGTCGACGGGCAGGGCGTGGAGCAGGCGCTCGACCTCTACCGGCGCCTCTACCAGCCGAGCGAACGCCACCCGCAACCGCAGCCGACGATCTGCGTCTGGGCGCTGGCAGCCGACACCGAAGAAGAGGCCGTGCACCACGCCCTCAGCCGCGAGCGCTGGCGGGTGGACCGCGGGCGCGGGGTGCTGGGCCCGCTGCAGTCGCCCGAGGCGGTGGCGGCGCGGGGCTTCACCGTCGACGAAATGGAGCGGGTGGTCGAGCCGATGCGTCAGCGGGCCTTCGTCGGCACGGCCGCGCAGGTCAAGCGCAAGCTGGAGGCGCTGGCGGCCGAGCTGTCGCTGGATGAGATCGTCATCAACACCTGGGCGCACGACCCCGCGGTGCGCCGCAAGTCGTACAGCCTGCTGGCACAGGCCTTTGGTTTGGCGGAAACTCACCACTGATCCATGACAACAACATGACGGCAGGTGAGGCCCGATGAGACTGATCGAATTCGAACTGCACGGCGACTACATCACGCTCGATGCCCTGCTCAAGGTCACGGGCCTGGCGCACAGCGGCGGGGCCGGCAAGGCGATGGTGGCCGAGGGCAAGGTGGAGGTCGATGGTCAGCAGGAGCTGCGCAAGACCTGCAAGATCCGCGCAGGCCAGGTGGTCAGCGTGACGGGCGCGCGCGTGCGCGTGCACGCGCCCACCATGCCGGCGCCGCTCGATGGGATAGAGCGGCCCCACGAACAAAAGCCCGACCCCCGCGGTTGAGCGCGGGGGTCGGGCGGGGCTCTTCAAAGAATCAGAAGCGGTAGGTGGCGCCCACGCTGACGAAGTCGGACTTCGGGCCACCGAGCACGTCGAACTTGTAGCGCTCGTATTCGGCGCGCACGCCCAGCTGCGGCGTCACGTTGTACTGGATGCCCAGGCCGCCCTTGTACGAGGTGCCGTCGCGGTTGGACTCGCCCGCGTCGACACGGCCCTGGAACACGCCCACCTTGGCGAGGCCCGTCCATTGAGGCGTGAAGGGCACCTTGAGCACGCCGTCGACGAAGCCGCCGTCGGCATCGAGGCCACCGAAGTCGCCGAAGTTGATGTAGCCGAGTTCAAGCGCCAGGTTGGGCGTGAAGTCGTAGCCGACGATGGCCTTGCCGCCGACCTTGTTGCGGTCGGTGACGTCGAAGTCGCCACCCTTCCACTTCGACTGGCCGATGCTGCCGCCGATGTAGAGGCCGGTGCCCGCCACCTGGGCGTGGGCCGCAGGGATTGCGCATGCGCCAACGATGCATGCCGCCAGAAGTTGTTTGTTGAATTTCATTTGAGGTTCCTTTCGCGTAGTCGCGTAGTCTTTCAACACGAAGACAGGTGAGTCATCGGTGGCGAAATGGTGGGCGACAGGACCACAAATGCGGATCGGAAGAGCCTGCGCGTGCACGTCGGCGTGCATTGGCTTTGCCTGTAGGAGATGCCCCACGCTGGGGCGAGCCCGAAGACGCTGCGTCTAGCGCCGAGGCGAGCGTGCGGCGCGGGCCTGCTCGCGCAGCATGAAGAGGTAGAGACTCTCCACCTTCTCGCGTGCCCACGGCGTCTTGCGCAGGAAACGCAGGCTCGACGAGATGCTGGGGTCGCTCGTGAAGCAGCGGATGTTGATCTGCTCGCCGAGCCCGGGCCAGCCGAAGTGCGCCACCAGAGCGTTCAGCATTTGCTCGAGCGTGATGCCGTGCAGCGGGTTGCGCGGTTGTGCCGGTGCATTCATCGCTGCAGGCCTCCGGCCAGTCGCAGCAGGGTGGGGTCGAGCTCCTTGAGTGCCGCGATGAAGGCCGTGTCGTCGCGGCCGAAGCCGAAGTCGACGAACTCGAAGCCCGGGGCCACCGTCGCGCCCACATAGGCGAACTCGCCCAGCGGTGCAGCGGCCTGCCACCAGCCTGCGGGCACCACGTGGCGCGGCGTGGCCGTGGTGCTGGCCGGCGCAAGCGTCACCTGCTCGATGCGGTCGAGCGAGGGTGGCACGCACCAGAGCGTGAGCGGGTCGCCTTCCAGCAAGTGCCATGCTTCGTCGGACGCCACGCGGTGCCACGCGCTGAACTCGCCGGCCTGCAACAGGAAGTCGATGCTCGTGAGCGCACTGCGGCGCGGGCGCCCGTGGCCCGGTGTCACGCTGTGTGGCGAGCGGAAGAACTCGCGGTAGTGCCCGCCCTCCGGGTGCGGTTGCAGCCGCAGCTGCTCGATCAGGGCCTTGGCGCGCATCGTGTTCAGGCCACGTAGAGCAGCACCGCGCAGTAGTGCGACACCGTGCCGCCCAGCACGAAGAGGTGCCACACGCCGTGCGCATGCTTCCAGCGCTCGTCGTTGGCATAGAAGACGATGCCGATGGTGTAAAGCAGGCCCCCGGCCACGAGCCAGGCGAGGCCGGCATTGGGCAACTCGCGCACCAGCGGCACCACCGCCACGATCGCCATCCAGCCCATCGCCACGTACAGCGGCACCGAGGGCACGCGCTCGCGGCCGAGCCACAACTCCTTCACGATGCCGATCACCGCCAGCCCCCACACCGTGCCGAACAAGGCCCAGCCCCACGGCCCGCGCAGCGTGACGAGCGTGAAGGGTGTGTAGGTGCCCGCGATCAGCACGTAGATCGCGCAGTGGTCGAACTTGACCAGCACCTTCTTCGCCGCGCCCTTGACGCTGTGGTACAGCGTGGACGCGCCATAGAGCAGGATCATGCTCGCGGCAAAGATGCTGAAGCTCACCATCTGCCACACATCGCCGCGCAAGGCGGCCTGCACGATGAGCCAGGCGGAGCCGCCCACGGCGAGGAGGAGGCCCGCGAGGTGGCTGTAGCTGTTGAATCGTTCTCCGTGGTACATGAAGATGAAACTCCGAATCGGGTGATGGCCGCGAAGGGGCTGCGCTCGGGCGGCTCGTCCTGCCTGCAATCTAACCCAAGGCTGGCATCATTCCCCCATGACGCAGATGCTTCCGCCCCCCTACGTTCCGGCCCGCGAACTCACGCCGCTGCTGCGCAGCGCGGGCCACGCCGCCCTGAGCCCGGCGGGCCTGAGCGAGCTTTCCGGCGTGGCGCTCGACGAACTGCAGGCGCTTGCGCCGAGCTGGAACGATCTGGCGCCTGATGCCTACCTGCGCGACGGCGGCCGCTACCGCCGCCGCCGCCATTCGTGCTTCGTACTCGAGGGCGATCTGGTCACGCAGGCGCCGCATCGTGCGCACTGGCAGCCGGTCGAATACAACGCGCTGCACGGTGGGCTGGAGCGCTGGTTCGAGCCGATGGATCCCGTGGTCGTGGGCCGCGACGCATGGCCCCGCCTGCTGCGCAGCCTGGGCGCCGTGTGTTCGTCGGTCAAGGGCGCCCGGCCGTGGTTCGTGGAGGCGCACCAATTTCGCATCGACACGACCGACGGCATCGGCCGCCCGACGCCGGAAGGCGCGCACCGAGACGGTGTCGATTTCGTGGCGGTGATCCTTGTGGGCCGCGCCGGCATCAAGGGCGGCGAGACGCGTGTCTTCGAAGCAGCCGGCCCGAGCGGCATCCGCTTCACGATGAGCGAGCCCTGGACCACGCTGCTGCTCGACGACGAGCGCGTGATCCACGAGAGCACGCCGATCCAGCCGACCGATGCCGGCGGCCACCGCGACACGCTGGTGCTGACCTTCCGCGCGGGCGGCTTCCAGGGGCCGGCTTGAGATAATCCGCGCCTGTTGTCGTCTCGAAAGTCTGTTGTGTCTCGAATCCTGTCGGCGTTGTTGCGCCTGGTGTTGGTGGCCGTGGGCGTCGTCTTCGGCCTGCTGGCGTTGCTGCTGGGGCTGGTGATCGCGTTCTGGCTCATCGTGTGGAGCCTGCTGCGGGGCCGCAAGCCGCAGGTCAAGCGCTTCCGCATGAACCCGTCGCAGCCCTTCGGGGGCATGGGTGGCCGGCGCGCCCCCGCCGGCGACGTGGTGGACATCGAGGCACGCGAGGTGCCCGACTCCCCGCCGCAACAATTGAATCGCGACCGCGGTTGACCCGCCCCCGCGCGGCGTGACAGACTTCGCGCCCCATCCACCCACTCGAAGGAGAGAACCATGACACACGCTGACATTGCCCTCCAGTGGGTCGCCGCCACGCACGCTGCTGCCTGAGCCGCATTGACACGTCTCTGATCGCCACCGAGATCTGACCTGTCGCTGCAGCGCCCGCGCGCTGCTGCCGCCGACCCTTCCATTCACTCGCTGCCGCCCTTGGCGCTGAGCCTCGGGCCGGCGTTCGCATTCCCGACGATGGAAGACAGATCTCATCATGATCGACCTCAATGTCGAGCGCCTGCGCTCGATCGGTTTGACCCCGGCGATGGCCCAGGCGGCCTTTGCCTTTTCCTCCACCATTGACGACACGAAACGCCTGCGCCTGCTGCGGGTGACCGAGGTGCACCGCGAGACGATCGTCGTGCACGACGGCGAGCAGGAGGCCAGCGGTCGGCCCATGCCGCGCCTCACCCGCGAGCTGGCCGACGCCGGCACGGCCATCGCGGTCGGCGACTGGGTCCTGCTCGCGCCCGATGCCCATGGAGAGCTCTGGGTGCATGAGCGCATCCCCCCGCTCACGCACATTGCCCGCCGTGATGCCGATGGCCGCCGCCACCCGGTGGTGAGCAACGTCGACACCGCGCTGCTGGTGATGAGCCTGGACGACGACTTCAACCCGCGCCGGCTCGAGCGCTTCCTCACCCTCGTGCAGACGCAGGGCGTGGTGCCCGTGGTCGTGCTGACCAAGGCCGATGTGGTGACGCCCGTCCGCATCGGGCAGGCACTCGACGAGCTGCGCGAGCGGCTGCCTGCCGGGCTGGAGATGCTGGCGCTCGACGGCCGAGACCCGGCCAGCGCGCAGGCGCTTGCGCCTTGGCTCGGCACGGGCCAGACGCTGGTCCTCCTCGGCTCCTCAGGTGCCGGCAAGTCGACGCTGACCAATGCGCTGCTCGGCGCGGCGGTGCAGGACACCGGCGCCGTGCGCGAGCACGACAGCCGCGGCAAGCACACCACGACCTCGCGCTCGCTGCACCGCCTGCCGAGCGGCGCCTGCGTGATCGACACCCCCGGCGTGCGCACGCTCAGGCCTGACGTCGACGAAGCCTCGCTCGACGCGGTCTTCGGCGACATCGCCGCGCTCGCGCCGCTCTGCCGCTTCCGCGACTGCCAGCATGGCGCTGAGCCTGGCTGTGCGGTGCGCGAGGGTGTGTCACCCGACCGCCTGCGCAACTACCAGAAGCTGCAGCGCGAGCTCCGGCGCGACACACAGACCGCGCTCGAGCGCGAGAAGCAGCTGTCGCAATGGAAGACGCTGATGCGCGCCGGCCGAGAGAGAGGAAAACAGAAGCGCGGCGTAGGTTGAGCCCCCGAAGCGAGGCTCCGATCGAGCAACGCCCAAGGGACGGGTTTCCCGGCCCGATGGATGGCGCCCCTTGGGGGCAGGAGCGACAGCGACTGGGGGGCCGTTTCAGGCGGGCTGGGTTCGTTTGGCTGTCTTATGCAGGTACATGCGCGCGTCGGCGTGCATGAGCAGCTGCGAGCCCGAGTTGATCTCGGAGCCGAAGGCGATGCCGTAGCTGATGCCTGCATCGGGGTAGCCGGCTTCGTGCAGCTTGCGCTCGACCACCACGAGGGTGTTGCGCACCAGCTCTTCCTGGTGGCGCTCGCCGAGCACGGCGAACTCGTCGCCACCGAGGCGGAACACGCCCATGCCGTCGCTCTTCACGACGCTCAGGCCCTGCGCGAACTCGCGCAGCAGGCTGTCGCCGTGGGCGTGGCCGCGCTCGTCGTTGATGCGCTTCAGGCCGTCGAGGTCAATCATCACCAGCATCACGCGCTGCGATGCGGTGGGGTCACCCGGCACGTGGGTCATGTTGGCGAGCGTGCGGTCGAAGGCGTGGCGGTTGCCGATGCCGGTGAGCGAGTCGGTGCTGGCCTGCGTGAGCGCGTCGTTGAGCTGCGCCATGTAGGCGTCTTTCTCGCGCCCGAGCAGGCGGATCTTGTCGGCGAGCGCGAAGGCGAGCAGCACCGCATCGGTGGTGGCACCGAGCAGGGTGAAGAGCTCGATGTTGCGCATCATGCTCGGCACCAGGCCGAAGTTGGCCGGCAGGATGAGGATCGCGGGCAGCAGCAGCGCGAAGAACGCGGCCAGGAAGTAGCGCGCCGGCAGGAACCCCTGGCCGAGGCGAATCATCCCGGCCACGAGAGCGGTGGTCAGCGAGACCGAGATCACCGCGGTGGCCAGCAGGTGGGCGTAGGCCACCGAGATGAAGCACACCGGCGTGAGCGCCAGCGCCACCATGATGGTGCCGCGGGCGAACGTGGCCAGGCGCGGGGCGTGTTCCTTGAGCCGCAGGAACTCCAGGAAGAAGAGGCTGTTGAACACCGACGACAGGAAGAACATGACGTAGTGCCACGACAGCACGCGCCAACCCATCCAGTCGGACAGCACGTGCAGCGTCATGGCCCACGAGGCGGTGGCCACCAGCAGGTACAGCGCGTAGTACAGCAGCGCCTTGTCGCGCACGCCGAGGTAGACGAAGAGGTTGTAGAGCGCCAGCACGAGCATGGCGCCCAGCGCAGACAGCGTGAGCACGTTCTCCGCGACCACCGTCTTGCGGTAGTTGGCTTCGCTGGAAACGTAGATGCTCGGGTAGCGCGCGAAGTAGCGGCTTTCGATGCGCAGCAGCACCTGCGCCACGGCGCCCGGCGGCAGCTCGACGTTGCCGCCGTAATGCATCATGTAGTCGCTGCTGCCGTTGTAGCCGGTGATGAACGACTGCACCGGCTTGCCGTCGGTGTAGACGCGCACCTCCACGCGCTCCATCAGCGTGCCGGTGGGGTCGATCACCCAGCGTGTCTGCTGGGTGTCGTTCTGGACGGTCGCAAAGAACCAGTAGCTGCCACCGAAGAGGCTCACCCGCTCGATCTGCTTGTGCTTGGCGAGCCAGGCGGGCAGGTCCTTGGCCGAGGCGGGCGGTGTTTGGTCTTGCGCCAGGTAGAGCTGGCCGCGCGAGGAGATCTCGGACTCGACGTCGGCGTTGAGCGAGATCGGCGCGAGCTGCGCCTGGGCGATGGGGGTGAAGAGTGCGCTCGCCGCGAGGGCAAGCGAAACGAGCAGCCAGTGCAGTGCACGGCGCAGAGGGCCTGACAACCCTGGCATCGCGGCGACCCCTCCGTTCCTTTTGGGTGGCCTGGAATGTAACAAATGCATGGCCTTCTGCGCCACGAAGGGGGCCACTCCGTGCGCAAGTCGACAGCTTTCAGGTCGCAGTTGTCACAGATCCTTTTCGCCCACGATCGCTTGCGGGTAGCCGCTGATGGCACGCGAGGTCTGCATGCCGGCCATCACCGCGGCCTCCACGCAGCCGGCGTTGATGCCGGTGCGGATCCAGTCGCCGGTCACGTAGAAGTTGGAAAAGCCGGTGTTGTCGGTGTGCAGGCGGTACCGGGTGCTGTCGACCACCGAGAGCACGTAGCGCTCCGACGGGTCGACGTTGGCGCGCCAGTACTGGCTCTCGAAGCGCTGCTCGCCTGCGCCGCCGTTCATGTCGACGAGGGCGCTCCAGTCGAAGCCTTGCGGCGTGGCGATCGCCGGCCACAGGTTGTAGATCTGGTGGTTGAGCTGCTGGATCGCGCCGGCCTTCACCTCGGCCGCCACGCGGGCGGGGTAGGCGTGGTCGCTGAAGGGCGGGTAGGCCTTGACCGGCAGCACGCTGCAGAAGTACGACACGTTCTTCGGCTGGTACTCGCGCGGCCAGTCTTCGCGCGGCAGCGTCTGGTCCATTGGGGCCCAGGTGTCGAAGGGCTCGGTGAAGGCGGTGAGCACCGGGTCCTCGTCGTCGCGGCCGTAGTACCGCCAGCCGGTCTGGTGGATGTCCTTGTTCAGCCACACCTGGTAGGCCTGGGTCGCGACTGTCTTCACCTTGGCGCAGGCCAGTTGCATCGTGGCGCTGCGCGCCACCATCTGCGGGCAGAGGGGCTGCAGCGCGTCCTGCGCAATGCCGAACACCACCTCGTCGAAGTCGACGCCGCGCTGCAGCGTGACGGTGGGCAAGGGCTTGCCGAAGGTCTGCTGGTAGAGCTCGGGCCAGTCGGTCCAGTTGGACTCGAGGTTGACCTTGTGCCGTTGCAGCAGGGCGGCCTGGGCCTTGTCGAGCAGCTCGTACTTGGGCGTGCTGGGCCAGCAGGCCAGGCCCTTCACCGGCACCAGCGGGTCGTAGTCGCCACCCGGCACGTCGACCTGCCGGGTGATGCGGATCTGCGCGACCACGTCGCTCCCGGCCTCGGGCACGATCTCCTCGACCTTGTGGAAGAACTTGAACTTCACGCCGCGCTTCTGGAGCACCTCGTAGAAGGGCGTGAAGATCGTGTCGCCCATGCCGGCCTGCATCTTCCACATGATGCCGCCCTGGTAGGCGCAGGTCATGCGGAAGATGCCGCGCAGCATGGTGCCGGCTTCGATGTTGGGCCGGTCGTAGTCGCCGTCTTCGTAGGCGAAGACGAGGTCGTACAGGCCGCGCACCGGGGCCGAGTCGACGCTGATCTTCTCGTTGGCGCCGTGCTTGATGAACCAGTCGCGCAGGTCGATGTTGTTGATGACGTCGAAGCCGTGCACGAAGACCCCGTCTTCCAGCATGCCGATCAGCGAGGCGAGCGCGAGGTCGATGCAGATGTAGAGGTGGCGCAGGTCGTCGGCCACGCTGTCGTCTTCGGCTTCGGCCTGGTAGCGGGCCTGCAGCGCGGCGCGTGCGCCCTTGAGCGTGGCGGCCTGCAGCACGTGGTCATGGTGGTCCTGCTCGGCCAGGCCGGGCAGGCTCTGCACGAAGGCCCAGGCCGCGTCGAACACGCTGTGCACGTCGGCCACGATGGTTTCGACCGTGCGCTCGATGCGCTCGGCGATGGCTTCGAGCCAGCCGCCATCGTGGTCACCGGCCACCGCAACGGCGCGCGTCTCGCTGGTCACGACCTTCACGCTGCCGTGCTTCGCGTCCAACTCGCCCAGCCACATCTTCACCCACTCGTACATGGTGAGCGCGATGTCCCACAGCGTGACCTCTTCGTCGCTGTGGCCGGGCACGCCGGGCATCTCGGGCGTGTCGATCAGCCACTGGCGCCAGCGGTCGTGGATCAGTTCGCTCAGGGCGAACGAGTGCTGCGGCTTGAAGGCGTCCTGCCAGGTGGCGAGCGGCGCGCCGGGCGGGCGGTCGAGCAGCGCATAGGCCTTCTGGATGGTGCGGAAGGCGTTCTGGTAGAAGCCGAACCAGATGTGCAGGCCGTGCTCCTCGATGCGCTGACCGATCTGCGCGTTGCGCCCGCTCGCGCCCTTGCCGCCGAGCCGCCAGCCCATCTGGTAGACGGTGATGTCGTACTGGTTCTCCCAGCCGGGCTGGTCGGTCAGATAGAAGGCACTCGTCATCGCGGCCACGCCGCCACCGAGGATCGCGATCTTCTTCGGCTTCACGACCGAGTTGTCGTGGATCACCTCGCCCGGCGTCACCTCGAAGTCGAAGCTGATGTGGAAGGGCAGGATGCCCGGCTGCGCACCGAGCGAAAGGCCCAGCGATTCGTTGAGCGGGAAGCTCGCGAACTCGTGCAGCGTGACCTCGTAGTCGTCTTCGAAGACCTCCACCGCATGCACCGCGTTGACCTTGGCGGGCGCCGCGACGATGGCCTGGTAGACCGCCTTGACGCCCGAGGTATCGGGAAACTGCTTCAGGAAGATCTGCTCGCAGCCAGGGCTGCGCAGCATGTCGGCGATCTGCTCCCACGCCTCCTTGTCCATCTCGAGCATGGCCGGCAGGTTGGCGCCCAGCAGCTCGATGCCTTCCTCGATCATCTCCATCAGGCCGCCGACCTTGCGGATGCCGTGGCGGTCGGTCGTCGCGTTGACCTCGATCAGCGGGTGCAGCGCAAGGCGCGAGTCAGGAGAGAAGGGCTGGAAGCCCTGCGCCGAGAGCGAGAAATGCCGCGCCGGCTCGCCGGGCGCGGGCATCTCGTATTCGCATTGGTACTTGGGGTAGCCGAATAGCTCGCGCCCGTTGATGAGCGCCATGCAGCTGTCGACGAAGATGTGGCAAGGGTAGAAGAAGAGGCGGCTGATCTTCGATTCGCCCTTGTCGACCTGCCCGACCATCACCCAGGTGATGATGTCGATCTCTTCGCCCCAGCCTTTCACCTCGTCGCTGGGCCAGGTGGAAAACGCCTTGTGCACCTTGGTGAAGGTGAGCATCACGAAGGGCGAGCACACAACGAAGCGCATCTCGCCGCCGGCCACGGCGGTGAGCGTCGAGTCGACGGTCGCCTGCAGCTTCGCCAGCTCACCCTTGACGAAGAACCCGTACATCTCCGAGTTCTTCAACTGCAGGGGCGGGTGCATCAGCACCGAGCCCGCCGGGTAGAGAAAGTTGGGACGAGTGGCGTTCGAAGCCGTCATGAGACCCCCCTCCGTTGCAGTGATGAGCGCGGAGTATCTGCGGGGCGTCTGCCAAGGTCGACGTTCAGGCGGCGCAGATTTCGCGGCGCAGTTCGCACTCAGGCCGGCGGCGTGGTGGTGAGTCGTTCACGCTTCGCAAGGTCGGGAAAGAGCTTGAACCACAGCCCCGCGATGAAGAGCGTGCCCGCGCCGCCGAGCAGCACCGAACCCACCGGCCCCATCAGTGCGGCGGTGGCGCCCGACTCGAATTCGCCGAGCTGGTTGGAGGCGCCGATGAAGATCGAATTGACCGCCGCCACCCGCCCCCGCATGGCGTCGGGCGTCTCCAGCTGCACCAGCGACTGGCGGATCACCACGCTCACCATGTCGGCCGCGCCGCTCACGTACAGGGCGACGAGCGAGAGCACGAACGAGGTCGAGACGCCGAAGACCATCGTCGCGAGGCCATAGACCGCCACGGCCGCGAACATCGCGTGCCCCACGCGGCGCGAGATCGGCCAGCGCGTGAGCACGAGCGACATGCACAAGGCACCGGCCGCCGGTGCGCCACGCAGCAGGCCCAGGCCCCACGGGCCGACGTGCAGCACGTCCTTGGCAAACATCGGCAGCAGCGCCGTCGCACCGCCCAACAGCACGGCGAAGAGGTCGAGCGAGATCGCGCCCAGCACCACTGGCCTTTGCCAGATGAACTGGAAGCCCGCGAGCACGGTCGCCAGCGACACCGGCTCCTTGGGCGGCGGCACGTGCGGGTGCCTAATGCGCAGGAAGAGCACACCCGCCGCGATGAAGCACGCGGCGCAGGTGGCGTAGACCACGTCGGCCCCCGCCACGTAGACGAACCCGCCGAGCGCCGGCCCGCCGATGATGGCCGCCTGCATGCCCGCCGAGCTGAAGGCCAGCGCCCGCGGCAGCACGCTGGCCGGCACGAGCGACGGCACCAGGGCCTGCTGCGCCGGCATCTGGAAGGCCTTGGCCGTGCCGATGGCGACCGAGAGCGCCAGCAGCAGCCAGCGGCTCGCCCAATGGCCGTGCGTGGCGAGCATCAGCACGATCGCCACCACCGTCTGCGCCGCCATCGCGAACGCCAAGATGCGGCTGCGGTCGTGGCGGTCGGCCACGTGCCCGGCCACGAGCGTGAGCAGCAACGCGGGAAGGAACTGGAGCAGGCCGACGAGGCCCAGGTCCCACGCGCTGCCGGTCAGGTCGTACATCTGCCAGCCCACGGCCACCATCAGCATCTGGTTGCCGGTGGTGCCGGCCAGCCGTGCGTACCAGAAGCGCATGAAGGCCGGCAGGGTGCGCAGGGGCGTGTCGGGCGAGATGGCGGGCGTGGACATCAGAAGGGCAGGGGGCTTTCGAACGACAGGGCCTCGCCGCTCAGCGGGTGGGCGAAGGCGAGGGTGTGGGCGTGCAGCAGCAGGCGTGGCGACTGCGCGGCCACCTCGGGCGGCGCATACAGCCCATCGCCCACGATCGGGTGGCCGAGGGCCTGCAGGTGCACGCGCAGCTGGTGCGAGCGGCCGGTGACCGGCATGAGCGCCACGCGGGTGCGGCCGGGCTGGCGTGCGATCACGCGGTAGCGGGTGACGGACGGTTTGCCCATGGCGTTGTCGACCTTCTGCAGCGGGCGATTGGGCCAGTCGGCGATCAGCGGCAGGTCGATCTCGCCTTCGTCGTCATGCATCTCGCCGGCCACCACGGCCACGTAGCGCTTGGCCACGTCGCGCCGGGCAAAGGCCGCGCCGAGCGCGCGCTGCGCTGCCTTGCTGCGGGCGAAGACGAGCAGGCCGGAGGTCGCCATGTCGAGCCGGTGCACCACCAGCGCATCGGGCACTTCGGCCTGCACGCGCGAGGCCATGCAGTCGTGCAGCTCCGCCGGCCGGCCCGGCACCGAGGGCAGGCCGGCAGGCTTGTCGACGACGACGAGGGTCTCGTCCAGGAAGAGGGGGAACAGGCTCACGCGTGGGCGACGGTTACGGCTTGTGCGGGTTGTGCCCGCCGGAACCTCGTATTCTCCCTGCCACGCGTGTACCGCCTTGCACGCGTTTGCTTCAGAGGACCCGCATGACGATGCTGAACCGACTCCTTCCCCTCTTCGCCAGCGCGATGCTGCTCGGTGCCTGTGGCGGCGGCGAGGGTGGAGGCGCCGCGCCCCCGCCGCCCGCCCCTCAGCGACAGAGTTATCTCGGGTTCAGCCCCTGGCCCTTCGATGCGACGACGGCAGCGGTCGACTGGACCTGGTCGACCATCCGCGCCGAGGGCGACATCGTCTCGCAGCACCTCGAGGAGGGCGTGCCCTGGCCTGAGGCCCTGGCGGGCCTGCCCTTCCCGGCCTCGTACGCCAACCAGCTCGCCGACCGCCGCACGCGCGCCAACGGCAAGAGCGTGCTGGTGCAGATCAACCCGCTCAACATCGAGCGCAACGGTCTTGCGCGCCTGCGCACCGACGCGGCCAGCAACGCCGCGCTGCCGGCGCCGTGGAGCGGCTACCGGCTCAACCACGCCAACGTGAAGACGGCCTACCTCAACTACGCCCTGCGCGTGGCCGATGCGCTCGCGCCCGACGTGCTGCAGATCGGCATCGAAGCCAACGAGCTGCGCGAGAAGGCGCCGGCATCGTGGGTCGATTACGTCGACCTGCACTGCACGACCTACCACGCCATCAAGGCGGTGCGGCCGTCGCTGCCGGTGACGGTCTCGGTGCTGGCGCCGGCGCTCTTCCCGGAGTACTCGGGCGAGTACGTGCTGGCCGAGCAGCAGGCGGCCCTGGCCGACCTCGCGCCCTGCACCGACCAGGCGGTGTTTTCGGTGCACCCGTTCATCAGCGGGCTGCTGGCCGAGAGCTTCCCGTCGAACTACTTCGACACGCTCTTCAGCCGCCTGCCCACCGCGATGCAGACGAAGCCGCGCGCCATCTCCGAGAGCAGCTATCCGGCGCAGGTGTTCAGCCTGCAGGTGAACGGCAGCACCGTCACCTGGAACGGCTCGCCCGCCAAGCAGCGCGACTTCGTGGCCACGATGCTGGCGGCCGCGCAGCAGCACCAGATGCGCTACGTCGTCTGGTATTCGGTGCGGGACTTCGACCAGCTCTGGACCAACGCGCTCAACCAGGACCCGCTCGCGCTGCTGTGGCGCGACACCGGGCTCTTCGACGAAAGCGGCGCCCCGCGCGTGGCACTCACGCCGTGGCGCGAGGCGATGGCACGTCCGGTGCGGCCGTGGTGACGGGCTGAGCGCGAGGCTTCAGCCGCATCTGCAATCCCACCGGCGCCATCGCGAACGCCATCTTCTCAGCGGGCTCGCGTCCATCGAGCGTGCGCACCTCGTCGATCTCGAAGCTCGACAGCAGCATCGCCATCGCCATCTTGATCTCGAGCAACGCGAGGTAGCGCCCCGGGCACACCCGCGGCCCGGCGCCGAAGGGCATGGCCACGCGCTTGGGCGAGGTGGGTGTGAGCGCCGGGTCGGCGTGCGCCAACCAGCGCGACGGGTTGAAGGCCAGCGGGTCGGGGAAGTGGCGCTCGCTCACGCTGTCGTGCCGCAGCACGCACCACACGAAGGTGCCCTTGGGCACCTGCACATCACCGAGCGCGGTGTCTTGCAGCGCTTCGAGCACGAGGAAAGGCGCCACCGGCTTGAGCCGCATCGTCTCGGAGGCGCAGGCCTCGAGGTAGTCGAGCGAGGCCATCTGCTCCGGCGTGAAGGCTCGCGGATCGGGAGCGACACGCTGCACTTCCTCGGTTGCCAGGCGCAGCGCATCGGGGTTGCGGTGGAGCAGCCAGATCATCCACGCGAGCGTGTTGGCGGTGGTGTCTTCGCCGGCCAGCAGCATGGTGATGACGTTGCCGGCCACGTGCTCGTCGGTGAGACCACTGCCGCCCTCATCGGCCGCGGCGATCATGCCTTCGAGCAGGTTGCTCGGCTGCGTGCGCAGCGCCGGCTGGGCCGCCATGCGGGCTCGGGCTTGCGCGATGAAGCCGGCGATCGCGACATGGATCGCCGCCACGCTGCGGTCGAGCGCCCGGTCGCGCGGCAGGCGCACATAGCGCCAGTAGGGGAAGCGCGAGAAGATGCGGCGAAAGAGCGCCGGGAAGATCTTGTCGAGGTGCTGCTGGATCACCTCTTCGTCGGACTCCAGGGTGTTGATGTCCTGCCCGAAGGCGAGGCCTGCCACGCCGTCCACGGTGTAGCGCATCAGGTCTTCCTGCAGCGGGATGGCGTTGCCGGCCTCCATCGCCTTGTGCCAGCGCGCATGCAGCCGCTGCACCACGCGCTGCAGCGACGGGAAATATGCGCGCACGTGACCCGGCGCAAAGCTCGCCATCACCATGCGCCGCTGGTCACGCCAGGCCTGGCCCTCGGCGCCGAAGACGCCGGGCTTCAAGCCCATCTCCTGGCCGACCTGCGAGGTGCGGATGGTGCGGCGGAAGCCGTCGGGCCGGTCCTTCAGTGCATGGGCGATCACCTCATGGTCGGTGACGACGAGCGCGCGCATCTTGCCCAGCCGCACGCTGAAGAACGGGCCGTACTCGCGCGCCCAGCGCTCCACGTCCTGGTGGATGTGCCTGAGCGTGATCTGGTGGGCGTTGCCGATGAGCGGCAGGCCGGGCGGCGCGGGCAGGTCCGCGATGCGGCGAAGGGCCGGGGCCGGGGCGGTGGTGGTGTTCATCGGCGGGCGTGGCACGAACGGGATGGCGTGCATTCTGCAGCCCCGAGGGTGCTGCAGCGCACACCGCCCTGCCGTTCGTGCGGTGCCCGCCGGCGCGGCCTCAGCGGCGCCAGTGACGGTCGTGGTGATGGTGATGGTGGTACGGCGGCGGGCCCGAGTAGCCGGGCTGCACGACGACCGCGCGATGGCGGTGCGGCACCGGCACCACCACGCAGGCGGTGAGGGCCTGCGAGGCCAGCACGACGCCCAGCACACCCAGCACGCGGCGCTTCGCGGATTTCTGCATGTCTTTGCTCCTGGGCGCCAGACGAGGCTCCCACGAACAGTCAACGGCAGGCCCCTCGGCGCTGTTGACGCCTTTACGTTGCTGCCAGGTAAAGCTCCGTGATGCGGATCAGAGCTCGCCGCGGCGCTCGAGCTCGATGCACTGCGGGTGGTTGTTGAACTTCCAGCGCTTGCATTGCTGCTGCATGCAGTAGACGAGCGCGAAGTTCGTGCGGCTGCCACAGGCCGCGCGCGGGTTGTTGGGCTCGGCGGGCAGCGCCGAGGCGATGCTCTTCGGCGGCGGCTTGCGGGCGGTGGCTGGCGGCTCGGGTTCGCGGTCGCCGTCACGTTCGCGCGGTGCTGCGTCGGCCTCGGGTCTTGCCGCGGCGGTCTGCTCCTGCGGCGGTGCTTCTTCAGGCGGCGGCAGGGTCGGCGGCACGCGGGGCGGCGGCGCGGCCTTGGCCACGCGCACCGGCTTGGGCGGTGCTGCGGGTTTGGCGGCGGCCTGGCGGGTGGGCGCGGGTGGTGCCGCGGCGGCCGAGGCCGGCTGCTGCGGCGCCGACGCGGCCTGGGCGACGACAGGCGCGGCCTGTGCCACCACAGGCGCAGCAGTGGCCGCGGCACTGGCCGCTGCAGTCGCCGCCGAGGCTGGGGCGGGTGCCGGCCCGGCCGCGGTGGGCTCGGTGGGCAGCGGCATCGCGCTGCTCGCGCCTTCGGCCGCGGGCTGGGGAATGCGCGCCACCACCGCCGGCGGCAAATCGCTGACCGAGATGGAGGCGAGCGACGGCTGGCGCTGCAGCGACGTCCACCAGGCACCCGCGATGCCGAGCACGGCGATGGTGGCAACCCACATCGGCATGCGGCTGCGCTTGGGACGGGGCGGCGCATCCATGGGCTCGGCCGCGAACATCGGTTCCGGCTCGGGCTCGTGGGCAGGCGCCGGCGTGGCCCGTGTGCTGCCGCCGGTCGCGGCGGCAAAGTCGAAGTCGGCGGGGCCTCTGCTTGCGGCCTGGGGCGCTGCCGCCGGCGGCTCGGCCGGCGTGGCGCGGTCGAGCAGCAGCGAGAACTCGGCCGCGCCACGCGGCCGGTCGCGTGGCCGCACGGCGAGCGCCTTGTCGATGGCGGCGAGGAAGGGGGCGCTGTAGCTGAGGCCGGGGAACAGCAGCGCACGCGACGCGACGGTTTCGGCGAGCGGACGCTGCGGGTCTTCCAGCGCGCGCACGGTCGCGCGTGCGGGCGGCACGCCGGCGATGGCGAAGTGCAGCACGCCGGCGAGCGCGTAGATGTCGCTCCACGGGCCTTGCTGCAGGGTCACCGATTCGCTGTACTGCTCGATCGGCGCGTACGCCGGGTTGAGCAGCGCGGTGAGCGGCATTGTCTTGTCGGTGGCCAGGCGGCTGGCCACGCCGAAGTCGAGCAGCACTGGCCGGCCATCGCCCAGCACGAGGATGTTGTCGGGCGAGATGTCGAGGTGCAGGCAGTTGGCGTTGTGCAGCGTGCTGAGCGCGCTCAGCAGGGGTGCGAGCAGCGAGCGCAGCCAGGCTTCGTCCGGCGGCGCCTTCATTTCCGCCAGCACGTCACCGAGCGTGCGCCCTTCGTAGTAGGGCATCACCATGTAGGCGCTGCGGTTTTCTTCCCAGAAGGTGAGCACGCGCGCCAGCGACGGGTGGTCGAAACGCGCCAGCATCTTGGCTTCGTTCAGGAAGGCCTTCATGCCCGCGCTGTAGGCGGTGGGGTCGGCGCCGGGCTTCATCCAGACCTGCCCGTCGTCGCAGCGGATGGCGAACTCGGCCGGGAAATATTCCTTGATCGCCACCTGGCGCTGCAGCGACGAGTCGAGCGCCAGGTAAACGATGCCGAAGCCACCGCGGCCCAGCACTTCGATGAGCTGGTAGCCGCCCAGCCGGGTGCCGGCAGGAAGTGCGTCGAAGGGTTGCACGGGGTCGAACTGCTGCGTCGTGGGTCCGAAATCCATGGAAGGTTCTTGCTTCTCGGGCATCTGGTCCCCCTTTGGGCAAGCGACGTGCCGCCGGGCCGGTTTATAGAGCACGGCCCCCGCGATCGGGGGCGTCACCTGGGCGACAGCAACACGGTGATACCTTATGACTCCCCCACACAACACACAAGGAGACCCCATGGGCGTCCAGCTAGCCAAGCCCTCGATCGACCTCGGCATCGTCACCACCAACGGCCAGTCGATGCTCGCGTTCTACCGCGACGTGCTCGGCTTCAAGTACCTGCGCGAGATGCCCACCGCCGGCGGCGTGATGCACCAGATGCTCTGCGGCGACAGCATGATCAAGCTGGTGGTGCTGCCGCAGGTGCCGGCGCAGGCCACGCCGGGTGGCATCCAGGGTGCGGCGGGCTACCGCTACTGGACGATGACCGTCACCAACATCACCGAGATCGTGCAGGCCTGTGTCGATGCTGGTGCCAAGGTGGCCGTCAAGGAGCGCGAACTGCGCCCGGGCGTGAAGATCGCCATCGTGGAGGACCCGGACGGCAACTGGGTCGAGTTCCTGGCCCTCGGCTGATCGGGCGGGTGCAAAAAAAAGTCCTCAAGTCCGGTCTGGATCGGTCGATAAAACCGTCGAATCACCATGAGCGCCATCTCGTCCATCGCGATTTCCGGCATGAACGCCGCCACGACCCACCTGGGCGTTGCGGCGCACAACGTTGCCAATGCGGTCACCCCGGCGTTCCGCCGCCAGCAGGTGGTGCAGCAGTCGCAGCCGGGCGGTGGCGTCTCCACCCAGATCACCCGGGCCGCCGAGCCCGGCAGCAACCTCGCCGCCGACCTGGTGCAGCAGAAGGTTGCGCTCTACAGCTTCAAGGCCAACCTGCGCACCGTGCAGGTCGAGCACGAGATGCTGGGGTCGCTCATCGACCTCAAGGCCTGACCGGCCTCTCCGATACCCGCCGACCCATCTACCTGCACGGCTGAGCGGAGCCGGGCTCACCTGCTCGCGTACCATGCGCGCCTGCCGCAGCAGGCCGTGCCGCGGCCTTGCCCTCCACCTCCGTTTGACGCCCACACACCATGGCCTCCAGCCTGCTTGCCCTGCTCGACGACATCGCGACCGTTCTCGACGACGTGTCGATCCTGACCAAGGTTGCCGCCAAGAAGACCAGTGGCGTGCTCGGCGACGACCTCGCGCTCAATGCCCAGCAGGTGGCCGGCGTGAAGGCCGAGCGCGAGATTCCGGTGGTGTGGGCGGTGGCCAAGGGCTCGTTCGTCAACAAGCTGATCCTCGTGCCCGCGGCGCTCCTGATCAGCGCCTTCGCGCCGTGGGCGGTGACGCCGCTCCTGATGGTGGGCGGCCTCTTCCTCTGCTTCGAAGGCGTGGAGAAGCTTGCGCACAAGTTCCTGCACAGCAAGGCCGAAGACGATGCCCACCATGCCGAGCTGACCAACGCGCTCGCCAACCCCGAGGTCGACCTGGTGGCGGTCGAGAAGGAAAAGATCAAGGGCGCCATCCGCACCGACTTCATCCTGTCGGCCGAGATCATCGCCATCACGCTCGGCACCGTGGCGACCAAGAGCCTGCTGATCCAGGCGAGCGTGCTGTCGGGCATCGCGATCATCATGACCGTCGGCGTCTACGGCCTCGTGGCCGGCATCGTGAAGCTCGACGACCTGGGCCTCTACCTGAGCCAGAAGGCCAACGCCGCGGCGCGCGGCATCGGCGCCGGCATCCTGAAGGCCGCGCCGTGGCTGATGAAGGGCCTGAGCGTGGCCGGCACGGCCGCGATGTTCCTCGTGGGTGGCGGCATCCTCACGCACGGCGTGCCGGCGCTGCACCACGCCATCGAGGCGGTGGTGCACGGCATGGGCACCGTGGGCAACCTCGTGGTGTCGAGCCTGCTCGACGCCGTGGTCGGCATCATCGCCGGCGCCGTGGTGCTCGCCGTGGTGTCGGTGGTGCAGAAGGCGCGCGGCAAGAAGGCGCACGCCTGATCCTGCGTGGGCCCCGGCCCCGCCGGTCAGCGATCAGGGCCGGTTGAGCTTGACCTCTGGCGGCTCGGTGTCGACGAGCTCGCCGTTGCGGGCACGCACTGGCGACGTTGCGCCCGGGCTGGTCGGGCTGCCGATCACGGGCGGTGTCTCGTCGAAGCCGATCCCCGGCCTCGGGCCGTCGCTCCACTCGTTGTAGACCCAGTCGCCGTCGTGCTGCGACAGGCCGTCCGGGATCGGCGGCTCCTGCACCGGCACGCCTTGCAGCGCCTGGCGCATGAAGTTGATCCACACCGGCAGCGCGAGGCCGCCGCCTGATTCGCGCGAGCCCAGGCTGCGCGGCGTGTCGTAGCCCATCCACACCACTGCCACCAGCGACGGCTGGTAGCCGGCGAACCAGGCGTCGACCGCGTCGTTGGTGGTGCCGGTCTTGCCGTAGAGGTCGGTGCGCTGCAGCTGGGCCTGGGCACGTGCCGCGGTGCCGCTTCGGGTGACTTCCTGCAGCAGGCTGCCGGTCAGCCAGGCGTTGCGTGCCGGGATGGCACGGCTCGCCTCGTCGAGCGTGACGGGCGGGACTTCGAAGAGCGTCTTGCCCTGCGCATCGACGATGCGCTCGATCACCACCGGCTGCACCGGGAAGCCGCCGTTGGCGAGCACCGAGTAGGCCCCCGCCAGTTGCATCGGCGTGGTGGCGCCCGAGCCGAGCGCGAGCGTGAGGTCGGCCGGGTGCTTGGCCGGCTCGAAGCCGAAGCGGGCCGCCCAGGCGCGCGCCGCATCGGGGCCGAGCAGCTGCACGAGCCGGATGGTGACGAGGTTCTTCGAGCGGGCAAGCGCCTCGCGCAGGGTGATCGGGCCGTCGTACTGGTCGTCGGAGTTCTTCGGATCCCACGCGGGCGTGGCGCCGTTCGGGTCGGCGGGCAGTGGCGCGTCGTTGACCTGCGTGTTGGGCATCACGCCCTGCTCGAGCGCGGCCGAGTAGAGGAAGGGCTTGAAGCTCGAGCCGGGCTGGCGCCAGGCCTGCGTCGCGTGGTTGAACTGCTGGCGGCCGAAGTCGAAACCGCCGACGAGTGCGCGCACCCGGCCGCTCTGCGGCTCGAGCGCCACCAGCGCGCCCTGCACCTCGGGCCACTGCGCGATGGACCAGCGCTTGCCGGCCTGCGTGACGCGGATCACCGAGCCGCGGCGGATGCGCAGGCTGTCGTTCGCGCGCGGCGACAGCGCGGCCTGCGCGAGCCGCAGCCCTTCGCCCTGCAGGCGCAGCACCTCGCCGTTGGCGAGCGTGGCCACCACCAGGCGTGGCGACGCCTCGGTGACGAGGGCCACGCGCAGGTCGGCGTCGTCGGGGTGGTCGGACAGGGCTTCCGCCACTGCCGGGTCGTCGGCGGCCACGCCGTCGGGCAGGTCTTCCTCGTCTTCCGGGCCGCGGTAGGGCTGGCGGCGGTCGTAGTCGAGCACGCCCTTGCGCAAGGCCTGCCACGCCGCCTGCTGGTCGCCCGCGCGCAGCGAGGTGGTGACCTTCAGGCCCAGCGTGTAGCTCGCCTCGCCGTACTGCGCATAGAGGGTCTGGCGCACCATCTCCGCCACATGCTCGGCATGCACCGCGTAGTCGTTGCCCTTTTGCACCTGCACCTTCTCGGCCTGCGCCGTGGCGTGCTGGGCCTGGGTGATGACGCCGGTGGCGAGCATGCGCTCCAGCACCTGCAGTTGCCGCTTCTTCGCGCGGTCGAAGTTGGCCGACGGGTTGGCGTAGCGCGGGTTCTGCGGCACGCCGGCGAGCATGGCGCTCTCGGCCACCGAGAGCTGCGTGAGCGGCTTGCCGAAATAGGTCTGCGAAGCCGCCTCGAAGCCATATGCCCGCTGGCCCATGTAGATCTGGTTGAGGTAGAGCTCGAGGATCTGGTCCTTGCTCAGGTGCTGCTCGATCTTGATCGCCAGCAGCGCCTCGCGCAGCTTGCGCATGTACGACTTCTTCTTCGACAGGTAGAAGGTGCGCGCCACCTGCTGCGTGATGGTGGAGCCGCCCTGGCTGCGCGAGGCGCGCCAGAGGTTGGTGAGCGCCGCGCGCACCGTGCCCTTGAGGCTCACGCCGCTGTGGTCGCGGAAGCCCGCGTCTTCGATCGCGAGCACCGCATCCTGCACGAGTTTGGGCGTGTGGCCGATCGGCACGTAGTAGCGGCGCTCCGCGCCGAACTCGCCGATCTCCACCCCGTCGCGCGTGAACACGCGCAGCGGCTGGCGCGGCTGGTAGTCGGTGAGCATCGTCAGCTCGGGCAGCTGCAGGTAGAGCACCGTGAGCACCGCAGCGCCGAGCATCGCGCAGCCGGCGGCCACGCCACCGGCGATGAGCGCGATGCGCTTGAAGAGGGTCTTGCGGGCAGGTTTCATGGGGGTTCTTTTCAATGCAAGGCCATTATCGAAAAGCCACTTCCGCTAACCTTGTGCCCTTCCTTTGAACGCAAGGGGCTTTTTTGTTCCGTTTCTTCGAGCGGCTGGTGCATCCGTTCCCGGACGCGCAGCCCACCACGCCACCCGGCTCGTTCTCGGCATTTCTCTGGGCCTGCACCCAGGGCCTGCGCCCCTACCTGCTCGGCATGATGCTGCTGTCGGCGACCATCGGCGCCTTCGAGGCCTGGCTGTTCGCGATGATGGGCGAGATCGTCGACTGGCTGGCGAAGGTCACCCCTGCCACGCTGTGGGCGCAGGAGGGCCGTTCGCTGCTCATGCTCTCGGCGGTGCTCGCCGGCAGCATCGTGCTCGTGTGGTTCCAGACGGCCATCAAGCACGTCGCGCTCGGCGGCCAGTTCCCGATGCTGCTGCGCTGGAACTTCCACCGCCTGATGCTCAGCCAGAGCATGAGTTTCTACCAGGACGAGTTCGCCGGCCGCGTGGCCACCAAGGTGATGCAGACGGCGCTCGCCGTACGCGACGCCTGGTTCATCGCCTGCGACCTGCTGGTCTTCGTGATCATCTACTTCGTGACGCTGATCGCCGTGATGGGCAGCTTCGCGATGTGGATGCTGCTGCCCATCCTCGGCTGGCTGGCCCTGTACGGCCTGGCGCTGACGTACTACGTGCCGCGCCTGGGCCGCATCGCGCAGGAGCAGGCCGATGCGCGCTCGCTGATGACGGGCCGCATCACCGATGCCTACACCAACATCGCGACCGTCAAGCTCTTCTCGCACGCCGGCCGCGAGGCGGGCTATGCGCGCGGCGCGATGCAGGAGTTCCTCGACACGGTGAAGGTGCAGATGCGCCTGGTGGCCTCGTTCGAAACGGTGAACCACACGCTGTCGGTGCTCTTGATCCTGAGCACGGCCGGTGCTTCGCTGTGGCTGTGGACGCGCGGCGAGGTGGGCGTGGGCGCGGTGGCAGCGGCCACCGCGATGGCCCTGCGGCTCAACGGCATCTCGCACTGGATCATGTGGGAGATGGCCACGCTCTTCGAGCACGTGGGCACCGTGCAGGACGGCATGACCACGCTCTCGCGCCACCGCACGGTGGTCGATGCGCCACAGGCCGTGCCGCTCAAGGTCACGCGCGGCGAGCTGCGCTTCGAGAAGGTCGGCTTCTCCTACGGCGCCGGCCCGCAGGCGCGGCAGGTGGTCGACGGCCTCTCGCTGCACATCAAGCCCGGCGAGAAGATCGGCCTCGTGGGCCGCTCGGGCTCGGGCAAGTCGACCATCGTCAACCTGCTGCTGCGCTTCTACGACGTCGGCTCCGGCCGCATCCTGATCGACGGGCAGGACATCGCCACCGTCACGCAGGACAGCCTGCGCGCGCAGATCGGCATGGTGACGCAGGACACCTCGCTCCTGCACCGCTCGGTGCGCGACAACATCCTCTACGGCCGCCCCGAGGCGGGCGACGACGCGATGCGGGCCGCGGCGAAACGTGCCGAGGCGCACGAGTTCATCGAGACCCTGGCCGATGCCAAGGGCCGGCGTGGCTACGACGCCCACGTGGGCGAGCGCGGCGTGAAGCTCTCGGGCGGCCAGCGCCAGCGCATCGCCATCGCGCGGGTGATGCTGAAGGACGCGCCCATCCTCCTGCTCGACGAGGCGACGAGTGCGCTCGACTCGGAGGTGGAGACCGCCATCCAGGCGAGCCTCTACAAGCTGATGGAAGGCAAGACGGTGGTGGCCATCGCGCACCGCCTGTCCACCATCGCCGCGATGGACCGCCTGATCGTGCTCGACAAGGGCCGCGTGGTGGAGGAGGGCGACCATCGCAGCCTGCTCGCGCAGGGTGGGCTCTATGCGCGCCTGTGGGCGCACCAGAGCGGCGGCTTCCTCGGCGAGGAAGCGGACGACGAGGCCGAGCCGGTCCCTGCCTGACCCCGTTCAGCGCTTGACGTCGAGGAGCTCGACCTCGAACACGAGCGTGGCATTGGGCGGGATCAGCCCGTTGCCGGCGCCACGTTCACCGTAGGCGATGGCCGGCGGGCACACGAGCTTGGCCTTGCCGCCCACCTTCATCTTCTGCACGCCTTCGGTCCAGCACTTGATGACGCGGTTGAGGGGGAACTCCGCCGGCTGGCCGCGCGAGTAGGAGCTGTCGAACTCCTTGCCGGTGGTGGGCAGCGTGCCGCGGTAGTGCACCTTCACCGTGTCGGTGGCCGCCGGCGAGGCGCCGGTGCCTTCCTTCAGCACGGTGTAGACGAGGCCGCTCTGCGTGGTGACGCTGGCGGGCTCCTGCCGGGCTGGGCTTTTCGCGGCGTCTTGCGCGCAGGCGCTCAAGGCCAGCTGGCTGGCGAGGGCGGCGACGAGGAGGGAGTGTTTCTTCATGCGGTTTCCTTCGGGCAGAAACCGCGCATGTTAGGAGGCGAAGGCGAGCAGCTGGCGAGCGTCCTCGTCGCTCAAGGGTTTCACCACGTAACCCTGCACGCAGCCGTGGGCGGTGCAGCGCAGCCGGTCGGACGCCTCGGGCGAGCTGGTGAGCATGACCACCGGCACGGCGCGGTCCTGCGGCGGTCGCAGGGCCTCGTAGGCGCGCAGGAAGGCAAAGCCGTCCATCTCGGGCATGTTGAGGTCGAGCAGTACCAGCGACGCCTGCGGCTGGGCCATGTCGGCCAGGCGCTGCAACGCCTCGGCCGCCGTGTCGAAGCAGCTCACCTGCCGGGCGATGCCACGTGCACGCAGCACCACCTCGGTGTAGACGAGGTCGGCATCGTTGTCGTCGACCACGATCACGAGATCGAGCATCACGGGCCCCCTTTCAAGCGGCCGGCAAGGTGACGGTCACGCGTGTCCCTTCCCCGGGATTGGAGTGGATCTCGATGCTGCCGTCCAGCACCATCGCGATTCGCTTGCAGGTGGCCAGGCCCAGCCCCGTGCCGTCGTAGGCCTGCCGGCGGTGCAGGCGGCGGAAGGGCTCGAAGAGGGTGGGGATGTCTTCCGGTGCGATGCCGATGCCCTGGTCGGCCACGGTGACGCGCACGCGGTCGGCCTCCACCGTCGCACTCACCCGCACCTTCGGCGGCACGCCGGGTGGGGTGAACTTGAGGGCGTTGGAGACCAGGTTCTGGAACAGCAGCACCAGCAGGCTGCGCCGCCCGCGCACGAGCGGCAGGGGCTCGACCACCACCTCGCCCTGGGTCTGCGTGATCTGGGCGTGCAGCAGGTGCTGCACCTCCTGCATCACCTCGTCGAGCTGGTGCGCATCGTCGGGGTCGATGGCGGCGGCCTCCAGGCGCACGAAGCGCAGCAGGTCGTCGAGCATGGTGCGCATGCGGGCGGCGCCGCGCTTGACGAAGCCGAAGTACTGGTCGGCGGGCGGGGCGAGCGTGCCGGTCTCCTCGATCAGCCGCACGAACTGGGCGATGCTGTTGAGCGGCTCGCGCATGTCGTGCGACGTGACCCGCACGAACTGCTCGAGCGACTCGTTGCTGCGCTGCAGCTGCTCGACGGTGTGGGCCAGCTCGTCGCGCGAGTTCACCAGGTCGTCCACGTCGTGGGCGGTGAACACCACGGCGTCGATCAGGCCGTGCTCGTTGTAGACCGGGTGGTAGCTCGCATCGAAGACGCGGGTGGGCCGGCCCGGCAGCGCGTGCGAGGTGCGCACCTTCACCGGCTGGCCGTCGAGCGCGTGGCGCAGCTTGGGGCGGATCACGTCGTAGAAGAAACTGTTGCCGTACATGCCGGAGATCGTGCGCCCGTTGGCGCCGCCCGGCGGGAGCTGCCACAGTTCCTCGAAGGCGCGGTTGGCGAGCTGGATCTCGCCCTCCTCGTTGAGCACGACCATGATGTCGTCGCTGATGGAGGTCATGGCCGCGAGGTTGCGGGCCTGGCGCTCGACGGTGCTCTCCATCCGGATGCGCTCGGTGAAGTCCTGCGAGAGCGAATAGAAGCCCACCACCTGGCCGCTGTCGTCGCGC
The DNA here is from genome assembly GCF_016735515.1 of Piscinibacter sp. HJYY11. Taxonomy (NCBI): domain Bacteria; kingdom Pseudomonadati; phylum Pseudomonadota; class Betaproteobacteria; order Burkholderiales; family Sphaerotilaceae; genus Piscinibacter; species Piscinibacter sp. HJYY11. Next base: position 1,534,063 of record NZ_JAERQZ010000001.1, on the reverse strand, counting down.
TTGGGCACGAGCACGGTCTCGGTGTGGCGCACGTTGCCGCGCAGCGAGGGGATGCTCTCGGGGATGCGCACCGTCTCGCCGCGCCACACGGCGTCGTAGATGAGCTTGCGGTGGGCATAGCGCTCGGGGCTCAGCAATTCGCGGATCTGCTTGCCGATCAGTTCCTTCGGCGGCACGCCCAGCCAGCGCGCGAGCACCGCGTTGACGAACTGCATGCGCTCCTCGCGGTCGACGTAGGCGATGCCGGCGGGCACGTTGTCGGCGATGTCGAGCACGCGCTGCTCGCTGCTGCGCGCGAGCTGGAGGGCGGCACGGGTCTCGTTTTCGAGGCGACGGCGCTCGGTGATGTCGCGCGAGGCGCCGAAGATCAGCTCTTCGCCGTCGATGACCGTGGTGGTGCTGGTCACCTCCACGTCGATCAGCGAACCGTCGGCGCGGCGGTGGCGGGTCTTGAAGCGCTGGTCGCCCTGCGTCGTGCGGCACCACTGCAGCGCCACCTCGGGGTCGCTGGCTTCCCATTGGGTGACCTCCATGCCGCGCATCTGCTCGCGCTCGTAGCCCAGCATGGCGGCGAAGGAGTCGCTGTACTCGATCAGCCGGCCACGCCGGTCGATCACGTGGATGCCGTCGCCGGCCGTGCGCAGCCAGGCACGGTGGCGGTCGGCCTCGCGCAGGCGCTGCGCCGCGTGGGCGATCTCGCGCTGCCAGGCCTGCACCAGCAGCCACGACGAGGAGGCGATCACGATCAGGGTGAGCGTGGCCAGGCCCACCGTGCCCCAGAGCTCGATGTACCAGGGCGCCATGGCCTCGGCGGTCGAGACACCGGTGACCACGACGAAGGGGTAGGGCCCGACCCGCGCGTAGGCACTGCTGCGCTCCACGCCGTCGAGCCCGCTCGAGGCGGTGTAGGTGCCGCTGGTGATGGGGGTCCGCATCAGCTCGCGCAGCTCGGCCGAGACCTTGTCGCTGCCGATCTCGTCGCGTGCGCCCGCCGGGCTGCGGGCCACCAGCCGCAGGCTGCTCGTGCGCAGGCTCGCGGCGCCGTTGCGGCCAAGCTGCACGTTCGCGAGCACGTCCTGGAAGCGCTCGGTCGCGACGGTCGCGTACACCACGCCGGCGAAGGAGCCGTCGGGGTGGTCGATGCGCCGCGCGAACACCACCACCCAGTTCTGGCTCGCGTAGCTCGTGACGGGCTCCGACACGATCAGCCCCCACTGGGAGGCGCGCGCCTTGCGGAAGTACTCGCGGTCGCTCACGTCGATGGGCGCCGGGGGCTCCGGGCCGTCCCCATAACGCACCATCCCCACGGCGTCGGTCGCCCGCAGGGCTTCGACGTGGGGCAGCAGGGCGCGGCTGGCCTGCATCAGCTTCTTCAGCACCGCGGGGTCGCGGCTGCCGGCGACCTGCTCGCGTTCGAGGCCGAGGATGGCCGAGCGCAGCAACAGGTCGATCTGGTCGATCTCGCTTTCGATGGATTGGCGCAGGGTCTGCGCGGTGTTCGCGGCCGAGATGCTGGCGCGATCGCGCGTGGCGTGGCGGCTGTTGGCGAGCGACACCGCGGTGAGCGTGACGATCAGCACCACGGCAAGCACGTTGGCTCCGACGAAACCCCGGACCAGCCACGCTGGTGCGATGGTTTCAGGGCCGGATCGCCCGGGGGCCCAAGGGCCCAGGGACAGTCGGCTCCAGAAAGACGCCGGTTTCATGCTCTTTGTTGGTATGCGCCTGCGGCGGGCGCGTGCCCAGGCAGTGTGCAACTGCGCCTGCGAGCACGGCAAGGATCAACCCGCTTGCGCCCGGCGCATCCTGGTATTAGTGCCGGCAATAGTGGGCGGTTGCCTCGAGATCAGAACAGCCCGGGTTGCGCGCCGATTTGTGCACGTTCGATCAGCAGGATCCGCAGCTTGGTCGACACGCCTCCTCCTGCGGAGAAACCGCCCGAGGCACCCCGCGCGGCGAGCACGCGGTGGCACGGCATGATCACCGCGTGCGGGTTGGCGCCCAGGGCCTGGCCCACGGCCCGCGCGAGCGACAGGTCTCCCAGTTCGGCGGCGATGTCGCCGTAGGTGCGCGTCTGGCCGGCGAGGATCTCGCGGGTGATGGCGTAGACGCGGCGGTTGAACTCGGGCAGGCCGCTCTGGTCGAGCACCACGTCGCGCAGGTCGACGGGTGCGCCATCGAGCAAGGCCTGCACGCGCCCGATCACGTGGGCCACATGCGCCGGCGGCTCGGCCTGCGGCAACGGCCCCCCACGGCGGAACATGCGATGCAGGGTCGCCTCGTCATCCGGCTCGGGCAGCTGGAACGCACGGATGCCGTGCGGGCCCCAGGCGATGCCGCAGCGGCCGATGGCGGTGTCGAGCAGTGTGCAGGCGGGCGTGTTCATCGAGGCCAATCTACACTGCGAGCCCTCATGCCGATGCTCCTGCTCGCCCCGATGGAGGGGCTCCTCGACCACACCCTGCGCGACATGCTCACGCGTGTGGGCGGGATCGACCGCTGCGTGTCGGAGTTCATCCGCGTGACCGGCACCCTGCTGCCCGAGAAGGCCTTCCTTCGCATCGTGCCCGAGCTGCGCCACGGCGGGCGCACGCATGCCGGCGTGCCGGTGCGTGCGCAGCTGATGGGCTCCGACCCGGTGTGCCTGGCCGAGAACGCCGCGCGGCTCGCCTCGCTCGGGCCGGCGGGCATCGACCTCAACTTCGGCTGCCCCGCCAAGGTGGTGAACCGCCACGGCGGCGGCGCGGCCCTGCTGCAGGACCCGAGCCAGCTCAGCGGCATCGTCGCCGCGGTGCGCCGCGCCGTGCCGGCGGGCATGCCGGTGTCGGCCAAGATGCGGCTCGGCTTCCACGATGCATCGCTCGCCGTCGAGTGCGCGCTGGCCTTGCAGGACGGTGGCGCCGAAGAGCTGGTGGTGCACGCGCGCACACGAGCCGACGGCTACCGGCCGCCGGCCTACTGGGAGCGCATCCCGGCGATCCGCGAAGCGCTGCACATCCCGGTCGTGGCCAATGGCGAGATCTGGACGGTGGCCGATGCGCAGCGCTGCCGCGAGGTGTCGGGCTGCGAGCACCTGATGCTCGGCCGCGGCATGGTCAGCGACCCGGGGCTTGCCTGGGCCATCGCGGCGCCCGGGCGCAAGGCCATCGGGTGGGCCGAGCTGCAACCGCTGCTCAAGGCCTTCTGGGACCTGGTCTGCGCCGAGCTCGCGCCGCGCTACCGCCCCGGGCGGCTCAAGCAGTGGCTCAACTACCTGCGGCGGCGATTTCCGGAAGCGGAAGCCGCCTACGCCGAGCTGCGCGTGGTGAACGACCCGCGCCGCATCGATGCATGGCTGCAGGCGATGCCGTCTCCCGCCCCGGCGCCAGTGCGTTCGCTGGACGCCGTGCATGCAGGATGAACCGGGCACCACAAACGAGACGAGGGAGATCGCGATGACGAGTTGGAAGACCTGGCGGCGAGCGGCCGCGTCGGTGGTCGGCCTGTGCATGGCCGGCGTGGCGCTGGCGCAGCAGCCGGCGTGGACGGTGGAGGAGCGCACGCAGCTCATCGCCGCGTGGCAGCACACCGCCGGCGGCGCGTCGTTCGAATACAAGCTCGTGGTCTTCGAGACCGAGCAGCAGGCGCGCGTCGCCCGTGCTTCCAAGTGGGGCGAGGGCACGCGCTACAAGGTCTACGACTTCCGCGCCGACAGCCTCGTCGACGTGGACCCGGCTCTGCGCGTGCCGGTGGCGCAGCTCTACGACCCGCAGCAACGCAGCCCGCTGGTGCGCTGGGTGCGCAAGACCGGCGCGATCCATTGGGCAGTGCTCGAGCTGGTCAAGCGCAGCCCGTTGAAGGAGCCGCGCGATGCGGCCGACTTCGATGCCCGTGCCCGGCGCTGGGTGGCGCAGGGCTACCTGCCCGCGCCGGCCGAGCTGGCCACCGACCTGGAGCACCGCGCCCGCGCGGCGTACTGGTTTGCCGGCACGCCCGAGGCGGTGAAGGCCGTGCCGGCCGAGCTCAGCCCCAACGTCTCGTTCGGCAACGAGATGACGCCCCTGACGAGCGCCGTGCTCGGCAGCCGCCTCTCCACCGTCGAGGCGCTGCTCGCGCGTGGGGCCGACCCGAACCGCTGCGCCTTCTGGGGCTGCCCGCTGCACATTGCATTGGCGCTGAAGGACGCGGCCATCAGCGCCCAGGCGGTGCAGCTGCTGCTGGCCGCCGGCGCGAAGCCGGGCCAGAACGACGCGCGCTTCGAAGGCTCGCGTGACGTGCCGCTCAACGAAGCGATCCGCTCGCGTCGGGTGGAGGCCGTGAAGGCCCTGCTCGATGCCGGCGCCTCGCCCGACGGCGCACCGGGCGTGCAGATCACGCCGCTCGTCGCCAGCGTGCTGACCGGCGACCGGGCGCTGCTGCAGTTGCTGCTCGACCGCGGCGCCACGCCGCTGCCGCACGACGACCGCGGGCTCGACAGCATCGGCCGGCCCATCACCATCGTGGCCATGGCGGGGGTCAAGGGAGACAAGGAGCTCGTCGCCTGGAGCGAGAAGCTCATGATGGACGCCGCGCTGAAGGCGCCACGCTACCGCTGGGACGCCCACATCGAGCAGGACGGCCGGCGCATCCCCATCGTCGACGGCGCCGAAGTGGCGCTGAAGGCGGCGCCTTTCAAGCTGGTGCTGACGCTGCCGCCGCCGGCGCATGAGTACGGCGTGTCGATCGCGGCGTCGTATTCGGCGGCACTGGCCGACGAGGTGCGGCGGCCCGACCGCGGCAACGGCATCTTCATCCCCACCCGCAGCGGCGCCTTGCCCGAGCCGCCGAAGGAAGACTCGTACGAGCTCTTCCTGTACGACACGCGGCCGGCCGACCCCAAGCCCGACGACACCTGGGGCGGCAACGTGCACCTGAGCGTCAACAAGCACCGGCGCGACTTCCACGAGATCCGCGCGGCGAAGCACGAGCACGTGCGCGAGTTCCGCGCCGTCGCGTCGATCAGCGACAAGGACGGTGTCGACGACAAGGGCGTGCCGCTCAGCGCCCTCAAGGGCAAGCGCATCACGCTGGCGCTGGGGGGCTTTCTTCCGACCGAGGAGTGGGTGGGCCGGCTGGTGGCGCCGCGGGTGGTGACGCTCGTGCTGCGCTGAGCGTGGCCGGCGTCAGTGGTGCTGGCCGGCAGCCTTCAGGCGCTGGCGCAGCGCCTCGGTGGGCAGGTAGCCTTGTGCCACCAGGTGCAGGTGGTCGCCATGCTCGGCGATGAGCGCCGGGAAGCCGCGGATGCCCCACTCCTGCGCGATGGCGAAGTCCTGGCGCACGTTCTCGCGCATCTCTTCGGAGGCGAAGGCGCGGGCGAAGTCGGCGCGCGGGATGCCCAGGGTTTCGGCCACGTCGGCCAGCACCTCGGGCTGCACCACGTTCTTGCCTTCGGCGTAGAAGGCATGCTGCACGGCCTTGAGGTATCGCCACACCACCTTGGGCCAGTGCTTGCGGACGGTGACGACGGCACGGCTCGCCGGCTCGGTGTCGTAGACGAAGCCCGGCTGGTGCAGTGCGGTGTGCGGCGCCTGGGCGAAGGGCTGGCCGCTGGCTTCGGCCACGTGTTTCCAGTGGCCGGCCAGCTCGTCGGCGCGCTCGGGCGGTGTCGGGTCGGTGGTGTAGGGGCGCAGGCCGCCCATCACCAGGGCGAGTTGCAGGGGGGCGAGGTCGCCGGGGGCGGCGAGCAGTTCGTCCATGGTCCTGGCAAAGCCATAGCACCAGGAGCACATGGGGTCGGCGACGTAGATGAGGTTCATCCCCGGATGCTATCTGTGCCTTGCCGGCTATGCTGGCCGCTGCCGCAACAGCCTTCCTCGCATGAGCATCGGGATCTACCTCGCCGTCGTCCAGTTCCTCTTCGCGTTGTGCTGGACGGTCTATGTGGCCTACCTGCCGACGCTTGCGGCGCAGGTCGGCATTCCCAAAACGGCGGTCATCTGGATCCTGATGCTGGACCAGCTGATCTTCGTGCTCTCCGACTACGCCTTCGGCGTGGCGAGCGACCGCGCTGCCAAGGTGGTGGGCCGCATCGGGCGCTGGGTGGCGGGGGTGACGCTGCTCTCGTGTGCTGCCTTCCTGGCCTTGCCGTTTGTCGCGCCGTCCGGCTCGGCGACGGTGTTTCTCGTGCTGGTGGTGCTGTGGTCGGTCACCTCGTCGGCCTTGCGTGCACCGCCGCTCACGCTCATCGGCCGGCATGCGGCCAAGCCGCAGCTGCCGTGGCTCGTGGCGCTGTCGGTGCTGGGCCTGGGGGTGGCGAATGCGATCGCGCCCTACCTCACGCTGCACCTGCGGGCGATGGACCCGCGCGTGCCCTTCGTGCTGGCGAGCGTGGCGCTCGCGCTCGTGACCTGGGGCCTCGTCGCGGCCGAGCGCGCGTTGGTGCGAGACGGCGCCACGAAGGCGCCCGACGCGGCGCCCTCGGGGCTGCCCGCGATTCCCGGCTTCCTGGTGGCCGCGGTGCTGGCGGCGGTGGCGTTCCAGGTGCATGGCTTCCTGAACAGCGCGCCGCTCTACCTGCGCTTCGCCCCGCCCGATCAGCTGGCGTGGCTGATCCCGGTGTTCTGGATCGGCTTCAACCTCGCGATGCTGCCGGCCGGCGCCCTCACCAAGCGGGTGGGCGGCTGGCGGGTGATGCTGGCCGGCGCGGCGGTCGCAGGCCTGTGCACCTGGGCGGCGCAGCGCGCGCCCTCGCTGCAGGCGCTGATCGTGGCGCAGGGCGTGGCGGGTGCTGCGTGGGGCTGCGTGCTGATGGGTGCGTTTGCCACCGCGCTCGCACTCGGACACACCGGTCGGGAAGGGCGGCTGGGCGGTGCCCTGTCGTCGGTGCTCGCGTTTGCGGCCCTCTCTCGCATGGCGGTGCTGGCCGCCGAGTGGCACAAGGCCCCCGAGCTGCAGCTCGCCCTGGCCTGGGCGCCGGTGGCCGGCTGGGCGGCCGCAGCGGGCGTTCTGTGGTGGGCGACGCGCCGGCGGCCCGCTTGAGCTAGTCTCTGCCATTCCCTGTTTCCCAGGAGGTGCCTTGAAGACCTTCCAGATCGAGCTTCAAAAAATCAAGTCGATGAGCAACAGCAACCAGACCGGGCTCATCGAAGCGCGCGTCGACGCGCTGGTGACGCCCAGGAACGCACGCGGCGACGAAGAGCCCACCACCACGCTCAGCTTCGACGAGGCGACGGCTCGTGTGCTGATGCTGCTGCTCAAGCAGCAGCTGGCCGAATTCGACGGCCGCAAGGCGCGCAGCCGCCGTTGAGCGCTCACCGAGACGGACGCACGGAGACCCCCATGAACACGCTGCTGCACGGGGTCACCGTGCTGGATTTCTCGGAGTACATCGCCGGCCCCTACTGCGGCTTCCTGCTGGCCGACCTGGGCGCGCGTGTCGTCAAGATCGAGCCACCCGACGGCGCGGAAGAGCGCCGCATGGGCGGCTCGGCGCGCCGCTATGGCGGCAACACGCGCATGTCGCTCGCGATGAACCGCGGCAAGGAGAGCCTCTCCGTCGACCTGCAGCAGCCCGAGGGCCGCGAGATCGTCTACAAGCTCGTGCAGGAGGCCGACGTGGTGCTGCAAAACTTCGTGCCCGGCGCGGCCGAGAAGCTGGGCATCGACTACGAGACGCTTGCGAAGATCAACAAGCGCATCGTCTTCCTCAGCAGCACCGCCTTCGGCGAGGTGGGTCCGTACCGCAAGCGCAAGGGCTTCGACATCATTGCGCACGCCGCCTCGGGGGTGATGTCGCACTACGCCGACGAAGACGGCGCACCGCGCGGGCCCGGCGGCATCGCCTACATCGACATCGGCACCGGCATGCTCAACGCGCTGGGCATCGTGAGCGCGCTGTACCACCGCAACGTGTCGGGCGAGGGGCAGAAGATCGAGACGTCCCTCTTCAGCACCGGCATGGCGCTGCAGGCCATGAGCCTGCTGCACATCGACGCGCTCGACGCCGAGCAGCACGCGGAGGAAAAGCACATCCTCAAGACCGCGCTCGGCGAGGGCAAGAAGCACACGCAGATCATCGACGAGTTCGCCGAGATGCGGCTGCGCCGCGACCTGCCGCACACCACACGGCCCATCGAGGTGCCCGACTGCCTGCACCGCCCGACCGACCGGCAGGTCTACCCCTACTACCGCGTGTACCCCACGGGTGACGGCTACCTGGGCATCGCCGCGCTCAACCGCAAGCTGCGCGACAGGTTCTGCACTGCCATCGGCGTGGTCGACGACCACGTCGACGTGGACACGGGCGACGTGAGCGATGAGGTCTACTTCCGCCAGAAGCAGATGATGAAGACCATCGAGGCACGCCTGCGCGAGCACGGCAACGCGCACTGGATGGCGGTGCTCGAAGCCGCCGGCGTGCCCTGCGGCCCGGTCCACTACCGCGCCGACCTCTACACCGACCCGCAGGCCGAGGCGCTGGGCCTGATCTGGGAGCTGCACAACCGCGACCTGGGCGCCTACAAGGCTTCGGGCCACCCCATCCGCTTCAGCAAGACCCCGGTGCAACCGGGTCGGGGCGCGCCATCGCTCGGCGAGGACACCGAGGCGGTGCTGCGGCAGGCCGGCTACGGCGACGACGACATGGCCCGGCTCAAGGCGGCCAAGGTGGTCCGCTAGCCCGGCGCCAGGCGCCCAATGTGACCGATTGCACAGCCTGCGCCATGCTGCAGTGCACTCGCGCGACAATGCGCCGCGAGCCCCACCCCGATGCCCAATCTCAGCCCCGTCAAGACCGCTCTCGGACAGGATGAACTGCGCCACCGCACCCGCGGTCTGGGGCAGCGATATCGCACCGTCCTGCTGCTGGTCGATGGGCGGCGCACGCTGGGCGACGTGCTGGCGATGGCGCTGAAGGCAGGCGCCCAGACCACCCACTTCCAGGAGCTGGTGCAGATGGGCCTGGTGGAAGTGCCCACCGAGATGGCCGCGGCCGAGCCGGTCGAGACCGAACCCGGCGCGCTCGACACCCCCAAGCTCACGAGCGTCGACCTCGACGTCTTCCCCGAGCCCGCGCTGACCCCGATGGCCGAGCTGCTGCCCGACGAGGACGACAGCCGGCCGATGCCCTTGTTGTCACCCACGCCTCCGCCGGCCGCGCCGGCGCAGGCCCTGCTCGAGCCTCAGCTCCCCAAGCGGGTGTTCGAGGACCCCAAGGCCCCCGAGAACCGCGAGGTCCTGATGGGCTCGGCCCAGGGGCTGCCGATGATCGACGTGGGCGGCATCGCCGAGCCGCCACCCGAGCCGAAACCGGCCCCTGCCGCGGCCGCCGCCAGCGCCTACGTGCAGGCGCCTGGGGTGACGCTGAACGACGCGCCGCGCACGCCGGAGTGGGTGCAAAGCGTGCGGGAGACCCCGTTCAAGACCGCCGACCACGCGCGCCCGGCGCCGCGCATGACCGACGAGGAGCGACTGCAGTACGTGCGCGACCTGCTGCTCGACACGCTGCGCCGCGATTCGCTGCTTTTCGCCACCTTCTCGCTGGGCCGCGTTCGTGCCGCCACCACGCAGAAGGAGCTGATCAAGCTCGTGTGGGAGGTCGAGCGCGACCGCGCCCACCCCCGCCGCAACCGTGACCAGCTGCTCAACCTGCAGCGCGCCCGCGAGCTGCTCGGCATGGGCAACACGCTCGTGGCCGGCGACAGCCAGCCCGGGATGCCGCACTCCGAGTATTGAGCGCCCCGAGGGCCGGGCTGCGCCAGCCCGCCTTGAGAGCTTCAGGTCGTGGCCGGCCGGCCGCTCACGTCGGGCTCGCCTTCGCTTTCGAAGAGCACGCGGTACAGCCCGCCGCCCAGCAGGGCGCCCACCAGTGGCGCCACCCAGAAGAGCCACAGCTGCTGCAGCGCCCAGCCCCCGACGAAGAGCGCCGGCCCGGTGCTGCGCGCCGGGTTCACCGAGGTGTTGGTCACCGGGATGCTGATGAGGTGGATGAGCGTGAGCGCCAGGCCGATCGCAAGCCCCGCGAAGCCCACCGGCGCACGCTTGTGGGTCGTGCCGAGGATGACCAGCAGGAACATCGCCGTCAGCACCACCTCGGCCACCAGCCCCGCCACCAGCGAATACTTGCCCGGCGAGTGCTCCCCATAGCCGTTGGAGGCCAGGCCGCCCGCGAGGTCGAAGCCCGGGGCGCCACTCGCGATGACGAGCAGCACGCCGGCCCCCGCGATGGCCCCTGCCACCTGTGCCACCACGTAGGGCAGGATGCTGCCGCCGGGGAAGCGCCCGCCGGCCCACAGGCCCACCGTCACCGCCGGGTTGAAATGCCCGCCCGAGATCGGCCCGAGCGCATAGGCCGCCGTCACCACCGTCAGGCCGAAGGCGAGCGACACGCCGAGGAGGCCGATCCCCACCTGCGGGAAGGCCGCTGCGAGCACTGCGCTGCCGCAGCCCCGAGCACCAGTCAGAACGTTCCCACCGCTTCAGCAGTCAGCTTTGCAAGCATCGCAATCCTCCTCCAAGGGTTGATGACCTCGGGGATGCTAGGCATCCGTGATGACCGTCACAAGCACCACGTTTGCAGATGCTTGCGTGCTTGACGGAAAGCGCAGCGTCGACAGTCCACCCGCTTCCCACGCAGATGAGGGGCCCCGGAGTGGTCGTAAGTCACATGAAACCTGTCGGATCAATTCCTACAGTTCTCTCATCCAGTTTGGGACGCCCAGCCGAGACACCCACCTAAGGACGTCGAAGCGGTCAACGCCTAAGCTTTCGTCACGTTGATACCAACGGTAGAGCAGCAGGAGTTCGTTGCCATGAATACCGATTTCGCCAAACCCGCCTACGAGTTGCGCTTCCAGTCCCTCTTCCAGGAGGGCCGCGCGCTGACTTTCCCGTGCGACGCAGGTGGCCACGTGCAGCTCGATTCGCTCAGCGAGCGGGCCCGCCACAACTACCTGTACGCCCGCGCGGTGGTCGGCCGCGAGTTCGCCGCCCCCGCGGTGCAGTTGAGCGACCTTCACTGACACGATCTCCACGGCGCCCTTCGGCGCCGTGTTCGTTTGAGGGGCCGGCAGGCGCCGGGCATGGACAATCTGCCCCATGCCCATCCAATGGTTCCCCGGCCACATGCACCTCACGCGCCAGGCGATTGCCGAGCGCATCAAGCAGATCGACGTGGTGATGGAGTTGCTGGACGCCCGCCTGCCGGGCTCGAGCGCCAACCCCCTGCTGGCCGAGCTCACCGGCCACCGGCCCCGTCTCAAGATCCTCAACAAGCAGGACGTGGCCGACCCCGCGCGCACCGAGGCCTGGCTCGCCTGGTACAACGCCCAGCCCGACACCCGCGCCCTCGCGCTCGATGCGTCTGAGGCGGCGCCGGCGCAACGCCTGCTCGACGCCAGCCGTGCGCTGGCCCCCAGCCGTGGTGGCCTCGACAAGCCGCTGCGCATCCTGGTCTGCGGCATTCCCAACGTCGGCAAGTCCACCCTCATCAACACGCTGATGGGCAAGCGCGCCACCAAGACGGGCGACGAGGCCGGCGTCACCAAGGTCGAGCAGCGCGTCGCGCTCGCGAAGGACGCCTACCTCTTCGACACGCCCGGCATGCTGTGGCCGCGCATCATCGTGGCGCAGAGCGGGTACAACCTCGCCGCCAGCGGCGCGGTGGGGCGCAATGCCTATGACGACCAGGAAGTGGCCCTGGAGCTGCTGGGCTACCTGCAGCGGCACTACGCCGACCGCCTGATCGAGCGCTACAAGCTCGACGAGGCCAGCGTGGCCCTGCCCGACGAGGCCTTGCTCGCCGAGATCGGCCGCAAGCGTGGGGCGCTGCAGAGCGGCGGCCGGGTCGACCTGCAAAAGGCGGCCGAGGTGCTGATCAACGACTTCCGTTCGGCCAACCTCGGGCGCATGACGATCGAGACACCCGACGAATACGAAGCCTGGCTCGCGGCCGGGCAGGCGGCCGATGCGGAGCGAGCCGAGCGCAAGGCTGAACGCACGGCGCAGAAGCGCCAGCGGCGCCCGACGGGGCGTTAGCGAAGCGCCAGCAGCGCGGAGCGGATCGCCGGGTCGGCGAGCAGCGCCATCGTCGTGCGCTTCATCTCGGCGGCATCGATCGCATCCGGCGTGCGCTCGCACAGGCGCTCGACAGACGCGAGCTGTGCCGCGAGGCGCTCATCGTCCACGTGCACCGAGGCGGTGTAGAGCAGCACCATCAGGTCGTGCAGGCTCCGCATCGTGGTGTAGGCATCGAACATCCGCTGCGCCGTTTCGGCCGAATCGCGCCAGTCCTGGCCCGGGAACAGCTGCTGCGAGACACGCTGGCCAGCGCCGTGGCAATCGAACACCACGCAGCCGGGAAAGCCGCGGTCCACAAGCTTGTCGTGGATGCCGCATCTGAAGTCATCGCAGAGATGGGGGCAGGGCGTGTGGGCCGGCTTGTCGAAACCGAAGCCCTGCACCGCGTCAAAGGGCGTGACCACGCAGCACAGGCCGGTGCAGGCGGCGCAGTCGGCCTTCAGGTGGGCCGGCAGTACTGCGCGCCGGCCCGTGTTCATTTGCTCCAGGTGTCCTTGAGCGTGGTGGCGCGGTTGAACACCGGCTTGCCCGCCCGGTGGTCGTGCCGGTCGGCGACGAAGTAGCCGTGGCGCTCGAACTGGAACTTGTCGTCGGCCTTCGCGGCGGCGACGCCGGGCTCCAGGTAGGCGGTGACGACCTTCTTGCTGTTCGGGTTCAGCACCGAGAGGAAGTCGCGTCCGCCCGCATCGGGCTGCGCTTCGGTGAAGAGGCGGTCGTAGAGGCGCACCTCGGCTTCGATGCCGGTCGCCACGCTCACCCAGGTGATCACGCCCTTGACCTTCACCGCGTCGGCACCGGGCGTGCCGCTCTTGGTGTCGGGCACGAGCTTGGCGAGCACGGCGGTGATCTCGCCCTGCGCGTTCTTCTCGCAGCCGGTGCACTCGATCACGTAGCCGTATTTCAGGCGCGCCTTGTTGCCGGGGTAGAGGCGGTGGTAGCCCTTGGGCGGGGTCTCCATGAAGTCTTCGCGCTCGATCCACACCTCGTTCGTGAGGGTGAACTGGCGCTGGCCACGGTCGGGGTGCGCCGGGTGCACCGGGGCGTGGCAAGGCTCCTGGTGCGCCTCGTTGCCGAAGATCTCGGCGAAGTTCACGAGCTTGAGCTTCAAGGGGTCGAGCACGGCACACGCGCGCGGCGCCTTCGGGTCGAGGTCGTCGCGCAGCGCGATCTCGAGCGAGCTGTAGTCGATCCAGCCCCCGGCCTTGCTGACGCCGCTGCGCTCGGCGAGCAGCTGCAGGCTTTCGGGCGTGTAGCCGCGGCGGCGCAGGCCCACGATGGTGGGCAGGCGCGGGTCGTCCCAGCCGCTCACGTGGTTCTCGTCCACGAGCTGCTTGAGCTTGCGCTTGCTGGTGATGATGTAGGTGAGGTTGAGGCGCGCGAACTCGTACTGGTGCGGGCGCGGCTGGGCCAGCAGGCCGAGCTCGCAGAGCTTGTCGAGCAGCCAGTCGTAGAAGGGGCGCTGGTCCTCGAACTCGAGCGTGCAGATGCTGTGGGTGATTTGCTCCAGCGCGTCTTCGATCGGGTGCGCGTAGGTGTACATCGGGTAGATGCACCAGGTGTCGCCGGTGTTGTGGTGCGTTGCGCGCTTGATGCGGTAGAGGGCCGGGTCACGCAGGTTGATGTTGGGCGAGGCCATGTCGATCTTGGCGCGCAGCACGGCGGCGCCGTCGGCGAGCTTGCCGTCGCGCATCTCGCGAAAGCGCGCGAGGTTCTCGGCCGGCGTGCGGCCTCGGTAAGGGCTGTCGGTGCCGGGCGTGCCGAAGTCGCCGCGGTTGGCGCGCATCTGCTCGGCCGTCTGCTCGTCGACGTAGGCGAGGCCGGCGTTGATGAGCGCTTCGGCCGCGCGGTACATGAAGTCGAAGTAGTGGCTGGCGTAGAAGAGATGGCTCGTGCCGTTGACGTTCCAGTCGAAGCCCAGCCACTTCACCGCGTCGAGGATGGAGTCGACGTACTCCTGCTCTTCCTTCTCGGGGTTCGTGTCGTCGAACCGCATGTGGCAGATGCCGCCGTAGTCGCGCGCGAGGCCGAAGTTGAGGCAGATGCTCTTCGCATGGCCGATGTGCAGGTAGCCGTTGGGCTCGGGCGGGAAGCGGGTGCGGATCTTCGCGGGGTCCAGAGGGCCGGCGGCGTGGTGTTTCGCATCGCCCGGCGTGCCGGCGAAATGCCGGTTGGCATAGGTGCCCTGTGCCAGGTCACGCTCGATGATCTGCCGCAGGAAGTTGCTGGGCTTGTGTTCGTCGGCGGGCGTGGGGCGGGCAGGGTCGCTCATGCAGGGCGCTTTGCGTTGTGTTCAGAGGGGAGAAAAGCGAAAACGATTGTAGTCGGCGCTCCCTTCACGAGCCCCTTGCCGGTGCAGGCGTGAAGGTTTGCACGGGAGTGCAAGGTATGTGGTGGCGGGCCCCCATGCCTGAAGGGGCGCGGGGCGTGCCCGGGCGAAGAGAGCTTCTGAACAATCGTTCGCATGACCTCTCCGACGATGCCCGACCCGGGCGCCCACCCGCAGCGCCAGCCCCAGGCGCAAGCGCTGAGCGCCGAGGCGCTGGCCTGGCTCGCCGCCTTGCCGTCGCGCTACCAGCCGCTTGCCACGGCGCGCCACCACCCGCACATCGTCAACCGGCTGTGCGAGCTCTGGGTCACGCCGGACGCCTTGCCGGCCTACATGCGGGAGTTGGTGCTGAGCACCCGCCCCGCCCGGCGCAGCGGCTTCGCCTTTGAGGTGCTCACCGAACTGGCCGACCTGTGGGCCCTGGTCGAGGAATCGCAGCAGTCCAGGCCCTGACCGCGGGCTAGCGCTTTACGTGCGTTAACAAGGCTTTACCTTGGCGATGTGAACGGGCGGTGCGGCACACCCGTTGTGGGAGCAAGCCGGCGCGTCTCGCACCGGTCCTACCAAGGAGAGAACACCATGTTCAACCGCAAGTCCGCCCGCCGCGCCTTCGCTGCCCTGATCGCGCTGGGTGCCCTGGCTGCAGGCAGCGCCCATGCGGGCAGCGCGCAGTGGTCGGTGTCCGTCAACCTGCCTTTCCCGCCCGTGCCGGTGGTTCATGTGCCGGCGCCGGTGTATCACCCACCGATGCCCGTGCCGGCCCCGGTGGTGGTGTATCGCCCCGCGCCCCCGCCGATGGTGGTGTATCACCCGGTGCCCGTGGCCGACTACCGCGGCCGTGGCTGGGACCACCGCTACCACCACCATCGCCACCACCGCCATCACGGCCACCACCATCGCCACGACCACCGTGACTGGCGTGGTGACCGCGATCACGACGACCGCGGCGGCCGCTTCGAGCCCGGCCCCCGCCATCGCCACCACTGACCACCTGACAGACGGGGCCGCCTCTGCGCGGCCCGTTCGTCATGGCTTGTCGAGTGGCTTGTCCGGCTCGCCGCGCTCGCGGCGCAGGCGCTCGATCTCCTGCCTCAGCATGCGCTCGCGCAGGCCCTCGCCCTGCAACGTCAGGAAGGTGAAGAGCCCGTGGATCAGCAGGCCGATCGCCCAGCCCCACACGAAGAAGGGCTTGGCGCGCGAGCCCACGAGGAAGGCCACGCCGAACCCGAGGTGCACCAGCACGAAGACCATCGCGTGCATGTAGAAGCCGATCTTGCGGCGCACGCGGCGCAGCGCACGCGCTTCCAGGCTGTCGGCGGGGAGGTCGGCGCGGTTCATGTCAAAGGGCCTTGAACAGGTGGGCGTAGAGGCGGCTCACCGCCAGCTTGTCGGCGTGGCCGCGCAGGCTCAGCGTGAGCTTGCCGCTTTCGTCGCGCACGGCGGTGGCCACCGCGTCGGCGCGCACCACCGTGCCGCGGTGGATCTGCCAGAAGCGCTGCGGGTCGAGCTGGGGCAAGAGCTCGCGCAGCGACAGCCGGATCAGGTGCTCATGCTCGGCGGTGACGACGCGCACGTACTTGTCGGCCGCCTCGAAATACAGCACCTCGTCGACCTTCACCATGTGGATGGTGCTGCCCACGCCCGCCTGGATCACGCTCAGGCGTGGCGCGGCCGGCGCCGCGGGGGCCTGGGCGAGCAGGCCGCGCAGCTGGGCCACGGCGGCGTCGAGCGCCTGGTCGGCGGCAGCGGGCTGCGCACGCTGGCGCAGCGCGTCCTGCAGACGCGAGCAGGTCTGCGCCAGCCGCTCGGCGGTAACGGGTTTGAGCACGTAGTCGAAGGCGGCCCGCTCGAAGGCTTCGATCGCGTATTCGTCATGCGCCGTCACGAAGACGAGCAAGGGGAAGGGCGCGCCCTCGGGCCAATCTTCGGCCAGCGCGTGGGCGGCTTCGAGTCCGCTCAGGCCGGGCATGCGGATGTCGAGGAAGAGGACTTGCGGGCGCAGCGCCAGGGCTTGCTGCACGGCGGCCTCGCCATGGCTGACGGTGGCCACGATCTGCAGCTGCGGCCATTGCCGGGCCAGCTCGGCCTTGAGGTGCGCCGCCAGCAGCGGCTCGTCTTCTGCGATGAGTGCGGTCGCGTTCATGCGCTCAGGTGGTGCGGTTGAGGGGGATGCGCACGGTGGCGGCCACGCCGCCCTCGGCATCGTCGGCGGGTGCGAGCGTGAGACTTGCCACCTCGCCGTAGAGCGTGGCCAGCCGCTCGCGCACCTGGCTCACGCCGAAGTGCGTGCCGTCGTTGGCCACGGTGGACAAGCCCACGCCGGTGTCGCGCACGGTGAGCTTGAGGTCGGCGCCGTCGCGCGAGGCGCTGACGATGAGGCGCCCGCCTTCGACCTTGGGCTCCAGGCCGTGCTTGATCGCGTTTTCGACGAGCGGCTGCAGCAGCAGCGTGGGCACCGCGAGCTCGCCTAAGTCGTCGGGCATGCGCAGCTCGGCCACGAGGCGGTCGCCCATGCGGATCTTCATCAGCGCGAGGTAGTCGTTGAGGCGTGCGAACTCCGACGACAGCGGGTGCAGCATGCCGCGCGACGCGGTGAGCGTGGAGCGCATGAAGGCCACCAGGTGGTCGAGCATCTCCTGCGCACGCGGCGGGTCGACGGCGATCAACACGCGAAGGTTGGCCAGCGTGTTGAAGAGCATGTGCGGCTCGAGCTGCGACGACAGGAGCTGCAACTGCGCCTGGCTCGCGTCGCGCTGGGCCGTGGCGGCCAGGCGCTCCATCGATTCGCCGCGGCCGCGGATGTAGAAGAAATAGGTGATGGCGCCGCTGACGGTGACCGAGAGGAACAGGTAGCCGAGCGTCTGCCGCGGCGAGGATTGCAGGGCCGCCCAGTTCGAGCTGCCGCTGTAGCTGGCGCCGGCGGACATGCCCACGACGTAGCCGACCACGATGCCGGCGACCAGGAGCACGTAGCGGCGCCAGCCGGCGGGCCAGTTGCTGTGCGGGTCGCGCCGGAAGACGAAGCGGCCGGCTTCGATCGTCAGCCAGATCGTGAGGCCGATCGCGTGCGAATAGACCATCTGCACGTCCAGGTGCTCGTTGCGCAGGGCGAGGCCCAGGGCGATGACGCTGTTCAACACGACCACGACCAGGCCGCGGCTCAGGAAGGCGGCGAGGGTGTCGTGGGGGTGCGCGGGCTTGTCCATGGTCGAAGCAGTCTACGTGCAGGTCCAGTCGCGATCAGGCCAGGGCCAGCGTGCCCGGGCGGGGCGCCGTGCGTAGCACGCGCAGTGCGCGGCCGACGAAGAGACCCGACAGCAGGCCGTAGATGGCCGGCACGGCGAGGTCGAAGCTGGGGTTCTGCTTCAGTGCCGGGTCGAGCAGCATCATCACCGAGGTGACGTAGCGCACGCCGAACACCGCCCAGATCGTGAGCAGCGGCCAGAGGCTGCCGGCCAGGCGGAAGCGATTCCCACCCAGGGCCGTGACGCCGCGGGGTGTGACCAGCAGGTGCTGCATTGCCAGCGAGAGCGCGAGGCCCATCGCCCAGGCAACCAGCACCGGCGTGTTGAAGCCGAAGGTGTTGGCCGCGCCCCAGATCGAGAAGACGGTCCAGCCGGCCGAGATGCCGATGATGGTGCGGGCGTGCAGCTCGCGGTCGAAGGCCTGGCGCGCGCCCAGCAGGGTGATGAAGGCGAGCAGGCCCCAGACCCAGAACGGGGTGAGCTCGATGATCTGGCCAATGAGTTGGAGGAGGGGCATGGTGGTCTCCTGGGACGGAAGGTGTTGCGATGGGTGGGCACTGTGTCGGCGCCGCCGCGGCCGGGCGAGCCCGTTGCGATGAAGTGCCGGCAAGCGGCGCGAAATGCCGCTGCCGGGCCGCCAGCGGCTGGCTATAGTCATCGCCCCGCACGAGCCCAGGAGAACCGAATGCCCCCCGTCGCCACCCGCCCTTGCCTTCGACGGGTCGCTCTCCTGGTGGCCACGGCCGGCCTTGCGGCCTGTGCCACGCCCCCGGCGCCGCCGCCAATTCCGGTCTTCGGGCCCGGGCCAGGGCCTGCTGCGCCGGCACCCGCGCCTTCCGCCGCACCGGCGCCCGCGCCGGTGGCCGTGCCCGTGGGGCTGGCTGCCCGCTTCCCGGAGCCGGCGGTCAGCTTCAGGACGCCGGCCTTCCAACCCGGCCATGCCGCGTTCACCAGTGCGGCCGAGGCGCAGAGGCT
Source organism: Piscinibacter sp. HJYY11 (assembly GCF_016735515.1). NCBI lineage: Bacteria > Pseudomonadati > Pseudomonadota > Betaproteobacteria > Burkholderiales > Sphaerotilaceae > Piscinibacter > Piscinibacter sp. HJYY11. Next base: position 1,515,484 of record NZ_JAERQZ010000001.1, on the reverse strand, counting down.
GCTGCAAGGCCTGGCCCGTGACCATGGCGCGGTGGTGCGGTTGGTCAAGGTGGGCGAGGGCGCCAGCGGCGCGGCCCTGGAGGCGGTGCTGTTCAGCCGCTCGGCCCAGGCGACGCCCGAGTCCATCCGCGCGAGCGGCCGTGCCACGGTGGTGCTGCACGGCCCGCAGCACACCGACGCCCCGGCCGCGACCGAGGCCTTGCTGGCCGTCGCGCAGGAGCTGGCGCAGGGCCGCCTGCAGGCAGTGCTCGACAAGGCCAATGTGATCGTCTGGCCCCAGGTGCCGGCGCCGGGCACGGCGGCCGAGGGCGATCACCTGCTGCTCAAGACGCCCCAGGCCCAGGCACTGGCCCGGCTGGTGCGCGAGTACCAGCCGGCGGTCGTGGCCGAGGTCGGCGAGTACCTGCCGTCACCCGAGTTCTCGCTGCGTTTCGCGGCGGTGGAGCGGCACGATGCGATGCTGGAGTACGCCGCGACCGGCAACATGGCGGCCTTCGTCACCAAGGCCGCCGAGGAGTGGTTCCGCGAGCCGGTGGTCGCCGCCCTGCTGCAGCAGGGGCTCGCGGCGGAGTGGCACTACGCGGTGGCGCCGGGCGCCGTGGAGCGCCGCCTGTCGATGGGCAGCCCGCGGCCCGACAACAGCCGCAACGTGCAGGGCCTGAAGAACGTGGTGAGCCTCAAGCTCGAGTCGCGTGGCGAGCCCGCCGGCGGCCGCGCCCATTTCAAGCGGCGGGTGCACACGCTGGTCACGGCGCTTGGCACGGTGTTGCAGAGCACCGGCGATCGCAGCGCCGACCTGCTGAAGATCCGCCAGTACGTCGATGCCGAGGTCAGCGCCCAGGCCTGCAAGGGCACGGTGGTCGTCGAAGCGGAGCTGAGCCCGGGCGAGCGCACGCTGCAGATGCTGGACGCGGCGGGCCACGAGAAGTCTTCCACCGTGGCGTGGGATTCGGCCCTCGCGCTGCGCGACCTGAAGGTGCGCCCTCGTCCCTGCGGCTACTGGCTCGATGCCAGCCAGTCGGCCGCCGTCGCCAAGCTGCGGATGCTGGGCGTGCGGGTGGAGCAGGTGCTGTCGAAGGGGGTGGTGCAGGGCGACAGCTTCGTCGAGCCGGCCAATGGATCGAGAGAGGTCAAGACGCTCTCGGCCTTGCTCGACCTCGCGCCCGGCAGCTTCTACGTGCCGCTGAGCCAGCCGCTGGCCCATGTGGCGGTGGCGGCGCTGGAGCCCGACACCGCCTTCAGCTACTGGGCGGGCGGCGTGGTGACGGGCGTCAGCAAGACGGCCCGGGTCATGTCGTGGCCGGGCGTCAAGGTTTCCCAGCTGCCCTGAGGCTGCAGCGCGGCCGGGCCCCGGTCAGCGGCGGCGCGAGCCGCTGCCGCCGAAGAGGCTGCCCAGCACGCCGCGGATGATCTCGCGGCCCACGGTCGAGCCGATGGTGCGCGCGGCCGACTTGCCGAGCGTCTGCACGATGCCGTCGTGCTGGCCACCACGCGGGCCGGTGCGGCCGAAGAGGATCTCGTTGAGGCCTCCACCCAGCAGGCCGCCGTCTTCCTTGGCGGGCTCGGCAGTGGTGCCGGCCTTGCCTGTCTTGACGGTGGTGGTGGCCTGGCCGGGGCTGGCCGTCGGCGCCGCCTCGGCGCCGGCCACGGCGCGGCCCTTGAGCTTCTCGTAGGCGGATTCGCGGTCGACCGCCTTTTCATAGACGCCGGCGACGAGCGAGCCGGCGATCAGCGCCTTGCGCTGCTCGGGCGTGATCGGGCCGATCTGGCTCCCGGGCGGGATCACGAAGACACGCTCGGTGACGCTCGGGCGGCCCTTGGCGTCGAGGAAGCTGATGAGCGCCTCGCCGACGGCGAGCTCGGTGATCGCGGTCTCGATGTCGAGGCCGGGGTTGGCCCGCATGGTGCTGGCCGCCGACTTCACCGCCTTCTGGTCGCGCGGCGTGAACGCGCGCAGCGCGTGCTGCACGCGGTTGCCGAGTTGCGCGAGCACGGTGTCGGGGATGTCGAGCGGGTTCTGGGTCACGAAATAGACGCCCACCCCCTTGGAGCGCACGAGGCGCACGACCAGCTCGATGCGCTCGACGAGCGCCGCCGGCGCGTCCTTGAACAGCAGGTGCGCCTCGTCGAAGAAGAACACGAGCTTGGGCTTTTCCAGGTCGCCCACCTCGGGCAACTGCTCGAAAAGCTCCGACAGCATCCACAGCAGGAAGGTGGCGTAGAGGCGCGGGGCGTTCATCAGCTTGTCGGCCGAGAGCACGTTGACCACGCCCTTGCCGTCGACCGTCTGCATGAAGTCGCCGATGTCGAGCATGGGCTCGCCGAAGAACTTGTCGCCGCCTTGTTCTTCGATCTGCAAGAGGCCGCGCTGGATGGCGCCCACGCTGGCGGCGCTGACGTTGCCGTATTCGGTGGTGAACTGGGATGCGTTCTCGCCCACGTGCTGCAGCATCGCGCGCAGGTCTTTCAGGTCGAGCAGCAGCAGGCCGGCGTCGTCGGCGATCTTGAAGACGAGGTTGAGCACGCCCGACTGCGTCTCGTTGAGCGCCAGCATGCGGGCCAGCAGCAGCGGGCCCATGTCGCTGACGGTCGCGCGCACCGGGTGGCCTTGCTCGCCGAACACGTCCCACAGCGTGGCGGGGCAGGCGAGCGGTTCCGGTGCATCGAGCCCGCGTTCCTTCAGCACGGCGGCCAGCTTCTCGCCGATCTTGCCGGGCTGGGTGATGCCGGTCAGGTCGCCCTTCACGTCGGCCATGAAGACCGGCACGCCGATCTTGCTGAAGTGCTCGGCCAGGTTCTGCAGGGTGATGGTCTTGCCGGTGCCGGTGGCGCCGGTGATGAGGCCGTGGCGGTTGGCCAGCGCCGGCAGGAGGAAACATTCAGTCTTGTCGTGCTTGGCAATCAGGATGGGCTCGGCCATGAACATTGCTCCAGAGAAGGGAGGTCGCACCGCTAAAATTGCAGTCTATCCCCCAAGAACCACATTCGGGCAGGCCGCGCGCGACGCCGGCTTGCCTCAGCAGGAGCCTTCATGGCCGGACATTCCAAATGGGCCAACATCCAGCATCGCAAAGGCCGCCAGGACGAGAAGCGCGGCAAGATCTGGACCCGCATCATTCGTGAAATCATGGTCGCGGCCCGCCAGGGCGGCGGCGACCCCAACATGAACCCGCGGCTGCGCCTGGCCATCGACAAGGCCAAGGCCGCCAACATGCCGGCCGACACGATCAAGAAAAACGTCGACAAGGCGACCGGCAACCTCGAAGGCGTGAGCTACGAGGAGATCCGCTACGAGGGCTACGGCATCGGCGGCGCCGCCATCATCGTCGACTGCATGACCGACAACCGCGTGCGCACCGTCGCCGAAGTGCGGCATGCGTTCAGCAAGTACGGCGGCAACCTCGGCACCGAAGGCTCGGTGGCCTTCCAGTTCAAGCACTGCGGCCAGCTCTTGTTCGCACCCGGCACCAGCGAAGACAAGGTGATGGAAGTCGCGCTCGAAGCCGGTGCCGACGACGTGGTGACCCACGACGACGGCTCGCTCGAGGTGCTGAGCTCGCCGCACGACTTCGAATCGGTGAAGAAAGCGCTCGAGGCCGCCGGCCTCAAGCCGGAGATCGCCGAAGTGACGATGCGCGCCGAGAACACCATCGACCTGACCGGCGAAGACGCCCAGCGCATGCAGAAGCTGCTCGACGTGCTGGAAGACCTCGACGATGCGCAAGAGGTCTATCACAACGCGGTGGTGCACGCATGAAGGTCCTCGTGATCGGCTCCGGCGGCCGCGAGCACGCCATCGCCTGGAAGCTCGCACAGTCGCCCAAGCTGCAGACCGTCTATGTGGCGCCCGGCAACGGTGGCACGGCGCTCAGCCCGCACCTGAAGAACGTCGCCATCACGGACATCAAGGCGCTGGCCGACTTCGCCGTCACCGAGAAGATCGCACTCACGGTCGTCGGCCCCGAAGTGCCGCTCGCCGCGGGGGTGGTCGACGAGTTCCGCTCACGCGGCCTGCGCATCTTTGGGCCGACCAAGGCCGCGGCGCAGCTCGAGAGCTCGAAGGCCTTCTCGAAGGACTTCATGAAGCGGCACAACATCCCGACCGCCGCCTACGAGACCTTTGCCGACCTCAAGGCGGCCCACGCCTACGTCGACAAGATGGGCGCGCCCATCGTCGTGAAGGCCGATGGCCTCGCAGCCGGCAAGGGCGTGGTGGTCGCGACCACGCTCGAGGAAGCACATCAAGCCGTCGACTGGATGCTCGCCGACAACAAGCTCGGCGTGCAGCACAACGAAGGCGGCGCCCGCGTCGTCATCGAGCAATTCCTGCAGGGCGAGGAAGCGAGCTTCATCGTGCTGTGCGACGGCAAGAACGTGCTGCCGCTGCAGACCAGCCAGGACCACAAGCGCCTGCAGGACAACGACCAAGGCCCCAACACCGGCGGCATGGGCACCTACTCGCCCGCACCGGTCGTCACGCCCAACGTGCATGCCAAGGCGATGCACGAGATCATCCTGCCGACCATCGAAGGCATGGCGAAGGACGGCATCCCGTTCACCGGCTTCCTCTATGCAGGCCTGATGATCGACGAGCACGGCGTGCCGCGCACGCTCGAGTTCAACACCCGCCTGGGCGACCCCGAGACGCAGCCGATCATGATGCGTTTGAAGAGCGACCTCTTCGACGTGCTGATGGCCGGCACCGACGGCACGCTCGACCAGGTCGAGTTGCAGTGGGACCGCCGCGCCGCGCTGTGCGTGGTGATGGCCGCGGCCGGCTACCCGCTCGACCCGCGCAAGGGCGATGCGATCACCGGCCTGCCGGCCGAGGCGCCCGATGCGGTGGTGTTCCATGCCGGCACCGCGCTGAAGGATGGCGCACCGGTCACCTCGGGCGGCCGCGTGCTGGGCGTCACCGCGCTCGGCGATTCGGTCAAGATGGCGCAGCACCGGGCTTACGAGGTGCTGCAGGGCATTCGCTTCGACGGCGCCCAGTTCCGGCGCGACATCGGCCACCGGGCCATCAAGCGCTGATGCGCACCGAGGACGTTCGCGCCTACCTGCTCGCGCTGCAGGACCGCATCCTGAGCACGATGGAGGCCGAAGGCGGCGACCGTTTCGTGAGCGACAGCTGGGTGCGTCCGGCGGGCGAGCGACTGCAGGGCGACGGGCTGTCGCGGCTGGTCGAAGGCGGGGCGTTGTTCGAGCGGGGAGGCTGCAACTTCTCGCACGTGAAGGGCCCCGCGATGCCCCCCTCCGCCACGGCCCATCGGCCCGAACTTGCGGGCGCGCCGTTCGAGGCGATGGGTGTGTCGCTCGTCTTCCACCCGCGCAACCCGTATGTGCCGACGGTGCACATGAACGTCCGCATGTTTGCGGCGCTGCCGGTGGGCCGCGAGCCGGTCGTGTGGTTCGGCGGCGGCATGGACCTCACGCCTTACTACGGCTTCGAGGAAGACGCGCGCCACTTCCACCGCGTGAACCGCGACGCGCTGGCACCTTTCGGCGACGACAAGTACCCGCGTTTCAAGCAGTGGTGCGACGAGTATTTCTTCCTCAAGCACCGCAACGAGCCGCGCGGCATCGGCGGTGTGTTCTTCGATGACTTTGCCGAAGGCGGCTTCGACCTAAGCTTCGCGCTGATGCGCGCCGTGGGCGATGCCTTCCTGGCCGCCTACCTGCCCATCGTGCAGCGGCGCAAGGGCCTGGCCTATGGCGAGCGCGAGCGTGATTTCCAGACCTACCGGCGCGGCCGCTATGTCGAATTCAACCTCGTGTTCGATCGCGGCACCCTGTTCGGCCTGCAATCGGGCGGGCGCACCGAGAGCATTCTGATGTCGATGCCGCCGGTGGTGACGTGGCGCTACAACTGGTCGCCCGAGGCAGGCACCCCCGAGGCCAAGCTCTACGATTTCCTGCGGCCCCGCGATTGGGCCTCTGAATGAAACGGATCGGCCTGTTCGGCGGGACTTTCGACCCGGTGCATGTGGCGCATGTCGCGCTCGCGCGAGAAGCGCTGGGGGCCCTGGCGCTCGACGAGCTGCGCTGGATCCCGGCCGGCCAGCCGTGGCAGAAGGCGCGACAACTTGCGGCGCCGCAGCACCGCGAGGCGATGGTGCGCCTGGCCATCGAGGGTGAGCCGCGCTTCGTGCTTGACCGCTGCGAGTTGAAGCGGCAGGGCCCGAGCTTCACGCTCGACACCGTGCGCGAGCTGCAGGCCAAGGAGCCCGGCAACGACTGGTTCCTCATCCTCGGGCAGGACCAGTACGCCGGCCTTCACACCTGGCGTGACTGGCGCGAGCTGCTCGGCCGCGTGACGCTCGCCATCGCCAATCGCCCGGGCGTCACGCCCGAGCCGCACCCCGACGTGCGCAAGGTGCCGCACCAGATGGTGCCGCTGCCGATGATGGACATTTCATCCACCGCGATCCGTGCCCTGGCCGCACGGGGCGAAGGGGTCACCGATCTGGTGCCTCCCGCAGTCGCACGCTATATTGACCAGAACGACCTCTACCGAGGCACCCCCAGGAGCTGAATGGACATCCGCAAACTGCAACGCGCCATCGTCGATGGACTGGAAGACGTGAAAGGCCAGGGCATCCTGGTCTTCGACACCGAGCACCTCTCGCCGCTCTTCGAGCGCGTGATCATTGCCTCGGGCACGTCGAACCGACAAACCAAGGCGCTGGCCGCGAGCGTGCGGGATGCCGTCAAGTCCAAGGGCTTTCCGGTGCCGCGTACCGAGGGCGAAGACAACGGCGAATGGATCATCGTCGACTGCGGCTCGGCCGTGGTGCACGTGATGCAGCCGGCCATCCGCGACTACTACCACCTCGAAGAGATCTGGGGCGGCAAGCCGGTCAAGCTCAAGATCGATGGCGGGCCGGTGAAGCTGGTGAAGGCTTCCGAAGACGACTCGCAACCGCCGAAGAAGGCTGCGGCGAAGAAGGCGGCACCTGCCAAGAAGGCCGCTCCCGCGAAGGCGCCTGCTGCGAAGAAGACAGCCGCGAAGACCGCAGCCAAGAAGACCGCCGCCAAGAAGACGCCTGCCAAGAAGCCGGTGACCGGCAAGGCCGCCGTCACCCGCGTGGTGGGCGTGAAGAAGGCCACCACGACGGCGAAGAAGACCACGGCCAGCAAGCCGGCCGCGAAGAAGGTCGTGGCCAAGAAGCCCGCCGCCAAGAAGGCCGCGCCGAAGAAGACCAGCACGCGCGCGTGAAGCTCTTCCTGGTCGCCGTCGGCCAGCGGCAGCCCGCGTGGGCCGACACGGCCTACGAGGATTTCGCCAAGCGCTTTCCGCCGGAGATGCGCCTCGAGCTGAAGGCGGTGAAGGCCGAGACGCGTGGCAGCAAGACCGCTGCGCAGCTGATGGCCGCCGAGGCCACGCGCATCGAGGCGGCCTTGCCGAAGGGCGTGCGCCGCATCGTGCTCGACGAGCGCGGCGACCGTGCCACCACCGTGCAACTGGCGGCGCGCATGGAGGGATGGCAACGCGACGGGCGTGATGCAGCCATCCTCATCGGGGGCCCCGATGGGCTCGACCCTGCGCTCAAGCAGACGGCCGACGAGACGCTGCGCCTGTCCGACCTCACCTTGCCGCATGCCTTCGTGCGCGTGCTCGTGGCCGAGGCGCTGTACCGGGCGTGGACGGTGATGGTCAACCATCCCTATCACCGCGAATGAGCCACGACTTCATCTACCTCGCCTCGCAGAGCCCACGACGCCGCCAGTTGCTCGAGCAGATCGGGGTGCGCCATGAGTTGCTGCTGCCCGGCCCCGAGGAAGATGCCGAAGCGCTGGAAGCCGAACGGCATGGTGAGCTGCCGCGCGACTACGTCGAACGCGTGACCCGCGCCAAGCTCGCGGCCGCCGTCAAGCGCCTGAAGGCCAGGGGCCTGGCCGCCGCACCGGTGCTGTGCTCCGACACCACGGTCGCGCTCGGCCGCCGCATCCTCGGCAAGCCGACCGACGCGGCCGATGCGGCGAACACGCTCTCGCTCCTGTCCGGCCGCACCCACCGGGTGATCACGGCCGTCGCCGTGGCAGCTGGCCGGAGTTCGGCATTGGAGGTCAACGTTTCGCACGTCCGCTTCGCCGAACTCACCGCCGCCCAGATCGACGCCTACGTGGCCAGCAAGGAGCCTTTCGGCAAGGCCGGCGCCTATGCGATCCAGAGCGCCGCTGCCTCCTGGATCGCCCATATCGACGGAAGCTACTCCGGTATCATGGGTTTGCCTCTGTACGAGACGGCGCAACTGCTGAGACAAGCGCACGTGCGGTTCTGACCGAGCCGCGGCGCCCACAAAGAGACCCGTCCTCCATGCAAGACATCCTCATCAACTGGGCGCCCCAGGAGACCCGCGTTGCGGTCGTCGAGAACGGCGCGGTGCAAGACCTCTACGTCGAGCGCACGCTGGAGCGGGGCCTGGTGGGCAACATCTACGCCGGCCGCGTGGCGCGAGTGCTCCCCGGCATGCAGTCGGCCTTCATCGACATCGGCCTGGAGCGTGCCGCTTTCCTGCACGTGGCCGATGTGCATGTGAACGGCGGCAACGGCAACCGCAACGATTCCGCGCCTCCCACCCCCATCGAGCGCCTCGTCTTCGAGGGCCAGACGTTGATGGTGCAGGTCATCAAGGACCCGATCGGCACCAAGGGTGCGCGGCTCTCGACGCAGATCAGCATCGCCGGCCGCATGCTCGTCTTCCTGCCGCAGGACGACCACATCGGCATCTCGCAGAAGATCGGTTCGCACGAGCTGCGCGAGCAGCTGCGCACGCGCATGAATGCGCTCGCGGGCAAGCCCGAAGACGGCAGCCCCTACAACGGCGGTGGCTTCATCCTGCGTACCAACGCCGAAGACGCGACCGACGAGGAGCTGGGCGACGACATCGCCTACCTGCGCAAGACCTGGGGCGCGATCCGCGAGAAGAGCTTCAAGTCGCCCGCGGGCACGCTGCTGCACCAGGACCTGAGTCTCGTCGAGCGTGTGCTGCGCGACCTGGCCAACGACAGCACGCAGTCGATCCGCATCGACTCGCGCATGCAGTACGACCAGCTCGTGGCCTTTGGCACCGAGTTCACGCCGGGTTCTGTCGACAAGCTGCTGCACTACAAGGGCGAGCGGCCCATCTTCGACCTGTACAACATCGACGAAGAGATCGAGCGCGCGCTGGCCCGCCGTGTCGACCTGAAGTCGGGCGGCTACCTCATCATCGACCAGACTGAGGCGCTGACGACCATCGACGTCAACACCGGCGGCTACGTCGGCGCGCGCAACTTCGATGACACGATCTTCAAGACGAATCTCGAAGCGACGCAGGCCATCGCGCGCCAGCTGCGCCTGCGCAACCTCGGCGGCATCATCATCATCGACTTCATCGACATGACGCGCGAGGAGCACCAGTCGCAGGTGCTGGCCGAGCTGCGCAAGCAATTGGCCCGCGACCGCACCAAGATCACGGTGAGCGGCTTCACCCAGCTCGGCCTGGTGGAGATGACGCGCAAGCGCACGCGCGAGTCGCTCGCCCACATGCTGTGCGAGCCGTGCCCTACCTGCGAAGGCAAGGGCCAGGTGAAGACGCCGCGCAGCGTGTGCTACGACATCCTGCGCGAGATCCTGCGCGAGGCGCGGCAGTTCAACCCGCGCGAATTCCGCGTGGTCGCGGCGCCGGCGGTGGTGGAGATGCTGCTCGATGAAGAAAGCCAGCACTTGGCCGGGCTGTCCGACTTCATCGGCAAGCCGATCTCGCTCACGGCCGAGAGCAGCGGGTCGCCCGAGGCCTACGACATCGTGCTGATGTAGGGTAGGGCGACGTGAAGCTTGCGAGCGGCCCTTTCGGCCGCGTCATCGTCATCGTGACGCGCCAGATCGGCGACGTGCTCCTCACCACGCCGCTGATCCAGGCCGCCAGGGAGCGTTGGCCGCAGGCGCAGATCGATGTGCTGGGCTTCGCCGGCACGCTGGGCATGTTGCGTGGCAACCCGGCGGTGCACGAGTTCATCGAGGTGCCGGCCGGCTCGGGCTGGCGGCAGGCTCGCCAGTTGCTGCCGCGCCTCTGGCGCCGCTACGACCTGGCGCTCGTGGCCGAGGCCAGCGACCGCGCGCATCTGTATGGCTGGGCCGCCGCCCCGCTCAGGAGCAGCCTCGTGCCGCAGCGGGCTTCGATCTCATGGTGGAAGAAGCGCCTGAGCCAGCACACGGTCACCATCGACGATGACGGCACGCCCACCGTGCTGGAGAAGCTGGCGCTGCTGTCGCCGTGGGGCCCGCCGCCTTCGACGGTGAGCGTGACGCCCCCTCAGCCACAGGACCTGCCTGCCGAACTGCAGGCCCAGTTGCGCGATGCTCCGGTGGTGGTGCACGTGCCCTCGATGTGGCGCTACAAGCAGTGGCCGGTGAAGTATTTCGCCGACGTGATCCAGGCGCTGCTGGCGCGCGGCGAGCAGGTGGTGCTGACGGGCGCCGCTTCCGAAGTCGACCAGGCGCAGGTGGCCGGCGTGCGCCACCTCGGCGGCCCGCCGGCGCTGATCGACGCGTCGGGCAAGCTGAACCTGAACCAGGTCACCACGCTGCTGCGCCGCGCGGCGCTGTACGTCGGCCCCGATACCTCCATCACCCACCTCGCCGCGGCCACCGGCACGCCGGTGATCACGATGTTCGGGCCGACGAATCCGGTGCGCTGGGGCCCCTGGCCGCAGGGCGCGGCGGCGGCCACACCGTGGCAGCGCAAGCAGCCGCACCAGGCGGCCCGCAAGGTGATCTTGCTGCAGGCCGAGCAGGACTGCGTTGCCTGTGGGCGCGCCGGTTGCGAGGATCACCGCGACAGCCGCAGCGCCTGCCTCGAGGCGCTGACGCCTCAGCGGGTGATCGACGAATGTTTTCGCGTGCTGGACGCGGCTCGGAAAGTCTGACTCAAGCGCACGCTCGCTTGGCGTTTGGCGCGAGTCGACCGCTCAGCGGCGGAACTGCCTCAGCCAGCGCTTGACGCGCCGCACCGCGCGTGAGCCCGCGCTGCGGGCGCCGGCCTCGTCCAGCTCGTACTGCCAGTTCGATTGGTAGACGGCGCCGATGAAGCGCTCAACCAGGTTGGCCTCGGTCTCGCCCAGGCGGCGCAGGGCGTTGAAATGCCAGTCGTGGTGGTAGACGCGAAAGAGCGGCTCGATGGGCGCGAGCGGAATGCTCTGGAAGGCGAGCAGCGACTCGCCGTACCAGCGCAGCTCGGACGGCATCTGTTCGATGGCGTCCCACAGCGTCTGGTTTTTCGGTGCGAGGCGCTGCTCGTAGAGGGCGTTCCAGACTTTGGCCGACCACGGCACGGGCGTGGGGCCGAAGTCGTAGTCGGGCCCGGTGCGGCCGAACATCGCCTTCAACTGGGCGCTCTCGCGACGGAAGTCTTCCTCCACCTTGCGGTAGCCGCGCGAAGCGGCCAGCTGGCGATATTCCTTCGACTCGTGTACATGGCTGTAGGGGTGGCCGGCGGGTGCCAGGAAATCGGTTCGGCCGAAGGGGCGTAGGAATACCGTGTCGGCGTCGGTGCAGAGGTAGGCGTCACAGCCGAGAAGTCGCCAGGCTTCGGACTTGACCACTTGCTGCGCCTTGCTGCCCGGGGTGGCCTTGTAGCGTGCCAGCAGGTCGAGCGCCGCGGCCCTTGGATGGGCGGCCACCACGGCTTCGTCACTCACCAAGTCGCAGGTGCCGGCCGGCAGCTGGCTGCGGAAGAGTGCCAGGTCGTCGTTCGGCACGATGAGCACCACCGGCAGCTTGTCGCGGTTGTTCGGCTGGAGGCTCGCCAACAGGCGCTGCGCACGGCGCAGGTCACCGCGGTAGGTCTTGCAGACGATGGGAAAGTCGAGGGCCATGCACTGGGGCGCGACACGAAAAGCGCGATTGTGGCCGAGCGGAGCGTTGGGCAAGCCCACCTCTAGAATCCCCGGCCAGTTTGGACGAGCCCAATCGATGTCTTACCTCTTGCCTTCCCGCCTGACCGTGGTTGCCCAAGCCGGCGGGGTGTTGGAGCGCTTCTGGGCGGCTTACTCCGCCGGCCCGCACGCGGTGAAGGAACTCCCGTCCACGCTGACCGCGGTCGTGGCAGGTGCTTCGGCTGAGGCTGGGGTGCGCGAGGCGTTTGCGCAAACCGAGGGCGTGGTGCTGCTGCTGACCGACATCGAGGATGCCCAGCGCCTGGCCGTGCAGCTCAAGCTTCGCCGGCGCCAGCCCAGCGTCGTGATGCGCTGGTGGGACCGGCCTGCCAACCTGAAGCCGACCTACCGCGACCGCCTGGTCTTCAACCGCTACACCGGCATCAACTTCATGACGAGCCGGGCCGACCTCGAAGCCAACGTGCGCCCGCCCCGGGGCGGCCTGGTGGTCGACAACCCGGTGCTGCTCGACCAGCCCGCTGCGCTCGGTGAAGATTCGTGGCACAAGACCATGCGCCACACGCTGCTGGCCCTCACGCAGCCCACGCGTACCGACATCTTCGGCATCGCCAAGCGCAACCACGGTGCCATCCAGCTCACGCTGGCCACGCATTTCTATTGCAACCAGGACAACATCGATACCGTGACCAGCTGGCTGCGTGACTTCACCACGCTGCCCGCCGAGGTGCTGGACCAGATCCAGTTCTTGATCGTCGACGACGGCTCGCCGCTGAAGTACGACATTCCCGATGTCGACCTCAACCTGACCTGGGTGCGCATCGACCAGGACATCCGCTGGAACCAGGCCGGCGCTCGCAACGCGGCGATGCTGCACGCGCGCGCCGAGAACGTGGTGATCACCGACGTGGACCACGCCTTCCCGGAGCACACGGTGCGCTGGCTGCTCGACCACCCGATCAAACGCCGCCGCTTCTACAAGTTCTGGCGCAAGATGCCCGACGGCTCGTTGATCAAGGGCCACCCCAACATCTTCTACCTCGCCCGTTCGCGCTTCTTCCAGCTCTTCGGCACCGATGAAGAGTTCGCCGGGGCCTACGGCGCCGAGGACTACCGCTTCGTCAAGAACTTCAAGAACCACGGCACGGTGCAGTCGCACCTGCCGAAAGAGGTGTTCTGCATCGAACGCCAGCTCGACCGCGAGAAGTCATACCACTCGCTCGTGCGCGACCTGAGCTTCAACACCGGGGTGGACACGCGCAAGCGCCTCGAGATCGACCACTTCGGCGCCAACTACGGCCACAGCCGCCACAACTACAACTTCACGCAGACGGTGCTGCTCGACCGCATGCGCACGCCGACGCGCATGCCGCCGCTCGACCGCGGCTGGCGCCAGCGCTGGTGGCTGCGGCAGTTCGCGAGCCTGCTCTGCTCGCGTTAGTGCGGCGGGGCTAGAGCTTCGAGATCCCGGAGATCTTGGCGACCTCGACCACCGACAGGATCTCGTCGACCGCATCGGCGGTGCTGATGGGCGGCACGGTGACGGTCGGAAGCCTTCCAGCCTGCCAGCGCAGGATCAGCTCGCGCAGGGCCGCAGCGCCCGCCACGGTGTTGGTTGCCGGGGCGCACCAGCCTTCGTGCTCGCGCACCAGCCGGTCCAGCTGCGGGTTGAGGTGCGTGTAGGCGAGCACCGGCCGCCGGGCCCAGAAGTAGTCGTAGAGCTTGGACGGGATGTACTGCTCGCACTCGTCGCCTTCGCCGTGCATCAGCAGGAGCGCGTCGACTTGCTGCATGCGCTGCACCACGCGCTCGCGGCCCGAGAGGCCGGTGGCGGGGTCGTGTTCCAGGCGGCCCATCGGGATCACCACGTCGTCGAGCTTGTGCTGGTCGATCAGCTTCTGCGCCGGGCCGTCGATCGCACCGCCGTAGACCTCCAGGCGCAGCAGCGGCCGCCATTGGGGCTCGTGCGCCAGCAGGTGGTTTAACGCGCGGATGAAGGGCACGAGGCTGCGGCTGTCGGACAGCGAACCGAAATGACCGAGCACGCACACCGGCCCGGGCGTGTAGATCGCGGGACGCAGCGGCGGCTCGGCGCCCGGCATCACCACGATGCCGCGTTCGCGCAGCACCGGGTGGCGCGCCTGCGCGGCGGCCAGCGCGCCTTCGGTGAACCACCAGGCGAGGTCGGCGTGCTGGCAGATCAGGCCTTCAAGCCTTGCCTGGAAACGCTCGTCGCGGTTGGCGGGCGCCCGGCCCGGGAACACCATCGGGTCGTGCACCTCGACGATCCACTTGGCGCCGCACCAACGCTTGAGCCACCACCCGGCGAGGTGCGCCGAATAGGCGCCGCCGCTCGAGTAGACGAGGTCGATGTCGCCGCGGCGCAGCATCCAGGCCCCGCGCACGAAGGCCGGCAATGCCCACGACCATTGGTTGCGCAGGCCGATCAGCAGCTTCTCCAGCACCATGAACGGTGCCAGCACGAGGCTGATCAGCAGCATCAGCACGCGATAGGCCGGACCGCGGCCCAGGTGGCGTGCCAGCAGATGGCGCAAATCGAAACGCAGCGCGGCCGGCCCCCAGGGCAGCAGGCGATGGTGCTCGAAGCGCTTGTCCTGGGCCCCGGTGACAGCGCTCAGGATCACCGGTTCGATGCCCGCCTGTGCGAGGTAACGCAGTTTGTCGGTGACGGTCAGGCTGGCAGCCCGCCCGTCCATGTTGAACGCATGCGAGAGGATCAGCCAGCGCTGGCGACGGCTCGTCACAGCTTGAACTGCAGCGCGTGCAAGCGGGCGAAGAGGCCGCCCCGGTCCAGCAATTCCTGGCGTGTGCCCAGTTCGACGAGCCGACCCTGGTCGAGCACGGCGATGCGGTCAGCCTTTTCGATGGTCGACAGGCGATGCGCCACGACGATGGTGGTGCGCCCCTCCATCAGCCGCTCCAGCGCCTGCTGCACCAGGTGCTCGCTCTCGCTGTCGAGCGCCGAGGTCGCTTCGTCGAGGATCAGCACCGGTGCGTCTTTGTAGATCGCGCGTGCGATCGCCAGGCGCTGCCGCTGGCCGCCGGAGAGCTGGTTTCCGTTGTGGCCGATGCGGGCCAGCACGCCGTCGGGTTGCTCGTCCACGAAATCGAGCAGGTTGGCCGAGGCCAGCGCGCTTCGCACGCGGTCCAGGTCCATGCCCTGGCTGCCGACCGCGACGTTGGCGGCGATGGTGTCGTTGAAGAGGACCACGTCCTGGCTCACCAGCGCGAACTGGCGGCGCAGCGAGCTCAACTCCCAGTCTTGCAGGGGCACGCCATCGAGGCGGATCTCGCCCTCGGTGGGGTCGAGGAAGCGAGGCAGCAGGTTGACGAGCGTCGACTTGCCGGCACCGGAGGGGCCAACGAGCGCCAGCTTCTCGCCGGCACTCGCCTGCAGCGAGAGGCCGTTCAGGGCCACGGCGTCTTCGTTGTAGCGCAGCGAGACATTGCTGAACTCGAGTTCGCCGCGTGCACGTGCCACGGTGTGGGTTCCCGCTTTTTCGACGGGCACTCTTTGCATGAGGTCGAGCCCCCGCTGGATGGCGGCAAGGCCGCGTGTGACCGGGCCGGCCACGTCGGCGAGGTGGCGCAGCGGGGAAATAAGCATCAGCATTGCGGTGATGAAGGCGACAAAGCCGCCCACCGTGGCGCCTTGCGTGCTGCTCTGCCACAGCGCGACGACGATGACCGCCGAGAGCGCACAGGCCGAGATCAGCTGCGTCACCGGCGTGATGGCCGACGAGGCGACTGTCCCCTTGAGCGAGAGCTGGCGCATCCGCGTGCTCGCCGCGTTGAAGCGCTGCTTTTGGGCCGCCTTGGCATCGTGCAGCCGCACGATCCGCCAGGCGAGGGTGTTCTCTTCCATCACGTAGGCGATGTCGTCGGCGGCGCTCTGGGTGGCCAGGCTGATGCGGTGCATGCGGCGGCTGAAGTAGCGCACCGTCAGGGCCACAGGGGGCAGCAGCACCGCAATGAAGAGCGTGAGCTGCCAGTTGATCCACAACAGGTAGATCAGGAGGGCGATGGCGGTGAAGCTGTCCTTGAGCAGCGTCTGCGCAGCGCCCACCAGGGTCTGTGTGCCGCTTTGCACCTCGTACACCACGGTGTTGATGAGGCTGCTGGCGGTCTGTTGCGAGAACAGCGAGGCGTGCGACAGAAGCACATGCTCGAACATGTCGTGCCGCATCTTGAGCGTGGCTCCGTTGGCGGCCCACGAGAGCGCGTAGTTGACCAGGAAGCCTGCGATGCCCCGCGTCATGAAGAGTCCGATGATGACCGCCGGTACGGCCCAGAGGGGCACATTGCCTTGCTGGGTGAAGCCCCCGTCCAGCAGCGGCTTCATCATGGCGGCCAGCGCCGGCTCGGTGGCGGCACCAATCGAAGCCCCGACGGCTGCGAGCACGAACGCGAGCTTGGCGCCGGCAAAGTAAGGTGCAACGCGCGCCAGGCGCTGCCGCAGGGGCTGGGTAGGTTGGGGCATAGGACGCGCGGATTATCCAACGCGACAGCTGCCTACAATCCCGGCCACCCCGAAGGAGCGCACGCCCCCACATGCCCGAGATCGCGCTGTCCGTCATCCTCATCACCAAGAATGAAAGCCGCAACGTCGCCGCGTGTTTGAAGAGCGTGGCGTTCGCCGACGAGTGGATCGTGGTGGATTCGGAAAGCACCGACGGCACGGCCGAGATCGCACGCAGCCTGGGCGCCCGGGTCATCACCACCACCGACTGGCCGGGCTTCGGCCAGCAGAAGAACCGCGCGCTCGACGCCGCTCGCGGCCGCTGGGTGCTGAGCATCGACGCCGACGAGCGGGTGAGCCCCGCGCTGGCCGAACGCATCCGCGAGGTGGTCGCGAAGGACGGCCCGGCCTCGGGCTACGAACTCTCACGCATCTCGCGCTTCTGCGGCCAGTGGATGCGCCACGGCGACTGGTACCCCGACCGCGTGCTGCGGCTCTTCCGGCGCGGCCAGGCGCGTTTCACCGACGACCTGGTGCATGAGCGGCTCGACGTCAAGGGCAAGGTCGAGCGTCTCGAGGGCGACCTGCTGCACGACACCATGCCTTCGCTCGACGACGCGCTCGACAAGATGAACCGCTACAGCGGTGGCCGGGCGCTCGACAAGGTGCGGGCCGGGAAGCGTGGCAGTCTTTTTGCTGCGCTGACGCACGGGTGGTGGGCGTTCATGCGCTGCTACTTCGTCAAGCGCGGCTTTCTCGATGGCCGCCTCGGCCTCGTGCTCGCGATTTACCAAGCTGAGGGTACTTATTACCGGTACCTCAAGATGGACCTGCTCGCACGCCAGGCCGGCAAATCCATTGAACCAATATGAATTACGAGGATCAGGACAATCCATGCCGATGAACCGACGCCTGTTTGCAGCCTCCTCCGGCCTCCTCATGGTGGCCCCCGCGCTGGCCCAGTTCCGAGTTGAAATCTCGGGGGTCGGCGCCACCCAGTTGCCAATCGCGATCGCTCGCTTCCGCGACGAAGACCGCAACACCCAGGCCGTGTCGACCGTGATCCGCGCCGACCTCGAGCGCTCGGGTGTCTTCCGCAATGTCGAGGCCAACCAGGTGATCGACGAGGCGGCCAAGCCCAACATGAGCGACTGGCGCGGCCGCTCGGCCGATGCGCTGCTCACCGGCTCGGTGACCCGCCTGGCCGATGGCCGCTTCGACGTGCGCTACCTGCTGTGGGACGTGGTCAAGGGCAAGGACCTCATCAGCGGCAGCATTCCCGCCAGCCCGTCCGACCTGCGCCTGGCGGCCCACAAGGTGGCCGATGCCGTGTACGAGAAGCTGACCGGCGACAAAGGCATTTTCTCGACCCACATCGCCTACGTCACCCGCTCGGGCAAGCGCTACGCCCTGCGTGTGGACCATGCCGACGGCACCGGCGGCGAATCCATCCTGCAGAGCAACGACCCGATCATCTCGCCGGCCTGGTCGCCCGATGGGCAGGAGCTGGCCTACGTGTCGTTCTACGAAGACCAGAAGGCCGTGGTGTGGGCGCAGGACGTGTCCTCGGGCGCGCGCCGCAAGCTCGCGAGCTTCCGCGGCTCCAACAGCGCGCCGAGCTGGGCGCCCGATGGCAAGTCGCTCGTCGTCACTCTGAGCCGCGATGGCTATTCGCAGCTCTACCTGATCGGCCGCAACGGCGAGACACCGCGCCGGCTCACCACCAGCCAGGCGATCGACACTGAGGGGGTGTTCTCGCCCGATGGCCGCCAGATCTATTTCGTGAGTGACCGCAGCGGCGGGCCCCAGATCTACCGCATGCCCGTCTCGGGCGGCTCGGCCGAACGCGTGAGCTTTACGGGCGGCTACAACATCAGCCCCTCCATCAGCCCCGATGGCCGCTACCTCGCCTATATTTCCCGGCAGAACGGTGCCTTCAAGCTGTACGTGGGCGAGATCGGCAAGCTGGGCAATGCCCAGGCCATCACCGAGAGCAGCGACGATGAAAGCCCGAGCTTCGCACCCAACAGCAAGCTCATCATCTACGCCACGCGCACAAACGGCCGAGACACATTGATGACCACCACGCTGGACGGCAAGATCAAGGCTGTCCTCGAATCGCGTTTCCCCGACGTGCGCGAGCCGGTGTGGGGGCCATTCGTTCGCTAACTTTTTCTGCGCTCATCAAGCGCTCTTTCGACAGCCACATCCCGACCAACAGGAGAACCACCATGAACATGTCCCGCCTCACTCTCATCGTCGCCGTGTCCTCAGCCGTCTTTGCCGGCTGCGCGTCGAACGTGCCGCTGGACAACAAGGCCGCACCGGTGGAGTCGCGCACGCCTGGCAGCACGGGCTCGACCAGCGGCCCCTCGTCGACGAGCGGTGCCAACTCCGGCAAGCTCGCAAGCGTTGACCTGACCAAGAACCAGGCGCCCGCTGCCGAGGTGGGCCGTGTCGTCTACTTCGACTACGACAGCTTCGTGATCAAGGACGAATTCCGCCCCGTCATCGAAGGCCAAGCCAAGGCTCTCACGGCCAACAAGAGCAAGAAGCTCACCATCGAAGGCCACACCGACGAGCGCGGCGGCAGCGAGTACAACCTCGCGCTCGGCCAGAAGCGTGCCGAGTCGGTCGCCAAGTCGCTCAAGCTGCTGGGCGTGACCGACGCACAGATCGAAGCCGTGAGCTTCGGCAAGGAGCGCCCGGCCGAGCAGGGCCACGATGAAGCGGCGTGGGCCAAGAACCGCCGCGCCGAGCTGGCCAGCCGCTGATCTCGACCATGACCAGGCCCGTGATGACGCGATCGCGACCCGCAGCGTGGCTGTTGCTGCTGGCGCTCGCCGCGCCGGCGGCCCACGCGGGCCTCTTCGACGACGACGAGGCCCGCAAGGCCATCCTCGACCTGCGCCAGCGCCAGGAGCAGGGCGACGCTAGGCTGCGGGCCTCGATGGCCGAGAACCAGGCGCAGCTGCTCGAGCAGATCAACCTGCTCAAGCGCAGCCTCCTCGAGCTCAACAACCAGCTCGAGGTGATGCGTGCCGAGATGGCCCGCCTGCGCGGGCAGGATGAGCAGCTGCAGCGCGATCTCTCCGAGGTGCAACGCGCGCAGGCCGACATCCAGAAGGCGCAGAAGGACGTGCAGCAGGGTGTCAACGAGCGCATCAGCAAGCTCGAGCCGGTGAAGGTCACGGTCGACGGGCGCGAGTTCCTGGTCGACCCGGAAGAGCGCCGCCAATACGAGGAAGCGATGGCCTTGCTGCGCAAGAGCGATTTCGCAGCCGCCTCGTCGGCGTTCACCGGCTTCAACCGGCGGTATCCGGCGAGCGGCTACACGCCGTCGCTGCTGTTCTGGCGCGGCAACGCGCAGTACGCGCTGCGCGAGTACCGCGAGGCGATCTCGAGCTTCCGCTCGCTGGTGTCCACCGCGCCCGACCATGTGCGCGCGCCCGAGTCGCTGCTTGCCATCGCGAACTGCCAGATGGAGCTGAAGGACAACAAGGCGGCCCGTCGCACGATCGATGAGCTGATGAAGACCTATCCCAAGTCCGAGGCCGCGCAAGCGGGCAAGGAGCGCCTCGCGTCTCTGCGCTGAGGCTTCTCGTGTATTTCCCTTGAACGCACCGCTGGATTGGCTGGCGCCTGACCTGGAGCGTCGCTTCGGAGGGCTCCGGCGCCTGCATGGCGATGCGGGCTACCGCGTGATGCGCCAGGCGCGCGTCGGCGTCGTCGGCCTGGGTGGCGTGGGCTCCTGGGCGGTCGAGGCGCTCGCGCGCAGTGGTGTGGCGCAGCTCACGCTCTTCGACATGGACCACGTGGCCGAGTCCAACGTTAACCGCCAGGTCCAGGCGCTCGGCCACACGCTCGGGCAACACAAGGGCGAAGCGCTGCGTGTGCGCATTGCCGACATCCACCCGGGCTGCGATGTTCAGGTCGTCGACGATTTCGTCACGGCCGACAACTGGCCTGCGCTGTTGCCGCGTGAGATCGACGTGCTCATCGACGCCTGCGACCAGGTGCAGGCCAAGATGGCGATGGCGGTGTGGGCGCGCGAAGGCCGGCATGACTTCGTGTGCGTCGGCGCGGCTGGCGGCAAGCAGAAGCCGCAACTTGTGGAGGTCGACGACATCTCGCGTGCGACGCACGACCCGTTGCTTGCTTCCATGCGCCAGCGGCTACGCAAGCAGCACGGCGCGCCGCGTGACCGTGCGATGGGCGTGCGCTGCGTGTTCTCTCGCGAAGCGGTGCGTGCTCCTGTCGATGCCGCATGCGGCACCGGGGAGAGCAGCGTCGATGGCACCCTCAACTGCCACGGTTACGGGTCGAGTGTTGTCGTCACCGCAACGTTCGGTTTGGTAGCGGCTTCAGAAGCGCTACAATGCGTGCTTCGCCGGTTGGCTTGAAGCAAGTCCGCGAAGCCCGTTATACTCATGGGCTTTCCGGGTTGTTAGCTCAGTCGGTAGAGCAGCGGACTTTTAATCCGTTGGTCGCAGGTTCAAGTCCTGCACAACCCACCAGTTCCCCCGGGAACACAGAACGAGCGGGCTCTTAGCTCAGTTGGTAGAGCAGCGGACTCTTAATCCGTTGGTCGTAGGTTCGAATCCTACAGGGCCCACCAAAATTCCCCATGCGGGGTCAAGCACTTAGCGCGCACCAGCGGCTAAGTGCTTTTTGCTTTCTGGAGCCGCTGTCAGCGCTGCTGCCGCAGGCAGTTTTCCGTCCGGTTGCCTCGAACCGGGAACCATGGGCTTGTTGAGAGGGTGCAGGGGATCCGGGATCTCCCACCTGCGCGCCGCGCCGCGCCGCCTGATGACAGGGCGTTCGATACGTTGACGCGGCCATTTGTGCTCATAGCACATCATGTGTTCACTGGCTACATGGAAAACACAAGGGTGTTGCGTGCGGCCTTGTTGTCAAATGTGTTCATTGAACATATTGGGTTGGGGCCGATTCATGAAGGCGCGAAAAGCGGGGCTGGACCATCCATGTTGACGGTAGAGCGACTCAGCATTTCTTACGGCGGTGTCAAGGCGCTCAATGAGCTGTCCATGACGCTGGAGCCGGCGAAGATCTACGGGCTCATCGGTCCCAACGGGGCCGGCAAGTCGACCGCGATCAACGCGATTTCGGGTGTGATCGCCCCGACCTCAGGCAAGGTGAGTCTCAACGGCAAAGACGTCACCCAGCATTCGGTTCACCAGCGGGCGCGTGCGGGTGTTCGCCGCACGTTCCAGAACCTGGCGCTCTTCCAGAGCATGACGGTGCGGGAGAACGTCGAGTGCGGGGCGTTGCACACGATTTCGCGGCAGGAAGGCGATGGCCCGAGTTCCGCCGTCGACCGGCTACTCGATGAATTCGGTCTGCGCGCCGTGCAGCACAGCCACACGCAGGCACTTCCCCTAGGCCTTCGCAAGCGCGTCGAACTCGCACGTTCCCTGGTCTCTGCACCTTCGGTGCTGCTGCTCGACGAGCCGGCCGCAGGTCTGACCCTCGAGGACATGGACGACCTGAAGCGGCGTGTGCGCCTCGTCCGCGACGCCGGCGGGATCGTGCTGATCGTGGAGCACAACATGAACCTCGTGCTGTCGTTGTGCGAGTACTTGTACGTGCTCGAGTTCGGCAATCTGATCGCGTCGGGGAAGCCGTTCGACGTGATGGAAGACCCGCGGGTGCAGGCTGCGTATTTCGGGGGCGACGATGAGGACGCCTGAGCACGGCCATGTGCTGCTGAAGACCACGGGCCTTCGCGCAGGCTATGGGCCGGTACCGGTGCTGAGCAACGTCTCGATCGAGGTTCATGCCGGGCGCATCACCGCATTGCTGGGAGCCAACGGCGCCGGCAAGACGACGCTTTTTCGCGCGCTGTGCGGTGCGATCCGGTGGGAGGGCGACATTCGCGTTGCGGGGCAGGGTGTCCGCGGACTGCGCCCCGAACAGATCGCTCGCCTGGGCGTCGGCCATGTTCCCGAGGGACGCGGCACCTTCGCAGACCTCACGGTCGAGGAGAACCTGCGCGTGGGCGGCTTTGCGCGCAAGGACCGCTCCGGTCTGGAAGGCGCGCTGGAGCGTGTCTACGCGTGGCTGCCGCGGTTGGCCGAACGGCGCAAGCAAGCGGCTGGAAGTTTGTCAGGCGGTGAACAGCAGATGGTGGCCATCGGCCGGGCATTGATCGCGCAGCCCACTGTGCTGCTGCTGGACGAACCGACATTCGGCCTCGCGCCGCGCATCGCCATGGAGGTGATCAACATCCTGCGCCGGCTCCAGGCCGAAACGCCGATGGCGATTCTTCTGGCAGAACAGAACATGGCGTTGGCATTGAAGGTGGCCGACGACGGCTACGTGCTGGGCAACGGCAAGGTCCTGGCTTCAGGTCATGCGAGCGAACTCAAGGAAAGCGCCACCGTGCGCGAAGCCTACCTGGGGAGCGTGTGATGGAGCAACTTGCACACCAGATCATTGCCGGCGTGGCCACCGGCTGTGCCTATGCGCTGCTCGCGCTGGCCTTGGTCGTGGTCTTCCGTTGCAGCCGGCACGTGAACTTCGCCCAGGGCGAAATGGCGACCCTGTCAGCCTACATCGCGCTGACCTTCCTGCAACTCGGTGCGCCGTACTGGCTGGCGTTTCTCGCGACGCTCGTTCTGTCCTTCGCCGCGGGCGCTGCACTCGAGCGCTTTGTCATTGACAGGCTCAAGACGGCGTCGCCGCTGGCCACCGTCGCGGCCTTCATCGGCCTCTTCATGGCGATTCACAGCATCACGGGGCACTTCTGGGGCCACGATGTGCGCGACTTTCCCAGCCCGTTTCCGGACGCCTCCTACTTCGGCGGCCTGCTCTCCAGCCAGCAGATGGGCGTGATGTCTGCGACGGCAGTGTTGCTGCTGATCCTGTGGAGCTTCTTCCGATTCACGCGGATCGGCTTGGCGGTGCGGGCCGCTGCCATGAACCCCGGTTCAGCCGCGTCCAGTGGCATCTCGACGCGCCTGATGTTTTCGTTCGGCTGGGGCATCTCCGCGGTGCTGGGCGCTGTGGCGGCAATGTTCCTCGCACCAGTGCTCTACCTGGACCCCAGCATGATGGGCGGCGTGCTCATCTATGGCTTCGCCGCCGCAGTGCTGGGAGGCCTCAACAGCGTGCCTGGCGCGGTGATGGGGGGGCTCTTGCTCGGGGTGATCGAGAACTTGCTCGGCACCTATGTCGTGGGGACACAGCTCAAGCTGACGGTCGCCTTCGTTGTCCTCGTGTCAGTCCTGCTGTGGCGCCCGCATGGCTTGTTTGGAACGGCCAGCGCCGAGAGAGTCTGAAATGAACACACGAGCAGCAGCGGTTTTCGCGGCGGCGATCGCCTTGGCGGTGGTCCCGTTCTTCGTGCCCAGTGCGTTGACGTTTCAGCTGAGCCAGATGGTGGGTCTGGCCATCGCACTCACGGGGCTGAACATCTTCGTCGGATGGGCGGGGCAGCCGACCCTGGCCCAAGGTGCGATGTTCGCCCTCGGCGCCTATGCGACCGCCATTCTCTGCAAGGCAGGTGTGACCTGGTGGCTGGCATTGCCGCTGGCCGGTCTTGCGGTCGGCGCGTTCGCGATGCTGCTCGCCCTTCCGATTCTTCGCCTGAGGCACACCTACCTTGCCCTTGCGACCTTTGCGCTGGCTCTTGCAGTGCCTCAGGTCTTGAAACACCCAGCGCTGGCGGGCTGGACCGGAGGCGCTCGAGGGTTGGAGCTCGATCGTCCGCACGCACCTGCCTGGTTGCAGCTCGATGTGAGCGCAGATGCCTGGATGTACTGGGTCGCACTTGCCGTTGCCGTCGCAGTCAGCGTGCTGGTAGCGCGTGTGCTGGCGGGCCGCAGTGGCCTCGCACTGCGTGCCGTGCGTGACAACGTCTTTGCCGCCGGAGCCCAGGGCATTCACGTGAGCCAGGTGAAGAACCTCGCTTTCTGCGCGAGTGGCACGCTGGCCGCCCTTGGCGGCGGACTCTATGCGCTGAACGTCCAATACATCGGCCCGGAGAGCTTTCAGGTGTTCCTCTCGCTCACGATGCTGGCGGCTCTCGTGGTGGGCGGTCCGGGCTCAGCGGCAGGTCCTTGGGTCGGCGCGGCACTCCTCCAGTTCGTGCCTTCCTGGGCAGAGGCGATCTCGACCTCGGCGCCGTGGGCCATCTTTGGGTTCTCGGTGCTCCTCGTCGTCTTCGTTGCCCCGAAGGGCATCGCCGGCAGTTGGCGGCCACTCCAGGCACGCCTGTCGCACCTCCGGACCCGTGGTGTCGCGGTCCTCAAAGCCACGCGCTAGCGCGACGCCGCTTCAGCATTCACAAGAGGAAATGATCATGTCATTCAATCGCCGAACTGCAGTTCTTGCCTCGCTGGCATCCCTGGGCGTCTCGAGGCTTGCCTTCGCCCAGCGGCAATATGGGCCAGGTGTGAGCGATACCGAGATCCGTGTGGGCTCCACCATGCCGTTCAGCGGCCCGGTGTCCGGGCTCGGCATCCTCGGCAAGGCCGCGCAGGCCTACTTCGAGGAGCTCAACGACAAGGGCGGCATCAACGGCCGCAAGGTGAAGCTCATCCAGTACGACGACGGCTACAACCCCGGCAAGGCGTTGGAGCTCACGCGTCGCCTGGTCGAGCAGGACAAGGTCGCGTTGATCTACCAGACCCTCGGCACGCCGAGCAACAACGCGATCCATCGCTATCTCAACCAGCAGCGCATCCCCCAACTCCTGATTTTCAGCGGCGCCAACAAGTGGGTGGACGTGAGCGCCGCGCCCTACGTTGTGCCCGCGAGCCCCTCGTATGCCGCTGAAGGCCGCGTCTACGCCCGCTGGCTGCTCGAGAACCAGCCCAAGGCACGCGTGGCCGTGCTCATGCAGAACGACGACTTCGGCAAGGACTACCTCGACGCGATCAAGAACGCGCTGGGGGCTCGTGCGAAGGACATGATCGTTGCCCAAAGCACCTACGAGGTCACCGACCCGACGGTCGATTCGCAAGTCGTGAGCCTGAAGGCCAGCGGTGCCGACGTGTTCTTCGTGCTTTGCAATGGCAAGTTTGCGGTGCAGGCCCTGCGCAAGGCGCACGACATCGGCTGGAAGCCGCAGGTCTTCCTGCCGCTTGGCAGCTCCTCGATCCAGGCGATCCTGCGACCGGCCGGCGCCGACAAGGTGATCGGTGCGATCTCGATCGGCGTGGCGAAGTCGCCGTCCGACCCACGCTGGAACACCGACTCGTCCATCGTGGAACTGCGCGACTTCGTGAAGCGCAGGTTGCCCAGCCACGACCCCAACGACCAGCTGATCGCATCCGGGCATTCGAGTTCGCAGATCCTGACGGAGATCCTGCGCCGCTGCGGCGACGACCTCACGCGCGAGAACATCATGAAGAACGCGCGTGATCTCAAGGGCTTCCGGACCACCACGATGTTGCCCGGTATCGCGCTGAACACCACGCCGACCAACCACGAGCTGTACGACAAGCTGTGGTTGCAGCGCTTCAACGGCGAGAGCTGGGTTCCCTTCGGCAACCCGCAGCCCGTGTGAGCCTCCGTCCCGGTTCTCAACCTGCAGATGACCGCCATGTCTCATCCGAACCTCAAACTTCCTCCGCTCAAGCAGTTCATCGACGGCGAATGGGTGGACTCCGCGTCCGAAAGAACGATGGAGACGATCGACCCGGCCACGGGCAAGGCCTTCGCCCAGGTCTCCGCCGGCGACGCGGAAGACGTGGACCGTGCAGTCAAGAGCGCCCGCTTGGCCGTCGAGCACGGGCCATGGACCAAGGTACCGCCAGCGGCGCGCTCGCGCGTCCTGAACCGCATCGCTGACTTGATCGAGGCCCGCGGCGAAGAGCTGGCGACCCTCGAATCGGTCGACAACGGCAAGCCGGTGACGGCTGCCCGCATGGCCGACATCCCGTCCTCGGCAGGCGTGTTCCGCTACATGGCCGGCTGGGCCATGCGCATGGAAGGCGAACAGATCCCGCTGGCAAACCGCCCCCAGGGGCAGTTTCTGGCCTACACCCAGCGTGCACCCATCGGCGTGGTCGGGCAGATCGTGCCGTGGAACTTTCCGCTCCTGATGGCAGCCTGGAAGGTGGCTCCGGCATTGGCGTTCGGTTGCGCATCGATCCTGAAGCCGGCCGAACAGACGCCTCTGACGGCCGCCGCACTGGTGCAGATCGCGCAGGAAGCGGGCGTGCCCGCCGGCCAGCTCAACCTGATCCAGGGGCTGGGCCACGTGGTCGGCGCCGCCCTTGTGGGCCACAACGAGGTCAACAAGATCGCGTTTACCGGGTCGACGGAGGTCGGCAAGACCATCGTGCGCTCGGGCGCCGACACGCTGAAGCGCATCTCGCTCGAACTTGGCGGCAAATCGCCGACCATCGTGCTGGCCGATGCGGACATCGACGCGGCCGTCGCCGGGGCGGCGCACGCGATCTTTTTCAACCAGGGCCAGATCTGCACGGCGGGCTCCCGGCTGTACGTGCACGAGTCGATCTACGACAAGTTCATCGATCGACTGGCGACGGTGGCTGCGGCTCTCAAGACCGGTCCGGGTCTGGACCCCACAACGCAGATCGGCCCGCTGGTGTCGGAAGAGCAGTTGCGGCGCGTTGCTGGCTACGTCGAGATTGGCAAGAAGGAAGGCGCCGGTGTGGCGGTCGGTGGCGACGCGGTGGGTGGACCGGGCTACTTCTACCGCCCGACCATCCTGACTCATGTGAACCAGAAGATGCGAGTGGTCCAGGAGGAGATCTTCGGGCCGGTGCTGGTCGCCACGCGCTTCAAGGAGATCGACGAAGTGGTTGCCATGGCCAACGACAGCGTCTATGGCCTGGCCGCAAGCGTCTGGACACGCGACGTGTCGAAGGCTCATGCCGTCGCGCGTGCGTTGCACGCCGGCACGGTGTGGGTCAACTGCCACCATGTGATGGACCCTGCAATGCCTTTCGGCGGCTACAAGCAATCGGGTTGGGGGCGCGAGATGGGGGCTGCTGCGTACGAGATGTACACCGAGTCGAAGTCCGTCTGCATTCAACTCTGACGCTACCAGGCAGGCCGCCGGCCTGTCACGTCACCCAATGAACACATGCGACCTGGGCCTGCCACCGCGGTTCCTGGCGCATGACGACCCCAAGGGCGCGCCTGCGCCATCCAATATGAGAGAGGTGAAACGATGAGCGACACAGCAGCACTGGCAGAGCCCGTCTTCGGCGCCGAAGACAGGGCGCTCTATGAGCGCCTCGGCATTGCCGCACACAACCAGACCAGCACGTACAACGTGCGAGGCTATGAGCCGGTCAGCAAGGAGCACCGGCACGTGCCCGCGAAGGTCACCGGAGTCGTGCCAACCGATCTGAAGGGCATCTACCTGCGCAACGGTGCGAACCGTCAGTTCGAAAAGACCACGGCCCGGCTGCACCCCTTCAACGGTGCCGGCATGCTCCACCAAATCCAGTTCAAGGACGGCGAGATCACCTACTCGAACTTCTTTCTTCGCACGCCTCGCTACGAGGCGGAGGAAAGAGCGGGCGGCGAGGTGTACATGCAGGTGGGGGACCTCGTGGCCGGAGGCCAGCTCTCGATGGCCAAGGCTCAACTCGTGGAGAGCAAGAAGGCAAGCGGCCTGGTGCCGGCGCTGGACCCGCTCGAGCTGTCAACCGCATCCACCGCAGTGCACTTCCACGGCGGCAAGATCTACTGTCTGAACGAGACTGCCTATCCGTTCGCGCTGAACAGCCGGCTGGAGGGTGGCAATGTCGTGTTCGACGGCACCGGAAAGCTCGAGAACTGGGGCGGCGCATTGAAGAGCCCTTTCACGGCTCACCCACGCATCGATCAGGCAACCAACACGTTCTACAACCTGAGCATCCATCGCACCAACCACGGGGTGTTCTATTCGCGCCTCGAGAACGGTCGACTGGTCGACCACCAGCTGGTGCATCAGCAGCCCCTGTCTGAAGATGCCATGGCCTACTTGCACGACTTCATCGTCACCGATCGCTTCCTCATCTTCCCCGACACTTCCATCCGCAGCTCGCGCTTACGGCTGACATCGCATTCGAGCATCTATCACTTCGACGCGTCGTACCCGCTGCGTTGGGGTGTCATCAACCGCTTCCCGTCGCCTGGCGAAGCCGTCCGCTGGTTCACGTGCGACCACCCCGGATTCATCTGGCACATGGTGAACGGCTGGGAAACGCGCTCCAAGGACGGCAGGGACCAGATCGTCCTCTTTGCGCCCATGTTCGAGGCGTACCCGGATCACCTGCCCATCCACAGCCCGGAGGAGCCCCCTGCGAAGTTCCGCAAGTGGGTGCTCGACCTCGAGAGCGGCAAGGTGGTGGACGACAGGGTGCTGCTTGAGGGTGCTTACGAGCGACCGTCCATCAACCTCGCGTACTCGGGCAAGCCGAGCCGCTATGCCTACCTGCTCGACGAGAGCAGCGGCTACATGGGTCGCGGTGTGCAGAAGTACGACCTCCTGGAAGAGAAGCCACTTCAGTACCTTGACTACAGCGGGTTCCTGGGTGGCGAGCCCCTGTTCGTTCCGGCAGAGGGCGGCAAAGATGAAGACGATGGCTACATCGTCGACCTGCTGATGAAGGAGGAGAGTGCTGACCTGGTCATCTTCACTGCGAAGGAGATGACGGAGATCGCACGCGTCCACCTGCCTGCCCGCGTGCCGTTTGGTGTGCACGCATGCTGGCTCTCGACCCAGAAGGTGGCACAACTGGAGCACGCTGGTCGTCCGTAGCGGAGAGGGCGATCTCGTTGCCCGTTGAATGTGTGCAATGAATGCATTGTTGGGCGCGACACTAAAATGCTCGATCGCCCGTAACGACGCTGACATGACCGCTGTCAGCCCGCTCTTGTCCATGGCAACTGCCCGACGCAAGCAAACGACCAGCTCCGCTGCCCGCCCGACCGTCGAGCCGGCAACCGGCGAGAAGAAAAGAAGGTATCACCACGGCAACCTGCGCACAGCGCTTCTCGTCGGTGCGTCTCACCTTTTGCGCACCAGCGGCATCGAGGGTGTGACCTTGCGAGCTTGTGCCCAGTTTGCCGGCGTTTCCCAGGCAGCGATTCGCAATCACTTCGCCGACAAGAATCATCTGTTGGCGAGTCTCGCGGCCGAGGGTTTCGTGCTGCTGGGCCAGCGTCGCAAGAGCCAGGCGACTTTGTCGGGTTCGATCGCCGAGACGCTGGAGATCATCTTCCAGAACTATGTTGGCTTCGCGGTGGAGAACTCGCACCTGTTTCGCTTGATGTTCGCTGACAAGAACCTTCGTCGCGACGACTATGCGGATCTGCGCAGTGCGTCGCATCATGCCCTGAAGGAATTGCATGCTATTTTTTCGGCCATGCTTGAGCGCGCAAAGCTTGACAGCTCTGGCATCGAGGGCCTCACGTTCAACCTGTGGAGCGCCATGCATGGCTTGGCGATGCTCGTCATCGACGAGCAGTACACCTTGGTGACGCACCCCTCGGTCGTGAAGGCGCAGTGCACTGAACTTGCGACGATGCTGGCTGCCGGCCTGGAGCAGACCCGCAAACGCCCCAAGGCTCGCGTTCGGTAGCGAGCTGTTGGGCCCACAGTGCCGAAGAGGGTCAGCGCGCGAGCAGCGGCTGACCCTCTCGTCATTGGGCGGCATCAGTGCCGCGCAGATCCGGGCTCCGCCATCTTGCGGTGCCGCCGCGCCAGCAGTTCATCCGGCGTGATGTTCGCCATCAGCGCCTGAAGCTTGTTCTTCCAGCCGGCGACGACGTCGCTCTCGCCGTCCATCATCGCGTCGAAACCGGCCTTTGCCACGTCGGCCGGGCTCGCCTTCGGACCGGTGCCCACATCCGTGTCCATCATGTCGGCGCGTTCGAAGAACTCGGTGTCGGTTGGCCCGGGCATCAGGCAGGTGACGGTGACGCCCGAGTCCTTCAGCTCGTCGCGCAAGGCGAAGCAGAAGGAATCGATGAAGGCCTTGGTGCCGTTGTAGACGGCCTGGAAGCTCCCTGGCATGCGCCCGGCGATCGAGCCGGTGACGAGGATGCGTCCGCGGCCCTGCGAGCGCATGCGGCGGGCCACGTGGTGCAGCAGGTCGAGCGTGCCGGTGATGTTGGTGTTGATCACGTGCCGGATGTCGGCGAACTCCTGGTCGAGGAAAGCGCGCCCCAGGCCATGGCCCGCATTGGCGAGCAGCAGGTCGACGGGCTGCTCGCCGATGCGCTCGATCAGCAAGGCCACGCCGGCAGGCGTCGCGAGGTCGGCTGTCACGGTGCTCACCGAGACGCCGAGGTCGCGCAGGGCGTCGGCGGTTTCTTCCAGCGGCCCTTGGTCGGCGGCAATGAGCAGGTCGAAACCGTTGCGGGCGCATTCGAATGCCAGCTCGCGGCCGATGCCCGAGGAGGCGCCGGTGACGATGGCGAGGGATCGGGTGGTGTCGTTCATGGGGTCTCCTGTCATCGGTGGGTGGATGCCTGGAGCGCAGCAACGCGTGTTCCGGCTCGTGCGGATGACGCGGTGGGCTCGGCACCTCGATTGCCGCGAATTCGTCACGGCTCGCCGTGGTTTCGCGGGGTGGCCGATCGCAACGGATCCAGATGAAAGGAAACGACATGACCCAGCGTGACTATCAAAGCCGCCGAGACGGCGGCTATGGCGCAGACGACTATGGCCAGGACCGCCAAGGCGCGCAGCAAGGCGGCCAGCGCAGCGAATCCGGCAGCAACTACGGAGATTTCCGTCGCCAAAGTGGCCAGCAGGACCAGCGCAGCGAGCGCGGCGCGCAGTCGGGCGACTACTACACCGGCGGCGGCCGCCAGTTCGACTCGGGCCGCCAGCAAGGCAGCGGCTCCGAGTACGGCATCGGCAGCGGCGGCTACGGTGGCTACGGCGGCGAATACGGCGCCCAGGGCTACGACGCGGAGCAGGGCTTCGGTCGGCAGGAGGGCTACCGTGGCGGCTATGGCCAGCAGCGTGATTTTGGGCAGCGGGACGACGGGCGCTACGGCTCGCATGGCTACGGCAACCAGGGTGACCCGGGCCGCCAAGGCGGCGACCCGTATGGCCAGCGCGGGTCGCAGGGCCGCTACGGATCGTCCGGATACGGATCGCAGGGCTACGGTGGCTCGCAGGGCTACGGCGGCCAGCAGCGATATGGCCAGCAAGGCTACGGCCAGGACCAGCAGGCCTATGGCCAGCGCGAATGGGGCCAGCACGCCGACTGGGGCCGTTCCGAGGTCGGCCAGGGGCAGGGCCAAGGCCAAAGTCGCGACCACCACCACGACCCCGACTACCACCAGTGGCGCAGCGAGCAACTGCGCAACCTCGACAACGACTACCAGTCATGGCGCCAGGAGCGCTACAAGAAGTTCTCGGAAGAGTTCAACACCTGGCGCAGCAGCCGCCAGGGCTCGCAATCGGGCGCCGGACCGCAAGGCGCGGGCAGCAGCACCACCGGGCTGAGCGACGGAAGCGCCACCTCGCCGACCACGCAGACGTCCACCGGCCTCGAAGCTGGGGGCGCGTCGTCGTCCAGCGGCTCGACCAAGAGCAAGTGACGCGCTGAGGTCGAAACTCAGTCAAAACGCCCCGCGCCCGCGGGGCGTTTTGCTTCAGCGCCTGCCGGCCTTCAGCACCATCAAGGCGACGAACGCGGTGAGACCGAGCGCGGTCGACAGCCACAGGCTTGCCGCGCCCCACCGGTCGAGTGCGAGGCCGAACGCGAACGGCGCAAACGCCTGCGCCACCCGCCCCGGGAGCATGAGCCAGCCTTGCCGCGCGCCATAGCCCTGCGGACCGAAGAACACGAGCGGCAGCGTGCCCTTGGCGATGGTGAGGATGCCGTTGCCCGCCCCGTGCAGCAGCGCGAACACCGGTGCCAGGGCCGGCCCCGCAAAGAGCAAGGCCACCGCGCCGATCGGATGCGCGAGGTTGGCGAGGCGCGCCGACAGCAAGGGGTGCACACGCCGCAGCACGCCGAATTCGAGCAGGCGGCCCGCCACCTGCGCCGGCCCGACGAGCGCACCCACCGCCACGGCGACCGCAAGGCTTGCGCCGAGCGCCTGCATCAAGCGAGGCAGGTGGGCCGCCATCGCGGTGCTGGTGAACCACGCCACCGCGAACACGAACGACAGCACCACGCTCACGAGCATCGGGTGCTGGGGCTCCGTTTCAGGCGGCACCTCTGCCGCGGCCGCCGCTGCTGCCGGCGCGGGCGCCAGCGATGCGGGCGCCTTCGGCAAGGCCGCGTTCAGTGGCAGCCCCAGCACGATGTGCAGGCCTGCCCAGCCCAGGCACGCGCCGCGCCAGCCGAAGGTCGTTTCCATCCAGGCGGTGAGCGGCCAGCCGATGGTGCTCGCGAAACCGGCGAAGAGCGTGATGCCGGTGATGGCGTTGCGCGAGTCATGGCCGTACAGCCGCACGAGCGTGGCAAACGCTGCCTCGTAGAGCCCGGCGCCCATCGCAAGGCCGAGCACGACCCAGGCGATGAAGAGCGTCCACGGCCCCTGCGCGAGCGCGAGGCCGGCAAGGCCGGCGGCAAACAGCACATTGGTGCCCATCAGCAACTGCCGGCCGCCGTGGCGGTCGATGGTGCGGCCGGCCCAGGGGCCGACGAAGGCCGACACTACCAGCGCCAGCGAGAACGCGAGGAACACCGTCGGCTCGCGCAGGCCCAGGTCGCGGGCGATGGGTGCGGCGAGCAGGGCGGCGATGTAGTACGACGACGCCCAGGCCAGGGTCTGGGCGCTGCCGAGCACGGTGACGACGATCGGCTTCTTCATGGAGGCCGGCCGAATATAGAGGAGTAGGGATTGCGCGCCTGTCACATGCGTCGCCTACTCTCGCGTCACCACCCGGAGGCCGCCATGAACCTGAGAGAGCTGAGCATCGCCACCTTCAACCTCTACAACCTCAACGAGCCCGGCCGGCCGCTCTACACCGACCGCGACGGCTGGACCGAAGCCGAGTACAACCTCAAGATCGCCTGGACGGTGCGCCAGCTCACCATCCTCAAGTCCGACGTGTTCGGCTTCCAGGAGCTCTGGCATGCCGATTCGATGAAGCGCGCGTTGCAGGCCGCCGGCCTCGACGCCGACTACGACCTCGTCGCCCCGCCCGATGCCGATGGCCGCAAGATCGTCTGCGCCGCCATCGTGCGCAAGGGCCTGTTGAGCGGCGTGCCCCAGTGGATCGAGCAGTTTCCGAGCAAGTTCGTGCTGCGCTCGCACGGCGACGACCCGCAGACCCCGCTCATCGACGTGAGCATCCGCGGCTTCTCACGCCCGGTGGCGCACTGCACCATCAAGCCGCGCGAAGACGAGCCCGAGGTGCACCTCTACGTGTGCCATTTCAAGTCGAAGGGCCCGACGAAGATCTACAACGAAGGCTGGTACCGCGAAGACCGCGACACCTACGCCAAGCACGCCACCGCGATCGGCGCGGCCATCTCCACCATCCGCCGCACGGCCGAGGCGGCGGCGCTGCGCTTCATCCTCACCGAGCAGATGAAGGGCAACGACACGCCGGTGATCGTGCTCGGCGACATCAACGACGGCCACTTCAGCAACACCACCAACATCCTCACCGAGCAGCCGCGCTATCTCGTGGGCGACTCCATCGGCGGCGGCGACATCGCGCTCTACAGCACGCAGACGCTGCAGGAGTACCGCGACACGCGCGACGTGTACTACACCCACGTGCACGAGGGCATCCGCGAGTCGCTCGACCACATCATGGTGAGCGAGCAGTTCTACGACCACAGCCGCAAGCGCGTGTGGCTGTTCGACGGGCTGGTGGTCAACAACGACCACCTCAATTTCGACGACCACAAGCTCGACGGCACGAACGACCACGGGGTCATTCGCGCCGTCTTCAAGTACAAGCCGCAGCGGGCCTAGTCGCTACACGCGCGGCGGGTCGGTCTCGCGCTCGTAGTGGCGGTGCCGCGCGAGCGCGGTGACGAAGGCGTCCACGTTCACCTCGGCCCCCGGCGCGGCGGCGTCCATCGGCTCGCCCAGCACGATGCCCGGGTCGGGCGTGCCGTCGGGCAGCTGCACGTCGATGCTGGCCTTGGCCAGGACGACGCTCGCATGGCCCAGCACCAGCATCGGCTTGCAGTGCCGGTACTGGTCTTTCACGAACTCGAGCACCTGCCCCTGCGCGGCGAGCGAGAGCGCCGCCCGCTCGCCATCGGGCAGCACGACCGCATCCCAGGTCACCGAGGGTGCGGCTTCGAGCGACACCTCCACATGCAGCGGCTCCTGGCTCAGCGGCGTGACGACGCCCAGCCGCACGCCCACGAAGCGCGGCGCGGCGCCTGCCGTGGCCAGTGCCTTGTGGACCGCGCGCAGCCGCAGGTCTTCCACGCCATCGGCGACCAGCAGCGCCACGCGCCGGCCCTTGACGCCGGCCTCGCCGGGGCGTGAGAGCAACGACAACGCCGGCGAGCTTTCCACCTCCGGCGTCACCTCGATCGCCAGCGCCTTCGGTTGCGGCGGCGGCACCGGCATGCCCAGGCCTTCGGCCACGCGGGTCACGAGCTCGGTGTCGATGTTCGCCAGCACCGACAGCACACGCTCGCGCACCGCCGGCGTCTGCACGCGCGTCAGCTCGAAGCGGTAGGCGCCGACGATGTGCGCCTGCTCGGTGGGCGTCTGGCTCTTCCAGAAGAGCCTGGCCTGCGAGTAGTGGTCGGCGAACTTCTCGGGCTTGCCGCGCACCTTGTCTTCGGCCACCGGCTGCGGGAAGGAGACGAAGCCCGCCTTGCCGGCCTGGAACGGGCAGCCGCCGCCCAGCGAGTTGGGCTCGTAGTTCACCCGTCCGCGGTGGATGGCCTGGCGGTGCAGGCCATCGCGCTGGTTGTTGTGCACCTGCGCAATCGAGGCGTTGATCGGGATCTCGTGGAAGTTGGGCCCGCCGAGCCGCGTGAGCTGCGTGTCGACATACGAGTGAATGCGGCCCTGCAGCAACGGGTCGTTGCTGAAGTCGATGCCGGGCACCACGTGTGCGGTGCAGAAGGCGACCTGCTCGGTCTCGGCGAAGAAGTTGTCGGGGTTGCGGTTGAGCACCAGGCGGCCCACGGTGCGCAGCGGCACCAGCTCCTCCGGCACGATCTTGGTCGGGTCGAGCACGTCGAAGCTGAAGCCTTCGGCCTGCACCTCGCTGAAGATCTGCACGCCGAGCTCCCACTCGGGGTAGTTGCCGGCCTCGATGGCCTCCCACAGGTCGCGGCGGTGGAAGTCGGGGTCGGCGCCGCCGAGCTTGGCGGCTTCATCCCACACCAGCGAGTGCGTGCCGGCGACGGGTGTCCAGTGGAACTTGCAGAAGACCGATTCACCCGCCGCGTTGACCAGCCGGAAGGTGTGCACGCCAAAGCCCTGCATCGTGCGGTAGCTGCGCGGGATCGCGCGGTCGCTCATCACCCACATCAGCATGTGCGCCGACTCGGGCATCAGCGAGACGAAGTCCCAGAAGGTGTCGTGCGCGCTCGAAGCCTGCGGCATCTGGTGGTGCGGCTCGGGCTTGACCGCATGCACGAGGTCGGGGAACTTCATCGCGTCCTGGATGAAGAACACCGGGATGTTGTTGCCCACCAGGTCCCAGTTGCCCTGCTCGGTGTAGAACTTGACGGCGAAGCCGCGCACGTCGCGCGCGGTGTCGATCGAGCCGCGCTCTCCGGCCACGGTCGAGAAACGCACGAAGACCGGGGTCTTTTTACCGGCTTGTGCAAAAGGTGCGGCAGCCGTGTGCTCGGTCAGCGGCTCGGTGCATTCGAAGTACCCGTGCGCCGCCGAACCGCGCGCATGCACCACCCGCTCGGGGATGCGCTCATGGTCGAAGTGGGTGATCTTCTCGCGCAGGATGAAGTCTTCGAGCAGCGTGGGCCCGCGCAGGCCGGCCTTGAGCGAGTTCTGGTTGTCGGCGACCGGCACGCCCTGGTTGGTGGTGAGTGCCTGGCCGCCGCTGTCGACGCGCACGCGGTCGAGCGGGCCGTTGGTGGGGTTGAAGCCGGGCCTCACGCTGCCGTCGCCCGTCTTCGGCGAGGGCACGTCTTCGTTGACGGTGCTGCTGCGCACAATCTCGTCGGGCGCCGCCTGCGAAGGCCCGGCCTGCGGATGGTGGCCGTTGTCGAGCCCGTGCTCGGCGGGCTTGAGCGGGTTGGAAGGCATCGCTTTCGCGAGCACCTGCGTGCCGGCGTAGCGTGTGCCGAGCATCTGCTGCGCGGGCGTGGAAAGGGCTTGCGCGTCGTCTTCGGTGAAGAGCACCGTCGATGGGCCGGAGAGCGTGCTGAGCACCGTGCCCACGGCTTCCTGCGGATCGGCGGGCAGGGGCTGGCTCGGGTCGGGCTCGGCGGCGGTGGGGGCGGGCGAGGGTGCCGGCTTCCGGGGGCTTTTTGGTTTTGACGTGGCCATGCAAGCTGCTCTCGACGAGTGGAGTTGAGCCCACTCGGCAAGGCCTGTTCCCTGGCGCGCCGTCGTTGGGGAGAAGTCCCCCGTGTGGACGGGGGCACGAGCGCTTCCTACCATGAGGCCTTCGGTGCCTGCATGCACCGCGGAAAGGATCTCTCATGAAGTCGTTCCACGCCTTGGGCGCAGCGCTGGCGGCCGCCGTGCTGGCGGGCTGCGTGAGCTATGGCCCGCAGTCGCTTTCCCCCGGCACCTCGATCCAGGCGGCCCGCCAGTCGCTCGGCGAGCCGACCGGCGAGTACCCGCAGGCCGACGGTGGCCGCCGCCTCGAGTTCGCGCGAGGCCCGTTTGGCCGGCACACCTACATGGTCGACTTCGACGCGGCCGGCAAGCTGGTGCGCTGGGAGCAGGTGCTGACCGAGGCCAACTTCAACGCGGTGCAGCCCGGCATGGCCGCGAGCCAGGTGCAGGCGCTGATCGGCCATTCGTTCGACCAGCGGGTGGTGGGCATCGCCGAACGGCGGCAGACCGTCTGGGCCTATCGCTACGAGACGCCGTTCTGCCAGTACTTCCAGGTGGGCATCGACGCGCAGGGCAAGGTGATGGACACGTCCTACGGGCCCGATCCGCTGTGCGACGTGCACGACGCCGACAACGGGCTATAAAGCGCGGATGACCTCCATCACGCTCTACGGCATCCCCAACTGCGATACCGTCAAGAAGGCGCGCGCTTGGCTTTCCGGGCAAGGCGTCGACGTGGCCTTTCACGACTTCAAGAAACAAGGCGTGCCCGAGGCCCGGCTCTCGCGCTGGTTGCAGGCCGTCGGCTGGGAGAAGCTCGTCAACCGCCAGGGCACGACCTGGCGCAAGCTCGACGAGGGCGAGAAGACCGCGGTGACCGATGCCGCCTCGGCCCGTGCGCTGATGCTGCGCCAGCCGAGCGTGATCAAGCGGCCCGTGGTCGAGTGGGGCGACGGCGAGGTGACCGTCGGGTTCTCCGAAGCGCTCTTCGCCGGCCACGTGCGCTGAGGCTCGCGTCGGCAACGCTTGCACATCACGGGAAGACCGCGCCGGTAAAAGTGGCATCCGCCCTGCGGCGGGAGAGTCGGCACTACGGCGCAGGGCCCGGTGCTCGCTGCAAGCATTGAAGTCGGCAAACCTGCAACTGTCTCGGGCACGGGACCTGCAGTTGCGCCCCCATGATCAACGTCGCCATTGTCGGCTGCGGCCGCATCGCCAAACGGCATGCCGAGCTCCTGACGCAGCACGTGGCCGGCATGAGGCTGGTCGCGGTGTGCGACCACCACGCCGGCCGCGCCGAGGCGTTCGGCGCCCGGCACGGGGTGCCCGCCTTCGAGTCGCTTGCCGAGATGCTGGCCATGCGGGGCATCGACCTGGTGGCCGTGCTCACGCCGAGCGGCGAGCATGCCGAGCACGCGATCGCGGCCATGCGCAGTGGCCGCCACGTGCTCGTCGAGAAGCCGATGGCGCTCACGCTGACCGATGCCGACGCGATGCTCGACGAAAGCGAGCGTGCCGGCGTGCAGCTCTTCGTCGTCAAGCAGAACCGCTTCAACGTGCCGGTCGTCAGGGCGCGCGAGGCCCTCGAGGCCGGCCGATTCGGCCAACTGGTGCTGGGCACGGTGCGCGTGCGCTGGTGCCGCGAGGCGGCCTACTACGACGAGGCCGCGTGGCGAGGCACCTGGGCGCTCGATGGTGGTGTGCTGGCCAACCAGGCGAGCCACCACGTCGACATGCTGCGCTGGTTCATGGGCCCGGTGGCGAGCGTGCATGCGCGTGGCGCCACGGCCCTGGCCCGCATCGAAGCCGAAGACACGGCCGTCGCCACGCTGCGCTTTCGCAATGGCGCGCTGGGCGTGATCGAGGCCACCACCGCGGCCCGCCCGCACGACATGGAGGGCTCGCTGTCGGTGCTGGGCTCGACGGGTGCGGTGGAGATCGCGGGCTTCGCCGTCAACCAGACGCGCATCTGGCAGTTCAACGAGCCGTTGCCCGGCGATGCCGACGCACTCACGCGCTTCAGCGTCAACCCGCCCAACGTCTACGGCTTCGGGCACCAGGCGTTCTACGAGCACGTGGTGGAGGTGCTGGGGGGCCGTGCCGCGCCGCTGGTCGATGGGCATGAAGGGCGCGGCACCCTGGAGCTGCTGGTCGCGCTGTACGAGTCGATGGCTTCGGGCGAGGAAGTGGCCCTGCCGGTGCAGGGGGTCCGGCATAGCCGCCTCGGCCGGCGCGCTTCTGTGCCGGCGTCCGCATGGGCGGCATGGGAGGCAGCCTCGTGATCCGCTTCCTCGACCTGCAGGCGCAGTATCAGTCGATCCGCGACGACATCGACAGCGCCATCGCCGCCGTGATCGCCAACTCGGCCTTCGTCGGCGGGCCCCATGTCGCCGCGTTCGAAGAGCAGTTCGCCCGCTACGCCGGTGCGGCGCATTGCGTGGGCGTGGGCAACGGCACCGACGCGCTGGAGATCGCCATCGAGGCGCTGGCCTTGCCGCCGGGCAGCGAGATCATCGTGCCGGGCAACAGCTTCATCGCCAGTGCGGAGGCGGTGTCACGCTGCGGGCACCGCGTGGTCTTCGCCGACGTGCACCGCGAGAGCTACGTGCTCGACGTGGCCTCGGTGCAGGCGCAGCTCACGCCGCGCACGAAAGCGCTGGTGGCGGTGCACCTCTACGGCCACCCCTGCGACATGGACGCGCTGATGGCGCTGGCGCGCGAGCATGGCCTGGCGGTGATCGAAGACTGCGCGCAGGCGCATGGCGCCGAAGTGCGCGGGCAGCGTGTGGGCGGCCTCGGCGATGTCGGCTGCTTCAGCTTCTACCCGGGCAAGAACCTCGGTGCCTACGGCGATGCCGGCGCCATCACCACGCAGCGCGCCGACCTCGCGCAGCGCTGCCGCATGATCGCCAACCACGGGCGTCTGGCCAAGCACGAGCATGAATTCGAGGGCCGCAACTCGCGGCTCGACGGGCTGCAGGCGGCCGTGCTGTCCGCCAAGCTGCCGCACCTGGGCGGGTGGACCGAGCACCGCATCGCGATCGCCGACCACTACCTGCGCGAGCTGGCCGGTGTGGGCGACCTGGTGCTGCCGGTGCGCCAGCCCTGGGCGCGGCAGGTGTACCACCTGTTCGTCGTGCGCACGGCGCGGCGCGATGCGCTGATGAAGCACCTGGCCGAGCACGGCATCGAGACGGGGCGGCACTACCCGGTGGCCTTGCCCAAGCTGCGGGCCTACCGGTACCTCGGCGAGCCTGACCTGCGCGCGTTCTGCAACCGCATCGACGCCACCCTGCTCAGCCTGCCCATCGGCGAGCACATGACGCTGGCCGACGCGCAGGCCGTGGTCTCGGCCGTGCGGTTGTTCTACCGCGAGGCCGAGCAGGACGAGGCGCCGCTCAGAAGATCAGCCAGAGCAGCAGGATGACGGGAATGGGGACGCCCAGCGCCCAGAGAAGAACGGATTTCATGGCGTGCTCCTGTCGTTGCGAATGAGGAGCTTGCAGCGTAGGGCGAGGAGCAGGAGGCGCGAACCGGACGGCGCGCCGAAACGCCCAAGACCCGGCAGCGGCGTGCTGTCGGAGTGATCCGACGCCAGGCCCTAGATGCGCAACTCGAAGCTCGCCTCGGCCACCGCTGCCCCGTTCACCAGCACCTCGAGGCGGTGCGTGCCCGGGTAGTACACGCGGGTGGTGATGGGCTTGAGCGAGTGCTGCTTGCGGAACTCGCGTGCCTCGCCCGCGGCCAGCTCCGCCACCCAGCCCTTGAAGACCTTGGGCGAGGTCTCGCCGCTGGCCTTCACGTGGTGCACGGCGTAGTCGATGGCCAGGCGCTGCGGCTTCTTCGCGGTCGATCGCAGCGTCAGCGCGAGCAGCAGGCTGTCGCCCACCTTCGCCCGGCGTGACGACAGCGTGAGGCCCGCCTCGCCCTTGAACCGGTCGCCCACGCCGAAGGCTTTCAGCACGCCGGCGTGGCCCTTCTTCACCAGCGTGCGGCTGGCGTGCTTGAGCAGTGCGAGCCGCTGTGGCGTGGCGCCCGGCAGGTGCTCCTGCAGCCAGGCCTCGACGAGATACGGGTGGTCCTTGGCGATGTCGTTCAGGTGGTTGGCCACGCTGCGCCGCACGTAGGGGCTGGCGTCGTCCATCAGCCGGCGCAGCAGGGGCAGGGTGGGCGAGGGGTCGTCGACCAGGGGTTTGAGCACCATGCCCCAGGGCAAGCGCGGGCGGCTGCCTTCGCTCACCAGGCGGCGCACGTGCGGGCTGGTGTCGGTGCTCCAGCGCTGGAGGGTGTCGAACGACAGCGCCGGCTCCGACAGGATGAACGGGCGGATCGCCCATTCGGCGGTGAAGCGCTGCGTCATCGCATGCAGGGCCTGCAGGGCGCGGGGCGCGTTGTCGTGGCCGTGCCGCGCCACGTATTCAGTGAGCGGCCACACGGCCCAGCCGGCGAGGCCGTCGTCGCGCGCGCCGGTGGGGCTGTCGAGCGTGGCGTCGTCGATCGGGTCCATCGACGCGAGCGCGCCTTCCATCACCGCAGCGGCGCTGTCGAAGTCGCTTGGCAAGGTCTTCTCGAGCGCGCTGCAGAGGTGCTGCGCGCGGGCCTTCATCTCCAGCACTTCCAGCCCGCTGAGTGCGAGCGAGCGAAAGCGTTTGGCGTTGAAGGCCGCACCGGTTTCAGCGCCCGCACGTTGCAGGTGGCTCGCCATCGCGGCGACCACCTGCGGTCCGAGCAGGTTCTTGAACGGCTCGGGCATCAGTGCAGAGAGATCAGGCCGCGGCCAGCAACTGCCGCAGCACGAAGGGCAGGATGCCGCCGTGCTTGTAGTAGTCGACCTCGATCGGCGTGTCGATGCGCAGCGTGACGCGCACGTCGCGCTTTCCCCCGTCCTTGCTGCAGATCACGAGCGTGGCGTCCTGCTGCGGTTTGAGCTCGGTGCCGAGCAGCACGTCGAAGCTCTCGTCGCCCTTGATCCCCAGCGTCTGCCAGGAGTCGTCGCCCTTGAACTGCAGCGGCAGCACCCCCATGCCGACCAGGTTCGCACGGTGGATGCGCTCGTAGCTGCGCGCAACCACCGCCTTGATGCCCAAGAGCGCCGTGCCCTTGGCGGCCCAGTCGCGCGACGAGCCGGTGCCGTATTCCTCGCCCGCGAAGACGATGGTGGGGATGCCCTGCTCGATGTACTTCATGGCAGCGTCGTAGATGAACTTCTTGCTGCCATCCATGTAGATGGTGAGGCCGCCTTCCTCGCGGCTGCCGTCGGGCCCCGGCGGGATCATCAGGTTCTTGATGCGCACGTTGGCGAAGGTGCCGCGCACCATCACGTCGTGGTTGCCGCGGCGCGAGCCATACGAGTTGAAGTCGGCCTTGGAGACGCCATGCGACTTGAGCCAGTGTCCGGCGGGCGATTGCTCCTTGATCGAGCCGGCCGGCGAGATGTGGTCGGTGGTGATCGAGTCGCCGAAGAGCGCCATCGCGCGTGCGCCCTTGATGCCCAGGCTGGCGGTGGCCGGCGTGATGTGGAAGTCGTCGAAGAAGGGCGGCTTGGCGATGTAGGTGCTGCGCGGCCAGGTGTAGGTCTCGCCCTTCACGCCCTCGATGCGCTCCCACAGCTCGCCGGGGTTGCTCTTCACCTGCGCGTAGTTCTCGCGGAAGGCCTTGCCGTCCATCGCGAGGTTCATCAGCGCGCTGATCTCGTCGCTGGTCGGCCAGATGTCGCCGAGGTAGACGTCGCGGCCGTTCGTGCCCTTGCCGACAGGCTCGGTCATCAGGTCGCGCGTCACGTTGCCGGCGATGGCGTAGGCCACGACCAGCGGCGGCGAGGCGAGGAAGTTCGCCTTGAGGTTGGGGTGGATGCGCGCCTCGAAGTTGCGGTTGCCCGAGAGCACCGCGGCGCACACCAGGTCGTTCTTGTAGATGACCTCGTTGAGCTCGAGCGTCAGGTCGCCGGCGTTGCCGATGCAGGTGGTGCAGCCGTAGCCGGCGAGCGTGAAGCCGAGCTTGTCGAGGTAGGGCGTGAGGCCGGCCTTGTCGAGGTAGGTGGTGACGACACGCGAGCCCGGGGCAAGCGAGGTCTTCACGTGCGGCTTGACGGTCAGGCCCGCCTCCACCGCCTTCTTGGCCAGCAGGCCCGCGGCCAGCAGCACGGCGGGGTTCGAGGTGTTGGTGCAGGAGGTGATGGCGGCGATCAGCACGTCGCCGTTCTGGATCGGGATGCCGCTCTTGGTGGTGTAGGTCTGGTGCAGCTTCTCGGGCGGCTGGTTGAAGCCGTTGGCCGTGACGGGCTTGGAGAAGAGCTCGCTGAACTCCTTCTTCAGGTTGCCGAGCTCGATGCGGTCCTGCGGGCGCTTGGGGCCGGCGAGCGACGGGGCCACGGTGCCGAGGTCGAGCGAGACTTCCTTCGAGTAGCGGATCTCGCCACGCCGCGGGATGCCGAACATCTTCTGGGCCTTGAAGTAGGCCTCGAGCATCTCGATCTCGTCCTTGGTGCGGCCGGTGCCGCGCATGTAGTCGAGCGTGCGTGCGTCGACCGGGAAGAAGCCCATGGTCGCGCCGTATTCGGGCGCCATGTTGGCGATGGTGGCGCGGTCGGGCAGCGTGAGGCTCTCGGTGCCTTCGCCGTAGAACTCGACGAACTTGCCGACGACCTTCTCCTTGCGCAGGATCTCGGTGACGGTGAGCACCAGGTCGGTGGCCGTCACGCCTTCGCGCAGGCGGCCGGTGAGTTCGAAGCCCACCACGTCGGGCGTGAGGAAGTAGACCGGCTGGTCGAGCATGGCCGCTTCGGCCTCGATGCCGCCCACGCCCCAGCCCACCACGCCGATGCCGTTGATCATGGTCGTGTGGCTGTCGGTGCCGACCAGCGAGTCAGGGTAGACCACGCCGTTCTTCTCGTACACGCCGCGCGCCAGGTACTCCAGGTTCACCTGGTGCACGATGCCGAAG
Source organism: Piscinibacter sp. HJYY11 (assembly GCF_016735515.1). Classification (NCBI taxonomy): domain Bacteria; kingdom Pseudomonadati; phylum Pseudomonadota; class Betaproteobacteria; order Burkholderiales; family Sphaerotilaceae; genus Piscinibacter; species Piscinibacter sp. HJYY11. The sequence continues at coordinate 1,471,767 of NZ_JAERQZ010000001.1, read as the reverse complement.
CCGGGCGGCACCACGCCGAAGGTCTCGAAGGCCTGCATGCCCCACTTCATGAACTGGTAGCGCTCCTTGTTGCGGTCGAACTCGAGCTTCATGTTCAAGTCGATCGCGTCCTTGGTGCCGTAGTAGTCGACCATCACCGAGTGGTCGACCACCAGGTCGACCGGGCACAGCGGCTCGATGGTGCGCGGGTTCTTGCCCTTCTGCACCGCCACGTTGCGCATGGCGGCCAGGTCGGCCAGCAGCGGCACGCCGGTGAAGTCCTGCAGCACCACGCGGGCCACGACGAAGGGGATCTCGTTGACACGGTCCGCGTTCGGAGCCCAGTTCGCCACCTGCGCCACATGGTCGGCGGTGACCTTCTTGCCATCGCAATTGCGCAGCACCGACTCGAGCACGATGCGCATCGAGACGGGCAGCTTGGCGACGTTGGGGTAGGTCTTGGCCAGCTCGGGCAGCGAGAAGTAGCTCGCACTGCGCCCGGAGGCGGTCTTGACGGTCTTGAGCGTGCTGGCAAAGGCGTGATCTGCTGGCTTCTTGGCGGTGGCCATGGCGATGCTCCTGTGGGTGGGGATGGAGGGACAGCGGCTGATTGTGCCGCTGCTGCTTGTCCTCCGGGAGTCAAGGCTGTTGGCGAGCCTGCAGGTGGATATGTTTCTCATTGTGGACAAAACGGCGAGGAATGCCTAAGATGAGAAACACTATGCCAGCCCGCGCCCCCACCCCCGACCTTGCCGCTGCCGCCCGCCTGGGTGCGCTCGGCCTCGACATCCGCGCGCGGCGCAAGGCCTTGGGCGTGAGCGCGCAGGCGGCCGCCGAGGCGGCGGGCATGTCGCGCGTGACCTGGCACCGCATCGAGGGCGGTGAACCGTCGGTGACGATGGGGGCCTACCTCAACGCGCTCGGTGCGCTGGGCCTTGAGATCCACGTCGCCGGGGTGGTGGTGATGCCCGCGAAGGCGGAGGCGCCGCCGGTGCCTCAGCGCATCGTGCTGGCCGACTATCCGCAGCTCAAGCGCCTGGCCTGGCATGCGCCGGGGCTCACCGAATTGACCCCTGCCGAGGCACTGAGCCTGTACGAGCGCCACTGGCGCCACCTCGACCGCGAAGCGCTCGATCCCAGGGAGCGTGCGTTGCTGGAAGCTTTGGCCCGTCAAGAGGGCGGAGGGCGTCTGCTTGTTTGAGCGCGCCCACCATCGCCGCATCGCGACCGTGCTGGAGGCGCTCGACGCGCCTTTCCTGCTCGCGCATCGTTGCCTCTTCGGAGGCGGGACGGCCATCGCCTTGCGCTATGGCGAGTACCGTGAATCGGTGGACATCGACTTCGTGGTGTCCGACTTGGCGGGCTACCGCGAGCTCCGCCAGCGTCTCACCGGCACACAGGGGCTGCAAGCCATCGTGCGCGACGGCGCCTCGCTGCAGCCCGTGCGCGAGGTGCGTGCCGACCAGTACGGGCTGCGCACGCTGCTGAAGGTCGACGAGGTGGAGATCAAGTTCGAGATCGTGCTGGAAGGTCGCATCGAACTCGACCCTCCTGGTCCCGACGACCTGGTGGGGGGTGTCGCCGCCCTGACGCGTGTCGACATGGCGGCGACCAAGCTGCTCGCCAACTCAGACCGTTGGGCCGACGACAGCGTGTTCAGCCGCGACCTGATCGACCTCGCGATGATGCAGCCCAAGGGCAAGCTGATGAAGCAGGCCCTGGCCAAGGCGCAGGCGGCCTATGGCGACAGCGTGGAGCGCGACCTTGGCAAGGCCGTCGACCACCTGCTCGGCCGCGAAGGCCGGCTGGAGCGCTGCATGACGGTGATGCAGGTGAGCGTGCCGCGTGCGCTCTTGTGGCAGCGCATCAAGGCCTTGCGGCCTGCACGCCGCGGCGGCGCTTGATCCACCCGATCACGAACGGCGCGAACAGCGCCAGCGCCACGACCACCAGCAACCCGGCCGACATCGGCCGCTCGATGAACACCGTCCAGCTGCCCTCGCCGATGGAAAGCGCGTTGCGCATCTGCGCCTCGGCCAGCGGGCCGAGGATCATGCCGACGATGACCGGCGCGGTCGGGAAGTCGAAGCGGCGCATCAGCACGCCGGCCAGGCCCACGCCCCACATCAGCACCAGGTCGAAGGCGCTCTGGCGCATGCCGTACACACCGACGGTGGCGAAGATCAGGATGCCGGCGTAGAGCTGCGGGCGCGGGATCTTCAAGAGCTTCACCCACATCGCGACCAGCGGCAGGTTCAGCACCAAGAGCATCACGTTGCCGATGTACAGCGAGGCGATCAGCGCCCACACCAGCGCCGATGAAGTCTGGAAGAGCTGCGGCCCCGCCTGAATGCCGTAGTTCTGCAAGGCGCTCAGGAGGATGGCTGCCGTCACCGAGGTCGGGATGCCGAGCGTGAGCAGCGGCACGAGCGTGGCGGTCACCGAGGCGTTGTTGGCGGCCTCCGGCCCGGCCACGCCTTCGATGGCGCCGGTGGTGCCGAACTCCTCCTTGTGCTTCGACAGCTTGCGCTCGGTGGCATAGCTGAGGAAGGTGGGAATCTCCGAGCCGCCCGCCGGCACCGCCCCGAAGGGGAAGCCGATCGCCGTGCCACGCAGCCATGCCGGCCAGGAGCGCTTCCACTCGCTGCGGGTCATGTGGACCTTGTCCATGCGGTTGAGCGTGGCGGCCGTGCGGCCTTCATACAGCGCGGTGTAGAGCGTCTCGCCGACCGCGAAGAGGCCCACCGCGACCAGCACCACCTCGATGCCGTCGAGGAACTCCGGGATTCCGCCGGTGTAGCGCACCTGGCCGGTGATCTGGTCGAGGCCGATGAGGCCGAGCGCCAGCCCGATGAAGAGCGAGGTGATGCCGCGCAAGCGGCTCTTGCCCAGTACCGCACTCACCGTGGTGAACGCCAGCAGCATCAGGCAGAAATACTCCGGCGGGCCGAGCTTCACCGCGAACTCGGCGACCGGCGGCGCGAAGAGCGTCACCAGCACCGTCGCCAGCGTGCCTGCGACGAAGGAGCCGATGGCCGCGGTGGCGAGCGCCGCGCCGGCCCGGCCGCTCTTGGCCATCTTGAAGCCTTCGAGCGCGGTGACCATCGTGGCCGTCTCGCCGGGCGTGTTGAGCAGGATGGAGGTGGTCGAGCCGCCGTACATCGCGCCGTAGTAGATGCCGGCAAAGAAGATCATCGATGCGGCCGGCTCCACCTGGGCGGTGATGGGCAGCAGCATGGCGATCGTCACCGCCGGCCCCAGGCCGGGCAGCACGCCGATGGCGGTGCCGAGCGCGCAGCCCAGGAAGGACCACATCAGGTTGATCGGCGTGGCGGCCGACGCGAAGCCGGCGAGGAGCTGGTCCCAGGTGCCCATGTCGCGTGCCTTTCAGATCCAGCCGCTGGCTGAAAGCCCCGGGAGCGTGAGCCCCAGCAGCTTGCGGAAGAGCCAGAACACCGGCGCCGAGATCGCCAGGCCCACCAGCCCGTCGATCAGCGTCTGCCTCAGGTCGCCGGCCGGTTTCCCTTCGGACCCCCGCAGCCCGCGCACCGCCAGCATGAAGCCGATGGCGCAGCTGAGCACGAAGCCGATGGTGGTGATGAGCGCCGCGATCTCGAGCACGCCGGCCGAGACCCAGGCGAAGGCTTTCCAGTCGCCGCGCTCGGCGCCCGAGGGCGGGTCCACCTCGCGGTAGCCGCCGTGGGTGGCCTGCCAGCAGAGCAGGGCGCCGCAGATCGCGAGCACCGCGCTCACCACCCAGGGCAGGAAGTTGGGCCCGACGCCCTGGTAGCCCGCGGTCGACGGGATGAACCACGCGCCCACCGCCATCACGGCGGCGAGCGCGAGCGTGCCCAGCCCGACCAGCAGCTGCCGGCGCTGGGTCGACGAGGCCGCCTCGCTCACGACACCATGCCGGCTTTGGTCATCGTGTCGCGCAGGCTCGCGAACTCCTTCTTCACGAACGCCTCGAACTCCGCGCCGCTCAGCACCGCGGGCGTCCACTGGTTCTTCTCGAGCGCCTCGGCCCAGGCCTTCGACTGCAGGGCCTTCAGCACCATGTCGGTGATGGCCTTGCGCTGCTCGGGCGTGATGCCGGGGCCGGCGTAGACGCCGCGCCAGTTGCCGATCTCGACGTTGAGGCCCTGCTCCTTGAGCGTGGCGATCTCGATGCCCTTCACGCGGCTCGGCGCCGTGATGCCGATGGCCGTCATCTTCTTGGCGTCGATGTACTGCTGGAACTCGCTGAAGCCGCTGCCGCCCACGGTGACGTTGCCGCCCAGGATGGCGGCCACCGCCTCGCCGCCCCCGCGGAAGGCCACGTAGTTGATCTTGGCCGGGTCGACGCCGGCTTCACGCGCGATCATGGCCGCGGCGATGTGCTCGGTGGACCCGCGCGAGCCGCCGCCCCATTTCACGCTGGCGGGGTCCTTCTTGAGCTGGGCCACCACGTCGGCCATGGTCTTGAGCGGCGAATTGGCCGGCAGCACGAACACGCCGTACTCGGTGGTGAGGCGGGCGATGGGCGTCATCGTCTCCAGCGTCACCGGCGGCTTGGTGGTGATGATGCCGCCGAGCATCACGGCCCCCATCACCATCAGCGAATTCGGGTCGCCCTTGGCGGAGTTGGCGAATTGCGCCAGGCCGAGCGCACCGGCGGCGCCGCCCTTGTTCTCGAAGGTGACGCTGGCAGCCACGCCGGCGTCTTGCAGGGCCTTGCCCAGGGCGCGGCCGGTCAGGTCCCACCCGCCGCCGGGGTTGGCAGGGATCAGGATCTTGAGGTTGGCGGCGGCGTGGGCGGCCGAAGGCACGAGGCCCATGGCGGCGAGCCCGGCCAGGGCGTGCAGGAAGGTGTCGCGGCGCATGTCGTCTCCTTTGTGTTGTGGGGGCGCGCAGGCGCGCGCCAGCTCGTTGGACTCGAGCGAGCTTACCCGGGCAAAGGATGTTTCGCGAGCGGGGACTACTGATGACAAGGGCAGGGCTTGCCCGCCCCCGGTCTGCCTGGCCTCAGGCCGCGAGGGCCACCGGCGCGGGGCCGAGCGACTCGGCCAGGCGCTGCGCGTCGAGCAGCTGCACCAGCACCTTCTCGTGCGTCTCGCCGTTGGAGGCGCGGCAGTCGACCAGGCCCTTGAGGCTGGCCGCGAAGCCGCCGCTGCCGGCCGGTACCGGGTGCAGGTCGTGGCCGGGTACTTCGATCACGCTCAGCACGTCGTCCACGCGCAGGCCGAAGACCGAGGCCGTGCTGCCCTGGCCACGGCGCAGCAGCAGCACCACGCCATCGGTGGCACGCGCAGCGCGTGTGATGCCGGTCAGGCGACGTGCGCAGATCACCGGCACCGCGCGGCCATCGCCGGCCGGCCCGCCGGCGAGCGGCAGCATGCCGACCACGAGTGAGGCCGCACCCGGCGAGCGCACCACCTGCTGGGTGGAGACGACTTCGAGCACCGCATCGCAGTCCAGCGCATAGCGGGCGCCGCCCACCTGGAACACCGCCATCTCGCGCTTCTCTTGCCTGTTCCCACCCCGCTGCTGCGGGTTCGGCGTGCTCAGCTCGTAGTCGCTGAAGCGCAGGCCGCGCCGCTCGGTGGTGCCGATCTGCAGGCCGACCACGGCCCGCACCTGGTTGTCGTAGCCGTCGCTCTTCTTGAACTCGCGGTAGCCGCCGGCTTGCGAGCTGGCGCAGGCCCACATCACGCCGTCGAGGTCGAGCAGCTCGCCGGCCTCGCCGGTGCCAGCCGGGCGCACCTTGTCGGCCAGCTCCGGGTGGGTGGCGGCGAGCACGCGGCCGTGGGCGTCGACGAACGCGGCATGGCCGGCACGGGTGCCGAGGATGTCGGTCAGCATGGCCGAGAGTTCGCGCGCCGCATTGAAGACGATCGCCACGCCGCCGACGAGCGTGCGCTCGTCATGCTCGGCGCGCACTGCGGCCAGGTAGACGTAGGTGTCGCCGTTGTCGTGCAGCGCCGTCGGGCCGAACTCGCTCACCGCGTAGTGCTGCGAGCCCTGCAGGCTGCGCACCCGCTGCAGCCAGGCCTCGGGCACGCGGCTTCCGAGCAGGTCGCCTTCGGCGCGCGAAGCACTGCGGATCACGCCCTGCGTGTCGAAGGCCACGAGCCGGCTGTACACCGTGTAGAGGCCGTTGATGTGGTCGAGCACGCCATTCATCGTGGCGCGGCTTTCGGCGCTGTCGGGCGCGGCCAGCTCGCGGCGCAGCACCGGCGAGAGCGCCCACCAGCGGCAGTCGTTGGCCCGCTCGTAGAGGTTGCGGTCCATGATGTCGGCGGCCAGGCGTGCGAGCTGCTGCGCCTGGCGGCAGGTGCGGCCGAACGAGGTGGCCGAGAGGTCGACGATCGCGTTTTCCAGCCGCCGCCGGGTGCGCACGCCGGCGAGGCTGACCTGGCGCAGCACCGCTTTCAGGCGCATGCGCCCGTCGTCGCTCTGGCCCGTCATCAGGCGGCCGTTCCAGATCACGCGGCGCAGCTCGCGGTTGATCGCGTCGGCATCGCGCTCCACCGCCGAGAGCTCGCCGGTCGCGAGCTGCGTGCCGGCCATGGTGACGCCGGTGTCGCCCGAGGTGTTGAAGGCGGTGAGCAGCGACACCATCGCGAGGGCCCGCCAGCGCGGCCCCGCGTAGCCCTGGTAGCCGTGGCTCGCGCAGCACACCGCCAGGTATTCGCGCCCGGCAAAGCTCGTGAGCGCCACGCTGCCGAGCGGCAGGGTGGCGAAGCGTGCGCCGAGCGGCACATGCGCCTCGTCGTTGCTCATGATCACGCGGTTGGCATCATCGAGCAGCACGATGGCGATCTGGCCTTGCGCGTCGCTCACGTCGGCAAAGATGCGCTCCATCTCGTCGGCGAAGCGGAAGCGCAGCACCAGCACGCCCACGGCATGGCCGCGGGTGTTGACGATGCGGTGGGCGTAGCGCAGGCAGGGCAGGGCGGGGTCGCTGCCGAGGTCGCTCAGCCCGAAGGCTTCGACATACGCGCCGGCGGCGAGCGCCTGCGCGGCGATGGGGTCGTGGCTGGTCGCGAGCTCATGCCGGTCGTCGAGCCGCAGCAGCACCTCGCCGTCGGTTCCGAGCAGGGCGATGTCGTCGTAGACGGTGTATTTGGCCTGGTACTCGCGCAGCCGCGTGCGCAGGCGTTCGCGCTCAGCGGCACGCGTGTCGGCATCGGCAGCGCAGAAGTCGGTGACCGGCCCGTCGGTCGCGAGAAAGCCCACGTCGGCGGTGCGCTCGTAGAGGTTGCGCACGAGGATGTCGATCGCGCATTGCGCGCGGGCACCGAGGTCGTCGCCCAGGGCGGCGCGGTTCTCCTCCACCATGCGGTCGACCAGGCGGGTGCGCATGGCGTCGAAGCGCTCGCGGGTGTCCACGAGCGTGGGCATCAGCGACGAGACTTCTTCCGGGCAGCTGATGGCCGCGCTCGTTTCGATCATCTGCCACAGCACGCTGAGGTCGCACAGGTCGCGCTCGGCCACTTGCACGCGGCGCATGTGGGGAAGCAGGGGGTCGAGATTGGCCACGGTTGAAGCTCGCCAATGTGGGTGGTGCCAGCTTTCGAGTCTAGGGAGCGCGCGCGCCGCGCTGGCGCTGATTTGACGGCGTTTCCCGGCCCATTCGCCGCGATCGGCCGGGTGGCCCGCTGCCCACAATGGGATGAGCCCACTCTGCCCCCGCTTGCTCCATGAAAAAGTCGACCGCAAAACCCCCGATGGCGCCCGTGGTGACGCCCAAGGCGGCGGCGAACCAGATTCAGGCCCTCCAGGTGCCCCAGGCCGTGCCCACCGAGCACCAGCGCCTGCTCGCCCTGGCACGCACGGGCGCGATGGGGCTGGGCGATCTGATGAACCACAACCAGCTGCTGCAGCAAAGCGGCCAGCTGGCGGCCTCGGCCGAGCTGTACGAGGTGTGGATCGCGCACAACGTGTCGCCCATGCTCCACGTGGCCTGCTTCAACTGGGGCACCGTGCTCGGCAGCCTGAACCGCGCGGCCGATGCCGAAAAGGCCTACCTGCGCGCGCTGGCCCTGAGCCCCGTCTTTCACCAGGCCCGCCTGAATCTCGGCCACCAGGTCGAACGCCAGGGCCGCCCCGACGAGGCCCTCGCCCATTGGAAACAGGTGGTCGAGACCCCCGGCATCGAGGAAGAGCTGCTGCTGCACGGCCTGAACAACATGGCCCGCCTGTACGAGACCCAGCGCCGCTACGACGAGGCCGAGGCCTACATGGTCAGGAGCCTGGAGAAGAAGCCCACGCAGAACGACGTGATCCAGCACTACGTGCACCTGCGCCAGAAGAAGTGCGCCTGGCCGGTCTACCAGCCGGTCGGCGAGGTCACGCCCAACCAGCTGGTGATGGGCACCTCGGTGCTGGCCATGCTCGGCCAGAGCGACGACCCGGCCCTGCAGCTGCTCGTGGCCCAGCGCTTCGTGCACGACCGCACGCCCAAGCCGCCGGCCCAACCCTTCCACAAGGCCGGCCCGAAGCGCGAAGGCAAGATCCGCATCGGCTACCTCTCGGGCGACCTGCACATGCATGCGGTGGGCCTCTTGTCGGTCGAGCTGCTGGAGCTGCACGACCGCGAGCGTTTCGAGGTCTACGCCTTCTCGTGGAGCCGCGACGACGGCACCCCGCTGCGCGCGCGCATCCGCGCCGCCATCGACCACTACGTGCCCATCGGCGGCCTCGACGACGTGACCGCCGCGCGCCTGATCGCTGAAGCCGGCATCGACATCCTGGTCGACCTGCAAGGCCTCACCAGCGGCGCCCGCCCGGCCATCGTCGGCATGCGCCCGGCGCCCGTGCAGGTGAGCTACCTCGGCCTGCCGGGCACCTGCGCGCTGCCGGGTGTCGACTGGATCCTGGCCGACCGTTTCGTGATGCCGCCCGAGCTGCAGCCGTACATGACGGAAAAGCCGATCTACGTGCCCAGCTGCTACCAGGTGAGCGACCGCCAGCGCGAAGCCGGCCCGACGCCCAAGCGCGCCGACTACGGCCTGCCGGAAGACGCCTTCGTCTTCTGCTCGTTCAACAACACCTTCAAGTTCACCGACGAGCTCTTCCGCAGCTGGCTGCGCATCCTGCAGCAGGTGCCCAACTCGGTGCTGTGGCTGCTGGCCGACAACGACTGGGCGCTCGCCAACCTGAGGAGCGAAGCCGATGCGCATGGCATCGACCCGTCGCGCATGATCCTCGCGCCGCGCGTGGCGCCGCCCGAGTACCTGGCCCGCTTCCAGCTGGCCGATCTCATGCTCGACACCTTCCCCTACAACGCCGGCACCACCGCCAGCGATGCGCTGTGGATGGGCCTGCCGATCGTCACCTACAGCGGCCGCAGCTACATCTCGCGCATGGCCGGCAGCCTGCTCACCGCCGTGGGCCTGCCCGACCTCGTGACCTTCTCGCTGGCCGACTACGAGAAGCTCGCGGTGCAGCTGGGCCGCAACCCCCTGCGCGTGGCGTCGTACAAGCGCTACCTGGCCGAGCAGGGCCGGCAATCGAAGCTCTTCGACGTGCCCCAGCTCGTGCGTGACATCGAGCACGAATTCGAGCGCCTGGCACTGGAATACCGGGCCCGCTGAGGCCCGCCCGACCGCGCGGGAAGCGCGGAATAGTGCAGCAATCGCCTCTCTATTGGAGGCACCGCGCCGGGGGCGGCCGCTCACAATGAAACGGACTCACTCTGCCGTCATCGCCTGCGCATTGGATCGCGCCGGCACCCCTTCATGAGCGCACGCCAGGAACCTTTCATCGCACCGCCCGCAGGCTCGTTGCATGCCGACGATGCGCTGGCGCAGGCGATCGTCTGGCTGTGCAAGCACCATGGGCGCGAGCGCTCGGCCGAGTCGCTGCTGGCCAACACGCCGGTGGAGGGCAACCTCGGCCCCGACCAGGCGGTGCGCATCATGCGCGAGGCGGGCTTCAACGCCGGCCTGATCCAGAAGCGCATCTCCGACATCCACTCGCTGCTGCTGCCGGCGGTGCTGCTGCTGAAGAACGGCGACTGCGCCATCCTCGTGGCCCGCCACGCGGCTGACAAGGGCGCCGACGCCTACGACGTCATCATGCCCGGCCCCGAGAGCCACGCCTGCAAGGCGACCGAGGCCGAGCTCGTGGGCGAATACACCGGCTTTGCCTTCGTGGCCTCGCCCAAGCCTCAGGCGGCCGTGAACCTTGGCGACGAGGCCCTGCTCGACCCCGGTGCGCACTGGCTGTGGGGCACGCTGCGCCGCTTCATTCCTTATTACCGCTCCGCGCTGCTGGCCGCGGCGCTGAGCAACGTGCTGATGCTGGCCAGCGGCCTCATCACTGCGGTCGTGTTCGACAAGGTGATCCCGCACCAGGCCTTCGTCACGCTGTGGGCGCTGGCGACCGGCGGCTTCATCGCGCTCGGCTTCGACCTCATCGCCCGCCAGCTGCGCAGCAGCCTGATCGACCGCGCCGGCAAGAAGGCCGACATGCTGATCGGCTCGCTGCTCTTTCGCCAGACGCTGGGCGTGCGCATGGAGCACCGGCCCGAGTCGGCCGGCTCCTATGCCCACCACCTCGCGCAGATCGAGACGGTGCGCGACTTCTTCGCCGGCGCCACGCTGTCGGCCTTGAGCGACTTGCCGTTCATCGTGATCTTCATCGCGATGACCTTCGTGATCGGCGGCCCGCTCGGCTGGGTGCTGGTGTTTGCCGTGCCGCTGATCCTCCTGGTGTCGTTTGTGATCCAGTCGTCGCTGCGTCGCTCGATGAGCGCCCACATGGCCCACCAGGCTGACCTGCAGGGCCTCCTCGTCGAGGCGGTCGAGGGCCTGGAAGACGTGAAGGCCGCCGGCGCGCAGGGCCGCTTCCTGCGCCGCTACGAAGACGCCACCGCTGCGGGTGCCGAGACGGCCCTGCGCGCACGTTCGCTCGGCGGCCTCACCAACAACATCGCCGCGATGTCGCAGCAGCTCGTCACGCTCGTGATGCTGATCGTCGGCGTCTACCTCATCCATGCCGGCGTCATCAGCGGCGGTGCGGTCATCGGCGCGATCATGTTCGCCGGCCGCGCCATCGGGCCGCTCAACAGCGTGGTGGGCCTGGCCACTCGCTACCAGGGCGCGCGCGCCGCGATGGTGGCGCTCGACCAGATGATGAGCCTGCCGCTCGAGCGCACCCCCGGCGCGACCTACGTGGCCAACCACGAGATCAAGGGCCGCATCGCGCTGCGCGAAGTCGGCTTCTCCTACCCGCCCACCGCCGAAGACGCCGCGGCACCGAAGGTGCTCAAGGGCGTGACGCTCAAGTTCGAGCCGGGCGAGCGGGTCGCCATCCTCGGGCGCATCGGCAGCGGCAAGTCGACCGTGCTGCGCCTCCTGGCCGGCCTCTACCAGCCGACCGAAGGCATGGTCGAGGTCGACGGCATCGACCTGCGCCAGATCGACCCGGCCGATTTCCGCGTGAAGGTCGGCTTCGTCTCGCAGGAGCCGCGCCTGTTCAAGGGCACGCTGCGCGAGAACGTGCTGATGGGCCGTGTCTCGGTCGACGCGACGCGCCTGGCCGAAGTGGCCCGCGTGACCGGTCTCGACCGCCTGATCGCTTCGCACCCGCAGGGCTGGGAGCTCCCGGTCGGCGAAATGGGCGGCCTGCTCTCGGGCGGCCAGCGCCAGCTCGTGGCGCTCGCGCGCTGCCTCGTCACGCAGCCGCAGATCCTGCTGATGGACGAGCCCACCAGTTCGATGGACGCGCAAAGCGAAACCCTCTTCCTGCGCCAGCTCAACGAAGCGCTGGGCACACGCACCGTGGTGATGGTCACGCACCGCCCGGCGGTGCTCGAGCTCGCACAACGTGTCGTGGTGGTCGATGGCGGCAAGGTCGTGCTCGACGGGCCGAAGGCCCAGGTGCTGGCGGCGTTGTCGGGCGCCAAGCCTGCAGCCACGGCGACGCCCGAGACCACCACGTCGCCCAACGTCCACCTGCACCCGTCGACACAGCCGGTGCAGCGTCAAGCTTCTGTTTGATATGACGACGCCCCCACGCTCGCTTCGCTCACTGCCCCCCGAGGGGGCGCCAGCCTCCCTTGGGGCGGCCCGGCGGGAGGCTTGACATGGCCTTCTGGAAACGCAAACCCAAGGACCCGAGCGGCCAGGAGATGGCCTACGTGGCCGACGTGCGCGCCGCGATGGTGGTCGACTCCCTGCCCGGCACCAACCTCACGCTGTACCTGATCGCGGTGATTCTGGTGGCCGGCGTGGCCTGGGCTGCGCTCGCCAAGGTCGACGAGATCACCCGCGCCGATGGCCGCGTGGTGCCCGAGGGCCGCGAGCAGGTGATCGCGAGCCTGGAAGGCGGCATCCTGCGCGAGCTGCACGTGCGCGAAGGAACGCAGGTGTTCGAAGGGCAGGAGCTGGCCCAGCTCGACCCCACCCGCTTCGAGTCGCAGCAGAACGAAGGCGAGGCCAAGCGCGTGGCGCTGCTCGCCACCATCGCCCGCCTCACGGCCGAAGCCAATGGCCGTGCGCTCAAGTTCCCCGATGAAGTGAAGGCCGTGGCCTCGCTGGTGGAAGCCGAGACCGACTCCTTCAACGCCCGCAAGCTGGCGCTCGACGAAGCGCTGCACACCAACGCGCGCAACGTGCAGCTGCTGATGAAGGAGCTGGGCGTCTCGGAGGCCATGTCGGCCAAGGGCCTGATGAGCGAGGTGGAGGTGATGCGCCTGCGCCGCCAGGTCAACGACCTGCAGCTCAACGCACGCGAGCGCATCAACAAGTTCCGCCAGGACGCGAGCGGCGAGCTGGTGCGCGCCCAGACCGAGCTCTCGCTGCTCGACGAGCAACTCGCCGGCCGTGCCGACGTGCTGCGCCGCACCGTGCTCACCTCGCCGGTGCGCGGCCTGGTGAAGAACATCCGCATCAACACCATCGGCGGCGTGGTGGGGCCGGGCGCGGCCATCATGGAGATCGTGCCCATCGGCTCGCGCGTGCTGGTGGAGGCGCGACTCAAGCCGAGCGACGTGGGCTTCGTGCGCGTGGGCCAGAAGGCAGAGGTCAAGCTCGCCGCGTATGACTACAACACCTACGGCGGCCTGCACGGCAAGATCGAATACATCAGCCCCGATGCGCTGGGCGAGGCCGACAAGGGCACGCCCGACTCGACGTACTACCGCGTGATGATGCGCAGCGACCGCTCCACGCTGAAGGACAAGAGCGGCAAGGCGCTGCCCATCCTGCCGGGCATGACGGCGCAGGTGGAAGTGCGCACGGGTGAGCGCTCGGTGTTGAGCTTCATCCTGCGCCCCATGCTGAAGTCCAAAGAAGCGTTCCGCGAAAGATGACGGCCCCTCGGCTGGCGGGTACGCCAGCCCGCGCGCTGAGCACGTTCCGGAGCGCTCGCTCCGAATTGGCGGCCATTTCCCCCCGCTTTCCGGCCATCGAGGCCCCGTGTTCCGCGGTGTACTGAAGGGAGTGCTGTCCCTGTAGTACGCAGCCCCCGTGGAGCCCGTCTTGATCAAACCCACCGTCCAACAACTCCTGCCTGCATTCGCCGCCGTGCTCGCGCTGCTGGCCGTGATGCCGGCAGACGCCAACTGCATCGACGAAAGCGCGGCCGAAGCCCGCACCGATGCGACCCCCATCGAAGGCGCCGGCGGCAGTGACCCGCGCGAGAACCTGCACAACCTCGTGCGCGAAGCCCTGCGCCGCAGCCAGGCCATCGGTGCCGCCAAGCTGCTGGCCGAAGCCGCTGCGATCGACGTCAAGGAAACCCGCGCGACCCGCTTTCCCACGGTCAACGTGGGCGGCACGATCGGCAGCACGCGCTCCGAAGTCGGCGGCGTGGAAGAAGCCCGCGGCAAGCAGGGCCGCGGCACCTTCAGCGTGACCGTGCCCATCTTCGACGGTGGCCGCATCTCCGACCTCACCGACTGGCGCGAAAGCCTGGCCGAAGCGGCCCGCTTCGGCCACATCAACGCCCAGGAGCAGGTGGCGCTGCAGACCGTGTCGCTCGCCATCGAGCGCAGCCGCTACCACCAGCAGGCGCAGGTCTACCAGCAGTACGCCCGCAAGATGAGCTGCCTGGTCGAGGCGCTGCAGACCATCGTGCGCGCCGACCGTGGCCGCCAGAGCGAGCTCGTGCAGGCGCAGAAGAACCAGAAGCAGGCGGAGGTCTCCTACGCCCAGACCCTGTCCACCGTGCGCCAGGTCGAGACACGCCTGCGCCGCTTCGTCGGCGAGCAGCTGCCCGCCAACCCGGTGGTGCCGGTCACGCTGATGAGCGTGCCCAACCTGCCTGACGTGCTCGCACAGGCCGAGGGCGCCCCCGACATCGCCCAGCTCACCGCCCAGGCCGAAGCCTCGAAGGCGTTTGCCGAATCGGTGAAGGCCCAGCGTTGGCCGCAGGTCAGCGCCACGGTGAGCGGGAGCGAGGTGCGCGGGGTCGGCAACTCCGGCACCTGGTCGGCCGGCATCAACGTCAGCATGCCCATCTTCAACGCGCCCGTCGGCCATGCGGTCGATTCATCGCGCAAGCGCGCCGAAGCGGCCCGCCTGCAGCGCGCCGATGCGCTCGAGTCCAAGCGCTCGCGCATGACCGAGGTGCACGACCAGGCCATGTCGTCCTTCGACCGTGCGCGCCGCGTGGTGGAGGTGCTGCGCGACAGCGAGCGCCTGCGCAACTTCACCCTGCAGCAGTGGCAGCAGCTCGGCCGCCGGTCACTGTTCGACGTGATGGCCTCCGAAGGCGACCACTACAACCTGCGCGTGAGCTACGTGAACGCGCTCTACGACGGCCAGCAGTCCAACGCGCTGCTCTGGTCGCTGGGCCTGGGGGTCCAGGCCCAGCTCAAGTGAATTCTTCAACTCCGACCGACCCGAGGACGCCTTCATGGGCCTGATGACCGACACCGAGCGCGAATCGCTGATCGACGCCGCCGCCCGCGCACAGCGCGAGCGCTACAGCGTGGTCGACCCGAGCGCCACCGTCGGCGGCGGCACCACGCTGGGCCCGCACGCCTTCGTCGATGCCCAGGCGGTGATCGGTGACGACTGCGTGGTCGAGAGCGGTGCCCACATCTGCCGTGGCACGGTGATCGAGAGCCAGGTGCACATCGGCGCGCATGCGGCGTTTGCCGGTGCCCCGGGTGGCGGCCAGCCGGCGGCGGTGGTCAAGGCCGGCGCCTGGATCGGCGCCAACGCCAGCATCCTGGCCGGCGTGGTGATCGGTGCCAAGGCCATCGTGCGGCCGGGCTCGGTCGTCTCGCGCTCGGTGCCGCCCGGCGCCATCGTCGAAGGCAACCCCGCCAACATCATCGGCTACGTCGACGCGGCCCCCGGCCCCGGCACCGCGCCCCTGCATGGCGGCTCGCGCGGCGGCGCCAAGATCGAAGAGACGGCCGTGAAGGGCGTCACGGTTCACCACTTCCCGGTGATCCCCGACCTGCGCGGCAGCCTCACGGTGGGCGAGTTCGACCGCCAGGTGCCGTTCACGCCCAAGCGCTACTTCATGGTGTTCGGCGTGCCCAGCCGCGAGATCCGCGGCGAGCATGCCCACCACCAGTGCCACCAGTTCCTGATCTGCGTGCGCGGCAGCTGCGCCGTGATGGCCGACGACGGCGAGCACAAGGTCGAGGTGCTGCTCGACTCGCCCGACCGCGGCATCTACCTGCCGCCCATGACCTGGGGCGTGCAGTACAAGTATTCGGCCGACGCGATGCTGCTCGTGTTCGCCTCCGACTACTACGACAACGCGGACTACATCCGCGACTACGCCGACTTCATCCGCATCAGCGGCCAGGCCAAGGCCTGACGAGCCTGCGAAGTGGGGGGCAAATCCCCTCGCTTTCCGGCCATCAGCGCGCACTCACCTGCGGTGTACTGAGGGGCATGAGCAGCCCCTCGTCCCCCTCCAGCGAGCCGTTTGTCCATCGCCTCGCCGACTGCCAGTGCACCGCCATTGGCGCCGGCTCGACGGTGTGGCAGTTCACGGTCGTGCTGGCCGGCGCCCGCATCGGCGCCAACTGCAACATCAACAGCCACTGCTTCATCGAGAACGACGTCGTGATCGGCGACGACGTGACGGTGAAGTGCGGCAACTACCTCTGGGACGGCATCACGCTCGAAGACAAGGTCTTCATCGGCCCGAACGTGACGTTTTCCAACGACCGCTACCCGCGCTCCAAGCAGTACCCCGATGCCTTCGCGCGCACCGTCGTGAAGGCGGGCGCCTCCATCGGCGCCGGCGCGGTGATCCTGCCCGGCCTCGTGATCGGCGAGGGCGCCATGGTCGGCGCCGGCGCGGTGGTCACGAAAGACGTGCCGCCCCATTCGGTGGTGCGCGGCGACTACGCCCGCAACGTCTACCTCGCCAAGAAACCCTGAGCCTCTGCCCGCCATGACCCACCCGAGCGTTCCCTTCCTCGACCTCAAGGCCATCCAGATGACGCAGCGCGAAGAGCTGCGCGCCGCGTTCGACCGCGTGCTCGATTCCGGCTGGTACATCCTCGGCCAGGAAGTGGCGAAATTCGAAGCCGAATACGCCGCGTGGTGCGACGCTGAACACTGCATCGGCGTGGCCAATGGCCTCGATGCGCTCACGCTCGCCTTGCGCGCGATGGATGTGACCGAAGGCGACGAGGTCATCGTGCCCTCGAACACCTACATCGCCACCTGGCTGGCCGTGAGCCACATCGGCGCCGTGCCGGTGCCGGTGGAGCCCGACGCGGCCACCTTCAACCTGGATGTGGCCCGCATCGAAGCCGCGATCACGCCGCGCACGAAGGTCATCCTGCCGGTGCACCTGTACGGCCAGGCGGCCGACATGGCCCCGATCGTCGCCATCGCCCGCAAGCATGGCCTGCGTGTGCTGGAAGACGGTGCCCAGGCGCATGGCGCCCGTTACCACGGCCGCCGTGTCGGCGCGCATGGCGATGCGGTCGCGTGGAGCTTCTACCCCGGCAAGAACCTCGGCGCGCTCGGCGATGGCGGTGCCGTCACCACCAGCGACCCGCAGATCGCCGACCGCCTGCGCGTGCTGCGCAACTACGGCTCGCGGGTGAAGTACCACAACGAAGTCATCGGCTACAACTCGCGCCTCGACGAGCTGCAGGCCGCGCTGCTGCGCGCCAAGCTGCCCGCGCTGCAGGGCCAGAACGAGCGCCGCGCCGAGATCGCGCAGCGCTACCTGCAGGGCCTGGCCGGCCTCGGCCTGACGCTGCCGGTCGTGCCGGCGGGCCACGAGCCGGTGTGGCACCTCTTCGTCGTGCGCCACCCGCAGCGCGACGCGCTGGCCCAGGGCCTCGCGGCGCTCGGCGTGCACACCATGATCCATTACCCCGTCGCGCCGCACCTGCAGCCGGCCTACGCCTCGCTGGGCCTGAAGGCCGGCAGCCTGCCGATCTCGGAAGCCATGCACGCCGAAGTGCTGAGCCTGCCCATCGGCCCGACGCAGACCGACGCCCAGACCGACCAGGTGATCGCGGCCGTGCGCGAAGTCGCCGCGCGTTTGCACAAGCTCGCCGCCTGACATGCAGATCACGACGCTCATCCCGGCCTACAAGGCCCAGTACCTGCCCGAGCTGCTGCAGTGCCTGCGCTCGCAGACGCACAAGGCCGGCAAGATCATCTTCAGTGACGACAGCCCCGGCGGTGCCTACCGCCAGGCGCTGTTCTCCGACGCACTGGCCCCGCTGCGCGCCGGCCTCGACATCGAGTGCGTCGAGGGCCCGCGCAAGGGTGGCGGCTACGCCAACATGCTCAACCTGCTGCAGGTGTGGAACCAGCGCAGCGAGCTCTTCCACCTGCTGCTCGACGACGACGTCATCTATCCCGAGTTCTACGAACGCCACCTGGTGGCGCACCTGTCGAGCCCCTTCAGCTGCTCGATCAGCCGCCGCTGGTCGGCCAACGAGCAGGGCCTGCCGATCAAGAGCGACCTGCCCCTGCCGCCCGCGGTGGCACGCCACCCGAACCGCCTGCTCTCGCTCGACGACTCGGTGATCTTCAGCACCACCGCCATCGAGGGCAAGAACTGGCTGGGCGAGTTCTCCAACGCCGTCTTCCGCGCCAACACCACCGCGGCGCTGATGAAGCCGGCTTTCGGCTCCGTCTCGTACGCGGGCCTCTGGGACCTGGGCGCCTTCATGGCGGCCAGCCTCGTGGCGCCGGTGGGCTACGTGCACGAGCACCTGGGCTATTTCCGCACCGGGCCGGCCGGCAACTCGTCGAAATTCTTCGGGCCCTACATGAAGGGCGCCTACCTCGGCTACGCCGCGCTCGTGATGGGCGGCGTGGAGATCGGCAAGTACACCCCCGAGCAGGCACGCCCCTCGTATGCGGCGCTCGCCGGCATGCTGGGCCAGTACTACCGCTCGCAGGCCGACATGCTGCCTTTCATCGAGCTTTTGCCGCGCATGGCCGCGGGCGATGAGCTGGCGGTGGCCTCGTTCCACGAGGTCTGGCACGCCTTCCTGCGCACGCACGACTTCTGAGATGAAGCGGCTCTTCGAACGCCTCACCGCCAAGGTCCTCGCGGCGAACCCGCTGGACCTCGAGTCCATGGTGCGCGGCTTCCTGATCCAGTATTTCTTCCACACCTCCGACCGCGGCCGCATCGCGGTGGTAGGCGAGGGCCGGCGCAGCATCAACCTGCTCACGCCCACGCAGTTCAAGGGCTTGGGCCGCATCGTGCTGTCGACCACCACGGTCTTCGGCGTGCCGCGTTCGCCGGGCAGCTACGGCTGCAGCTACGTCGAGTCGCGCACGCCCGAGTCGCTGATCCAGATCGGCGCCGGCACCGTGTTCAACAACCGCGCGTTCATCCTCTCCGAAGGCGCGAGCGTGACCTTCGGCGAGCGCGTGCTCGTGGGCCCCGAGCTGCACGTGGCCGACAGCAACTCCCACCAGCTCGAGCTCGGCCTGCGTGCACAGCCCGATGCGAAGCCCCTGCCGGTGGTGATCGGCGACGACGTCTTCATCGGCTCGCGCGTCACCATCCTCAAGGGCGCGCGCATCGGCCGCGGCTGCGTGATCTCGGCCGGCACCGTGGTGACGCCGAACTTCGAGGCGCCCGAGATGAGCATCGTCGCCGGCAACCCCTGCCGCATCGTGGGCCGCGTGAAAGACGCCGCGTCCACCGACAACTCCAGGAACGAAACCCATGAACCCGCATGACATTCCCGTCGTCGCCGTCTCGTACAACTCGCCCGAGCTGCTGCTGGGCCTCCTGAGCTCGTTCCGCCAGTTCTACCCGCGCAACCCGATCCACATCGTCGACGGCTCCGAGCCGGGGCCGCTCGCCAGGATCCGCGAGGTGGCGGCCGGCTTCGAAGGCGTGCAGCTGCACGCGATGGAATACAACATCCACCACGGCCCCGGCATGGCCTGGGCCATCCAGAACCTGAACCTGTCGGGCCCGGTGCTCTTTCTCGACACCGACATCGTGGTGCTGCGCGAAGGCTTCATCGAGGAGCTGCTGGCCGTGCTGCAGCCCGGCGACTACGGCGCCGGCGGCGTGGCCTACGTCAACCGGGACGGTTTCGACATCGACTACGCCTATGGCGCCATCGCCTACCTGCACCCGCCCTGCATGCTGTGCAACGTGGAGGTGATGCGCGAGTGGCCGATGCCCATCAAGCACGGTGCGCCGATGGTGGCCCCGATGCGTGCGCTGCACGACGCCGGCAAGTCCGAGCTGCTGCGCAACCTGCCCTGGTGCGCCAACGACGTGCTGATGGGCACGAAGAAGGTCTTCATCGACCACATCGGCCAGGGCACCAGCACCCGCACCGGCGGCTACCACCTGGAAGAGTGGATGGCCGAGATGGCCGAGAAGCGCAAGAAGGAGGCCGCCGACATGGCCGCCCGCGCCGGCTCGTACAACCCCGACCTGCTGAACCTGATGCCTGCGCAACGCAAGGTGCTGGAAGTGGGCTGCAGCACCGGCGCCCTGGCGCAGGCCTACCAGCAGAAGAACGGCGAGGCCGACTACTGGGGCATCGAGTTCGACCCCAAGGCCGCCGAGATCGCCAAACGCCACTGCAAGCAGGTGACCGCGCTCGATGTCGAAGGCATGAGCGACAAGGAGCTGGCCGAGCTGTCGACCCGCAACTGCTGGGTCTTCGGCGACGTGCTGGAGCACCTGCGCGACCCGTGGCGCCTGCTGGCCCGCATCCGCAAGGTGCTGCCGGCCGATGGCTGCGTGGTGGCGAGCATCCCCAATGCGCAGCACTGGAGCGTGCAGGCCAAGCTTGCGATCGGCGACTTCCGCTACACCGACGGCGGCCTGATGGACCGCACGCACCTGCGCTGGTTCACCCGCGTGACCATGCTCGAGATGTTCCAGAACGCCGGCTTCCGCATCGAGGCGGGTGGCCCGCGCATCTTCAACGAGCCGGCGCGCGACAAGGCGCTGCCGGCCATCCGCATGATGGCCGAGGCCCTGGGGATCGACCCGCAGCAGGCGGTGAACGATGCGCTGCCGCTGCAGTACGTGGTGCGGGCGGTGCCGGCCTGAGGGCCTGGTCGACCGGTCAAGAAGAAGCGGGCCCTCGAGGCCCGCTTTCTTTTGGAACGTTGCCGAGGCTTACTCGGCCAGCTTCCATTCTTCCCACACGAAGTAGTAGCACCACGACTGCCGGTGCGTCGCCTGCAACTTCTCGACGATGCTCGCGCGCAGCGCGATCGCGTTCGGCACGAAGTCGTGGAACTGCACCTGCAGGCGGCGCACCTTCTTGATGTCGCCCGTTTCGATCAGGTGCTCGAGCAGGTCGTACTCGCCGCCTTCGATGTTGATCTTCAGGAGGTCGATGCGCTCGATGCGGTGCTCGCGCAGGAACTTCGCCGCTTCGACCAGCGTCACGCTCTCGCTCACCGAGGCCTTCATGAAGGCGCCGGTGCCGTCGGCCGAGTGGCCCATGTCCAGCGTGGCGTCTTGCGCGCCCAGGCCGAACTGGCAGGGCTTCACCTTGGGGTGTGCGGCAAAGCGCGCGCAGATGTTGTCGTGGTAGCCCTTGATGGGCTCGAAGACGTAGACGTTCGAGCCATAGCGCTGGTGGATCTCGGCCGTCCAGTCGCCCTTGTAGCCGCCGAGGTCGAGCACGGTGCTGTCGGCGTCGAGCTCGGGGAACTCCAGGCGCAGGGTCTGGTCGCCGCGCGTGGCAAACCAGGCGCGGATGGCGTCGTCGAAGCGTTGCTTCTGCAGCTTCTGTGCGCTGGCGGCGAGCTCGGCCGCGTCCAGCTTGAAGGGATGCACTGCGCCGGCCACTTGCACCCAGCGCGCCGGGCAGGGCGAGGGCGTGGCATCGATGGTGACCCACTCCTTCGGGCAGATCACGGTGCCGCCCTTGTGCTCGCCGAAGCGGGCCGCCCACCAGGAGTAGCTCGAATTGGCGATCACGAAATGCTGGCAGAGCGACATCAGGTAGAGGTCGCCCAGGTCGCTGCCGCTGGCCACCGGTGTGAACGCATGGCCCGCGCTCAGCAGCAGGTGGCGCGCGTAGTTGGGCTCGTCGCTGAAGACGAAGAGCTCGGCCTGCGGGTGGTTGAGCTTGAGGTTCTCGATGGCGGCGAGGTAGTAGCTGTCCTTGCACAGGCCCATGTGGCCGTAGTCGCCACGGCGGATGTGGACCGCGATCGCGTCGGCGCTGCCCTGGATCTGCAGTGCGAGCTCGGCCGACACCATGCCGCCGGCGCGGCGCGCGAGCTGCGCGTAGGTCTCTTCGACGACCTTGGCGTCGAGCAGGCTGTCGCGTTGCCAGTAGCCGGTGAGCACCAGCGTGCGCACGCCTTGGGGCATCTGCGGCAGCTGCTCCAGCGACTGGATCTGACCTTCCTTCAGCACGAAGCAGCCTTCGCCGGCGTGCTGGGCCACGGTGCCGGTGCGGGTCTCGCCCGCCAGGCTCCACACCCAGGCCTGGCGGCCGTAGGGGTCGTGGTCGAAGGCGCTCAGGTCGGTCACCAGGTCGGCGCCCACGCGGCGCGCGAGGCTGCGCGCGAACACATGCTGGAAGAGCTGGTTGCCGATCCCGCCCTTGGCGCAGTTGAGGATGACCGGCCGCGGGCTCGTGGTCGGGGCGACGGCGGGCTCGGCGTGGGCAAGTGTCATGGTGTGTTGTTCTCGTGGTTCAGCGCAGGTGGCGCATCAGGCTGCCCGTCACGATGCGGGCGTATTCGTCGCTGTGCGGCACGGCGCGCGCCAGGCGCGTCATCGTCGGGCCGCACTGCTGCAGCACGGTGAGGGCGATGTCGCGCGAGCGGAATTGCGTCTGCAATGCGATGAACTGCGGCAGCAGGCCGGGGTTCTCGCCCTGCAGCATGGCGGCCATGTAGCGCGCCTTGATCGCGATGTCGCGCTCGTACTGCAGCTGCGCCTTCTGGCTGCTGACCTGGCCGGCGTGCTTGCGGTAGTGCGTCAGCACCTCGGGGATGTTGGCGAACTGCGCGCCGAGCAGGCTCGCGCGGCACCAGAGTTCGTAGTCTTCGGCGAAGTCGAAGCGCGGGTCGTAGAAGCCGAAGCGCTCAAAGGTGCTGCGGCGGCACAGCACCGAGGGGTGCGAGATCGCGCAGCGTTG
Organism: Piscinibacter sp. HJYY11; assembly: GCF_016735515.1. NCBI lineage: Bacteria > Pseudomonadati > Pseudomonadota > Betaproteobacteria > Burkholderiales > Sphaerotilaceae > Piscinibacter > Piscinibacter sp. HJYY11. The sequence continues at coordinate 1,449,260 of NZ_JAERQZ010000001.1, read as the reverse complement.
CAAGAGCGCGGTGCGGATCTCGGCGCTCTCGGTCGGGTGGGCGAGCACGTGGCGGTCGACACGCTGGCCGTTTTCCACGCCGAAGATCTGCATGTGGCTGCCGCACACGTCGATGCCCGGGCGGCTGCTCAGGAAGCTGAGCTGCCGCTCCAGGCGCTGTGGTGCGGCCAGGTCGTCGGCGTCCAGCCGGGCGACGAACTCCGAGTCGCTGGCACGCAGGCCGTCGTTGATCGATTCGGCCACGCCGCGCGAGCTCTCGTGCGTCACGACCTTGATCGACAGGCGCTCGGCAAACGAGGCGGCCACGGCGGCGGTGCCGTCGGTCGAGCCGTCGTTGACGAGCACGACCTCGAAGTCGCGGAAGCTCTGCGCGGTCAGGCTTTCCAGCGTCTCGCCCAGCGTGGCTTCGGCGTTCTTGGCGGGGATGACGACCGAGACGAATGGCATGGTGCGTCCCGCCTCAGAGCCAGGCCGTGGGCAGCGCCAGCCCGACGGACTGCATCAACTGCTGGCGCTGGGCCTGCAGCTCGGGCGTGGGGGCCCGCCAGCGGCGGTAGGTGTGCAGGAAGTCGACGACCACCGTCGCGTCGTTGGCGGCGGTCGAGGTGCCGCGGCGTGTGCCGGGGTTCACGTAGTCCTTGTGGACGATCGCGCCGCCGCCTTCGTAGTGCACCGGCATCGCCTTCTGGCAGACGGCGAGCAGGAAGTCCCAGTCTTCCTGCGACTCCAGGTGCGGGTCGACGGTGACGCCTTCGAGCACCATGCGGTGGAAGACGAGCGCGTTGTTCGGGATGAAGTTCTTGACGTGCAGCGACTCGATCGGCTGCGCCGCGAGGCTCACGCGGTTGCGCGACAGGGCGGTGTGCAGGTCCTTCGAGCGGTCTTCGGTGAGCACGTCGAAGTCGGAAAACAGCACCTTGGCGGCCGGGCCGGCGGTGATGCGCGCATGCGCGTTCTGCAGGTGATCGGGGGCGAAGGTGTCGTCGTCGTCGAGGAAGACCACCCACTCGCCGCGCGCGAGCGACATGCCGACGTTGCGGCTTTCCGCCGGGCCGCGGCGGCCACCGCGCTTGATGAAGACATCCTGCTCGCGCAGCAGCTCCGCGCAGACGGTGGCGGTGCCGACATCGAGCGCATCGGCCACGACGATGAGCTCGAAATCCTGGAAGGTCTGGGCCCGCAGCGACCGCAGGTTGCGCGCCAGCAGGGGCGAGCGCAGGTGGGTCGCGGTGATGACGCTGAAAAAGGGCGCGTGGGGCATGTTGCAGGCGCCGCAGGGCGCGTCTCGCAGGCCAATGGTGACGAGGCATGCTATCGACGCGGGGGTGCGCCAAGCGGGCGGAATAGGGGCGGAAAGGGGGCGGTTCTCCCCCGAGCCCGCGGGCGCTACACCGGCGTGTCGGCCGCGCCCGAGGCCGCGCGCTGGGCCTCGTAGTCGGTGCCCCACTGCGCCAGCGGGCCCAGCGCCTGGTTGAGCGACACCCCGAGCGGCGTCAGCGAGTACTCCACGTGGGGCGGCACGGTCGCCCGGTCCACCCGCGACACCAGCCCGTCGGCGACGAGCTCGCGCAACTGCTGGATCAGCATCTTCTCGGTGATGCCGGGCACCAGCCGCTTGAGCTCGCCGAAGCGGCGCGTGGCGCCGTGCAGTTCCCACAGGATGACCGCCTTCCACTTGCCGCCGATGACGGCGAAGGCCGGGCCGATGCCGCAGTTGAAATGAACGTCGTCGCTGCTCATGGGTACGAACCTCCAGGTGGGTACAGACAAAATTGTAGGTACTTGATGAATGGAAAGCACCCTCCCATCATCCGCTCCCCCACTTCTTTTTGGAGCGAACACATGAGTGCAGTGACCGTGATTGGCTTGGGCGCGATGGGCGCGACCCTGGCCAGCTTGTTCAGAGACAAAGGCCGCGAGGTGACGGTGTGGAACCGCAGCCCCGCCAAGGCGGCGGGCCTCGAGGGCGTGGCGACCGCACCCACCGCCGCGGCCGCCGTGGCGGCGAGCCCGCTGGTGGTGATGTGCGTGTACGACTACGTGGCGGTGCGCGAGATCCTGGCGCAGCCCGGCGTGGCCGACGCCCTGGCCGGCAAGACGCTGGTGCAGCTGACGACCGGCAGCCCCGCCGATGCACGCGACGCCGCTGCGTGGTGCGCGGCTCATGGCGTGGCCTACCTCGACGGCGCCATCCAGGCCGCCCCCAGCCAGATGGGCCAGCCCGACACGCCCATCCTCATCTCGGGCGACCCGGCGGCGTTCGCCCAGTGGCAGGGCGTGCTGGCCGACCTCGGCGGGCACTACGCCCACCTGGGCGAGCAGCCCGATGCCGCAGCCACGATGGACCTGGCGACGCTCTCCTACGTGTACGGCGCCTTCATCGGCTTTGCGCATGGCGCGCTGATCGCCGAATCGCAGGGGCTCGACGTGGCCCGCTTCGGCCAGCTCGTCCAGGACATCTCGCCGAGCTTCGGCGCCTTCTTTGCCTTCGAGGGCCAGGTGATCCAGTCGGGCGACTTCACGATGAAGGAGAGCCCGCTGCGCATCTCGGTGGAAGCAACGCAGCGCATCCACGAGTTCTCGCGCGAGGCGCGGCTCAACACCGAGCTCCCCGAGCTGGCCGACCGGCTGCTGAAGCGGGCGCAGGCCGCCGGGCTCGCGAACGAGGAGCTGGCGGCGCTGATCAAGGTCATGCGCCGCTAGCGCGTCAGATCAGCGGTGCAGGCCGGGTGTCGCCGAAGCTCGGGTACGAGATGGCGGTGGGGGCGGCCGTCGTGCCGGCAGGAGCCTGGGATGGCGCCGGGGCGGCCGCACCGGGCAGCAGCTCGGCGGGGGGAGCGGAGAGCAGCTCGCCGAGCTGCAGGTCGGCACTGCGGTCCTTGGCGAACCACACGTCGGCCATCGCGTGCTCGGCGCCGTCGGCGGTCGTGTAGCTCGACACCAGGCCCAGCAGGTTGCCGTTGTCGACCTCGGTGCCCGTCACCGCATCGAGGTTGATCGAGACGATGCCGAAATCGGCCAGGCCGTGCAGTTCGCCGGCGTCGGTCTTGCCGTCCTGGTTGGCATCGACCCACAGCTTGAGTTCGCCGAAGCGGGCGTCGCCGGCGGCGAGCCGGCCGTCGCCGTTGCTGTCTTCGAGCTTCATGGCCTCGAAGCCGTTGGCCACGCGGCCGCCGCTGGCGGTGCGGGTGGCCGAGCCGAAGAGCTCGCTGCCGTCGTTGACCCGGCCGTCGCCGTTGCGGTCGAGCACCAACAGGCCGTCGGTGGCCGAGGCCCAGCCCGCGCGGTGCACGGTGCCGGTGCCGCCCAGGTCGAAGTTCACGCCATCGGCCGCCGCGGTGGTGCGCACGCCGTTGCCGTCGAGGTCGAGCACGATGGGGGTGGCGGCGAAGAGCGCGTCGATCTGCGCGTTGCTCATCACCGTCAGGTCTTCGGCTTCGAAGGCCGCGACCTGCGTCATGTCCATCGCGGCGATGTCGGCCGTTTCCAGGGCCACGACCTGCGTGGTGGTGAGTGAGGTGATCTGGTCGGGCGTGAGGCCGGCGACCGCCGCCGTGGAGATCGCGGCGATCTGCGCGGTGCTCAGCAGCGAGATCTGCTCGGTGCTCATGCTGTTGAGGTGCACGGCCGACAGCGAGTTGATCGCGTTGGTCGACAGGGCACGCAGGTCCTGCGTTTCCAGTGCCGCGAACTGCCCCGCCGACAGACCTGCCACCTGCATGCTGGTGAGCGCGGCGTAGTGCTGGGTGGTCAGGGCGTTGAGGTCCTGCTGGTCCATCGCATTGATCTGCGACGAGCTGAACGACGCCACCTGCTGGGTGGTCAGCGCCTCGTAGTGCTGCGTGCCCAGGAAGAGCAGCTGCGTCGGCGACAGCGACTGCAGTGCCGAGGTGCTGAGGGCGCGCAGGTCATCGGTTTCCAGGTTGGCCACCTGGTCGAGCGTCAGCGCGTTGATCTGGGCGGTGGTGAGCGCGCGGAACTGCGCCGTGCCCAGCGCATTGAGGTCCTGCGTCTCCAGCAGCGCCACCTGGATGGGGCGCAGCGCCGCCACCTGGGTGGTGGTGAGGGCGCCGATCTGCTCGGTGGTGAGTGCGTTGAGGGTGCTCGGGTCCAGGCCCGCGATCTGCGCGGTGGAGAACGAGGCGACCTGCGCCGTCGACAGCGCGGCGAGCTGGTCGGTGTTGAGCACCGAGAAATGGTCGGTCGTCCAGCCCCGCAGGGCGGCGGTGCTGAGCGCGCGCAGGTCGGCGGTTTCCATGCCGGCGATCTGGCCGAGCGTGAAGGCCGAGGTCTGCGCGGTGGTGAAGGCCGCGAAGTGCTCGGTGCCCATCGCGTTGAAGTCGATGTCGCTCAGCGATTGCAGCTGGGCCGAGGTGATGGCCGCGGCTTGTGTCGTGGTGAGCGAGGCGAAATGCTGGGTGCCGAGCGCATCGAACTGCGCCGGCGAGAACGCACGGAATTGCGAGGTGCTCAGTGCACGCAGGTCGCCCGTCTCCAGGCTGGCGACCTGGTCGAGCGTGAGCGCGTTGACCTGGGCGGTGGTGAGCCGGGCGAACTGCGCCGTGGTGAGCGCGTTGAGGTCCTGCGTCTCCATCGCGACGAGCTGCGCGGTGGTGAGCGCCATCACCTGGGTGCTGGTGAGGGCGCCAAGCTGGGCCGAGCTGAGCGCGCCCAGGTCCTCGGGCAGGAGGCCGGCGATCTGGGCGGTGGTGAGCGAGACGAGCTGCGCGGTGCTGAGGGCTTCGATCTGGTCGGAGCCCATCGCGGCGATCTGCTCGGTCGACCAGGCGCGGATGCCGGCGGTGTTGATCGCGCGCAGGTCTTGCGTTTCCAGCGCGGCGATCTGGTCGGTGGTGAACGCGCGCACCTGGTTCGAGTTGAAGGCGGCGAAGTGCGCGCTGCTGAAGGCGTTGAGGTCGGCGGGCGCGAGGCTCGCGATCATCTGCGTGCCGAACGACGCGATCTGCGCCGTCGACATCGACGCACGCTGCAGCGGCGTGAGCGAGTTGATCTGCTCGGCCGTCATCGCGTTGAGCACCGGCAGGCTGATGGCCTGCAGGTCCTGCGTCGAGAGGGTCGGCAGCTGGTCGGTGGTGAGCGCAACGATCTGCGTGCTCGTGAGCGCGGCGAACTGCTCGGTGGTGAGCGCGTTCAGGTCGACCGTGTCCAGGCTGGCCAGCTGCGTGTTGGTGAGCGCGCGGATCTGCGTGGTGGTGAGCGCCGCCATCTGGTCGCTGCTGAAGCCGGCGATCTGGTCGGTGCTGAGCGACTGCAGCACGCCGGTGGAGAAGCCGCGCACATCGGCCGTCTCGAGGGCTGCGATCTGGTCGCTCGTCATCGCGCCGAGCTGGGCGGGGGTGAGGCCGGCCACCTGGGCACTGGTGAGTGCGCGCACGTCGGCGGTCTCCAGCGCGCCGAGCTGGGTGCTGGTGAGCGCGCCCATCTGCGCGCTCGTGAGCGACGCGATCTGCATCGTGGTGAGCGCGGCGATCTGGTCGGTGCTCAGCGTCTGCAGCATGCCGGTTGCGATGGCGCGCAGGTCGGTCGTCTCGAGCGCGGCGATCTGGCTGCCGGAGAGGGCGGCCACCTGGTCCACGGTGAGGGCGGCCACCTGGGCGGTGGTCAGGGCCACCAGGTCTTCGCTGCCGAGCGCGGCCACCTGCAGGGTGGAGAGGCCGCGGACCTGGTTGTTGGTGAGCGCCGCGATCTGGGCGGTGCCGAGCGCGGCCATCTGGCTGGCGTTGAAGGCCGCCACCGCGTCAACCGAGATGGCGCGCAGGTCCTGGGTCTCGAGGGTTGCGACCTGGTCGGTGCGCATCGCGCTGACCTGGCCGATGTTCATCGCGGCGAACTGGGCGGTGCCCAGCGCGCGCAGGTCCTGCGTTTCGAGCGCGGCGATGCGGTCGCTGGTGAACGAGGCGATGTGCGTGGTGGTGAGCGCGGCGAACTGCGCCGTGCTCATCACGTTGAGCTCGTCGGTCGTGAGCGTGGCCAGTTGCTGCGTGGTCATCACCGCCACCTGGGCGGTGGTGAGGGCTGCGATCTGGGCGGTCGACAACGCGGCGATCTGCGTGGTCGACATGGTCGGCAGCGCATCGGTCGAGATGCCGACGATGCGCGAGGTGGCCAGCAGGCCGATCTGGTCGGTGGTGAGTGCCTGGATCTGGGCCGACGACATGCCGCGGAAGTCGGCCGACTCCAGCGCGCGGAAGTCCTGCGTCTCCAGCGCCACCATCTGCGTGGGCGTGATCGCCCCCGACTGCGTGACGGTGAGCATGGCGAACTGCGAGACCGTGAGCGCGTTGAGCTCGTCGGTCGTCATCGCGGCGATCTGCGACGGCGTGAGCGCGCGCACCTGTTCATCGGTGAGGGCGTAGGGCGAGTTGCTCCCTCCGCCGCCACCGGCGCCGCCATTGCCGCCGCCGGCGGTGGCGGAGGTGTCGAACGAGCTCCAGCGCGTGACCTTGGACCGGAGTGCGTAGAACACCCAGGTGCCCGTCACGATCTTGCCGAGCGAGAACTTCATGGTCGTCAGCCGGGCGTGAGTGACAAGACCTCACCCGACGCACCCACCCGGAGGGGCAGGTGCGTCGGTGTCTTGGTCATGGCCGTCAGATCAGCGGCAGGTTGTTGTTGTCGTCAGGCAGCAGGCTCTTGTCGACCGACCCGGTGGCGACGTCGCGAGCCGGTGCCGGGGCGGCAGCCGGTGCAGCGCTCGGCAGCACGTCGCTCGGTGCAGCGGCCAGCAGCTCGTCGAGCTTCGGCGCATCCTTCGCGAACCAGACGTCGGCCATGTCGTGCTTGGCGCCGTCGGCGGTCGTGTAGCTCGAGGTGATGCCCAACAGGTTGCCGTTGTCCATCGCCGTGCCGGCAATGCCGTTCAGGTCGAGCGAGACGATGCCGAAGTCGGCCAGGCCGCGCAGTTCGCCTTCGTCGGTCTTGCCGTCCTGGTTCGCGTCGACCCAGAGGCGCAGCTCGTTGAAGCGTGCGTCATCGGCGGAGAGCTTGCCGTCGGCGTTGCTGTCCTCGATCTTCATCGCTTCGTAGCCGTTGCCCGCGCGGGTGCCGTCGGCCTTGACCGTGGCGACACCGAAGAGCTCGGTACCGTCGTTGATCTTGCCGTCGCCGTTGCGGTCCATCACGAGCAGGCCGTCCTTGGCGTCGACCCAGCCGTAGCGCTGGCTGGTGTTGCCGCTCGCGTTCAGGTCGAAGTTGACGCCGTTGGCGGCCGCCGTGGTGCTCACGCCGTTGCCGTCGAGGTCGAGCACGACCGGCGAAGCCGCCAGGTACGCGTCGAGCTGGGCAGCCGACATGCGGCCGATGTCAGCGTTTTCGAAGGCCGAGATCTGCGCCATGCTCATCGCCGCGATGTCGGCCGTTTCCAGCGCGACGACCTGGTCGGTGGTCAGGGCCACGATCTGGTCGGTCGTCAGGAACTGGGCCTGTGCGGTGGTCAGCGCGGCGATCTGGGCGTTGGTCAGCTGGGCGAAGTTCGCGGTGCTGATCGCTTCGATCTGGGCCTGGTCCCACTGCTGGATGCCGGCGGTCGTGATGGCACGGATGTCGGCCGTTTGCAGGTTGTTGATCTGCTCGGTCGTCAGCGCGTTGATCTGCGAGGTGGTCATCACGAGGAACTGCGACGCGGTGAGGGCGTTCAGGTCTTGCGTGGCCAGGCCCATGATCTGGTCGCTGGTGAACTGGTTCACCGCACCACCCAGCTGCTGGAACTGATCCGACGTCAGCTCGGCGAGCTGGGCATCGGTCAGGGCACGCAGCGAGGCGCCGGACAGGGCACGCAGGTCGTTGGTCTCGATCGACGACACCTGGTCGGTCGTGAAGGCCTGGAGCTGGTCGGTCGTGAACGCGGCGAAGTGTGCCGTGGTCAGGGCCACCACATCGTCGCTGTTCAGCGAGGCGATCTGGTCCGAGGTCAGCGTGCGGACCTGCGCCGTGGTGAGCGAGGCGATCTGCTGGCTGCTCAGGGCACGCAGGTCTTCCGTCGTGATCGTCGGCACCTGGTCGGTGGTCAACGATGCGACTTGCTGGGTGCTGAGCGCGCCCACCTGGTCGGACGTGAGGGCGGCCAGTTGGTCGGAGTCAAGCGCGCGGATCGCCGTCGTCGTGATGGCACGCAGGTCATCGGTCTGCAGGCTGCGGATCTGGTCGGAGACCAGCGACTCGACCTGTGCCGAGCTCAGCGCAGCGAAGTGGGCGGTGCCCAGCGCGTTGAGGTCCTGGGTGGCCAGGGTCGGCAGTTGGTCGGTGGTCAGCGCCGCCGCCTGGGCGGTGGTCAGCACGCCCACCTGGTCGGAGCTCAGCGCACCGAGCTGGTCGCTCGACAGGCCGCGGATGGCCGCGGTCGACAGGGCGCGCAGGTCGGCGGTCTCAATGGCCGCGATGTGGTCGCTCGTCAGGTAGCCGACTTGAGCTGCGCTCAGGGCGGCGACCTGGGCCGAGGTCAGCGCGGCGATGTCGGCCGTCTGCATGGTCGGCAGCTGGTCGCTGGTCAGCGCGGCGATCTGGGCCGTGGTCAGGCGCGGGATCTGATCCGAGCTCAGGGCGTTCAGGTCGGCGGTGCTCAGGCCGGCGATCTGCTGGGTCGTGAGCGACGAGACCTGGGCGCTGGTGAGCGTCGGGATCTGGTCGGACGTCAGGGCGCCGAGCTGCTCGTCGGTCAGGGCACGGATCGCGTTGCTGCTCAGCGAGCGGAGGTCGTCGCTCTGCAGGCGCGAGATCTGGTCGGTCGTCAGGCCGGCCACTTGCGCCGCGGTGAAGGCGGAGAAGTGGGCGGTGCTGAAGGCGTTCAGGTCTTGCGTGGCCAGGGTGTTGAGCTGGTCGGACGTCAGGGCCGAGCTCTGGGCCGTGGTCAGCGCCGCCATCTGGTCGCTGGAGAGCGCACCGATCTGCTCGCTGGTCAGGCCACGGACAGCCGCCGTGCTCAGGGCACGCAGGTCGGCGGTCTCGATCGCGCCGATGTGATCGCTGGTCAGGTAGCCGACTTGAGCAGCGCTCAGGGCGGCGACCTGGGCGGTCGACAGGGCGGCGATGTCAGCGGTCTGCATGGTGGGCAGCTGGTCGCTGTTCAGCGCGGCGATCTGGGCGGTCGTCAGACGCGGGATCTGATCCGAGCTCAGGGCGTTCAGGTCGGCGGTGCTCAGGCCAGCGATCTGCTGGGTGGTCAGCGACGAGACCTGGGCCGAGGTCAGGGTCGGCACCTGGTCCGAGGTCAGGGCACCGAGCTGCTCGTTGGTCAGCGCGCGCAGGGCGTTGCTGCTCAGGGCGCGCAGGTCATCGCTCTGCAGGCTCGACACCTGGTCGCTCGTCAGGCCGGCCACCTGGGCTGCCGTGAGGGCAGAGAAGTGGGCGGTGCCGAGCGCGTTCAGGTCTTGCGTGGCCAGGGTGTTGATCTGGTCGGAGGTCAGCGCAGCGGTCTGGGCGGTCGTCAGGGCACCCATCTGGTCGCTCGTCAGGGCGCCCAGCTGCTCGCTGGTCAGGCCACGGACAGCCGCCGTGCTCAGGGCACGCAGGTCGGCGGTCTCGATCGCAGCCATGTGATCGCTGGTCAGGTAGCCGACCTGAGCGGCGCTCAGGGCAGCGACCTGGGCGGTCGTCAGCGCGGCGATGTCGGCCGTCTGCATGGTTGGCAGCTGGTCGCTGTTCAGGGCGGCGATCTGGGCGGTCGTCAGGCGCGGGATCTGGTCCGAGCTCAGGGCGTTCAGGTCAGCGGTGCTCAGGCCGCCGATCTGGGCGGTGGTGAGCGACGAGACCTGGGCGCTGGTGAGCGTCGGGACCTGGTCGGAGGTGAGGGCACCGAGCTGCTCGTTGGTCAGCGAGCGGATCGCGTTGCTGCTCAGCGAGCGCAGGTCATCGCTCTGCAGGCGCGAGATCTGGTCCGTCGTCAGGCCGGCCACTTGCGCTGCGGTCAAGGCAGAGAAGTGGGCGGTGCCGAGCGCGTTCAGGTCTTGCGTCGCCAGGGTGTTGATCTGGTCGGATGTCAGGGCCGAGGTCTGGGCCGTCGTCAGGGCGCCCATCTGGTCGGAGCTCAAGGCACCGAGCTGCTCGCTGGTCAGGCCACGGATGGCGGCGGTGTTCAGCGCGCGGAGGTCGGCGGTCTCGAAGGCGGCGACGTGGTCGCTGGTCAGGTAGCCGACCTGAGCGGCGCTCAGGGTGGCGACCTGGGCGGTCGTCAGGGCCACGATGTCAGCGGTCTGCATCGTGGGCAGCTGGTCGCTGTTCAGGGCGGCGATCTGGGCGGTCGTCAGACGCGGGATCTGGTCCGAGGTCAGGGCGTTCAGGTCAGCCGTGCTCAGGCCGCCGATCTGGGCGGTGGTGAGCGAGGCAACCTGGGCGCTCGTGAGCGTGGGCACCTGGTCGGAGGTCAGGGCGCCGAGCTGCTCGTTGGTCAGCGCGCGGAGGGCGTTGCTGCTCAGCGAGCGCAGGTCATCGCTCTGCAGGCGCGAGATCTGGTCCGTCGTCAGGCCGGCCACTTGCGCTGCGGTCAAGGCAGAGAAGTGGGCGGTGCCGAGCGCGTTCAGGTCTTGCGTCGCCAGCGTGTTGATCTGGTCCGAGGTGAGCGCGGCGGTCTGGGCCGTGGTCAAGGCACCCATCTGGTCGGAGCTCAAGGCACCGAGCTGCTCGCTGGTCAGGCCACGGACGGCGGCGGTGCCCAGAGCACGCAGGTCAGCCGTCTCGATGGCCGCGACGTGGTCGCTCGTCAGGTAGCCGACCTGAGCGGCGCTCAGGGTGGCGACCTGGGCGGTCGTCAGGGCGGCGATGTCGGCCGTCTGCATGGTCGGCAGCTGGTCGCTGTTCAGCGCAGCAATCTGGGCGGTCGTCAGACGCGGGATCTGGTCCGACGTCAGGGCGTTCAGGTCGGCGGTGCTCAGGCCGCCGATCTGGGCGGTGGTGAGCGAGGCGACCTGGGCGCTCGTCAGCGTGGGCACCTGGTCCGAGGTCAGGGCGGCGAGCTGGTCGTTGGTCAGCGCGCGGATCGCATTGCTGCTCAGGGCGCGCAGGTCATCGCTCTGCAGGCGCGAGATCTGGTCGCTCGTCAGGCCGGCCACTTGCGCTGCGGTCAAGGCAGAGAAGTGGGCGGTGCCGAGTGCGTTCAGGTCTTGCGTGGCCAGGGTGTTGATCTGGTCAGAAGTCAGCGCAGCCGTCTGGGCGGTCGTCAGGGCGCCCATCTGGTCGCTCGAGAGAGCCCCCAGCTGTTCGCTCGACAGGTTGCGGATCGCGGCCGTCGACAGGGCGCGCAGGTCGGCCGTCTCGATGGCGGCCATGTGGTCGCTCGTGAGGTAGCTGATCTGGTCGGAGCGCAGTGCGGCGACTTGGGCGGTCGTCAGCGCAGCGATGTCGGCCGTCTGCATGGTCGGCAGCTGGTCGCTGTTCAGCGCAATGATCTGGGCGGTCGTCAGACGCGGGATCTGGTCCGAGCTCAGCGCGTTCAGGTCGGCGGTGCTCAGGCCGCCGATCTGGGCGGTCGTGAGCGAGGCGACCTGGGCGCTCGTGAGCGTCGGGACCTGGTCGGAGGTCAGGGCGGCGAGCTGGTCGTTGGTCAGCGCGCGGATCGCATTGCTGCTCAGGGCGCGCAGGTCATCGCTCTGCAGGCGCGAGATCTGGTCGCTGGTCAGGCCGGCCACCTGCGCTGCCGTGAAGGCAGAGAAGTGGGCGGTGCTGAGCGCGTTCAGGTCTTGCGTGGCCAGGGTGTTGATCTGGTCAGAGGTCAGCGCGGCCGTCTGGGCCGTGGTGAGCGCACCCATCTGGTCGGAGCTCAAGGCACCGAGCTGCTCGCTGGTGAGGCCGCGGATCGCAGCCGTGTTCAGCGCACGCAGGTCGGCGGTCTCGATGGCGGCGATGTGGTCGCTCGTCAGGTAGCCGACTTGAGCAGCGCTCAGCGAGGCGACCTGGGCGGTCGTCAGCGCAGCGATGTCAGCCGTCTGCATGGTCGGCAGCTGGTCGCTGTTGAGGGCGCCGATCTGGGCGGTGGTGAGGCGCGGGATCTGGTCCGAGGTCAGCGCGTTCAGGTCGGCCGTGCCGAGGCCGCCGATCTGGGCGGTGGTGAGCGAGGCAACCTGGGCGCTCGTGAGCGTGGGCACCTGGTCCGAGGTCAGGGCGGCCAGCTGGTCGTTGGTCAGCGCGCGGATCGCATTGCTGCTCAGGGCGCGCAGGTCATCGCTCTGCAGGTGCGAGATCTGGTCGCTCGTCAGGCCGGCCACTTGCGCTGCCGTGAGGGCAGAGAAGTGGGCGGTGCCGAAGGCGTTCAGGTCTTGCGTGGCGAGCGTGTTGATCTGGTCGGAGGTGAGCGCAGCCGTCTGGGCCGTGGTCAGCGCACCCATCTGGTCGGAGCTCAGGGCACCGAGCTGCTCGCTGGTCAGGCCGCGGATCGCGGCCGTGTTCAGGGCGCGCAGGTCAGCCGTCTCGATGGCGGCGACGTGGTCGCTCGTCAGGTAGCCGACCTGAGCGGCGCTCAGCGAGGCGACTTGTGCCGTGGTCAGCGCGGCGACGTCGGCCGTCTGCAGGTAGGGCAGCTGGTCGCTGTTGAGCGCGGCGATCTGGGCCGTGGTCAGGCGCGGGATCTGGTCGGAGGTCAGCGCGTTCAGGTCGGCGGTGCCGAGGCTGCCGATCTGGGCGGTGGTCAGCGAGGACACCTGGGCCGTGGTCAGCGCGCCAATCTGGTCGGAGGTCAGCGCGGCGAGCTGGTCGGAGCCCAGCGCGCGGATGCCGGCGGTCGTGATGGCGCGCAGGTCCTGGGTCTCGAGGCGCGAGACCTGGTCGGTGGTCAGCGCCTGGATCTGGGACGCCGTCATCGCAGCGAAGTGCTGGGTGCCGAGCGCGTTCAGGTCGTTGGTGGTGATGTTCTCGAACTGCGGCTGGGCTGTCAGCGCGGCGACTTGCGCGGTCGTCAGCGCGGAGAACTGGTCACTGCTCAGCGCGTTGATCTGGTCGGTGCTGAGGTTGCGCAGGGCGGCGGTCGACAGGGCCCGCAGGTCGGCCGTCTCGAAGGCGGCGATGTGGTCGCTGGTCAGCAGGGCGACCTGGTCGCTGTTCAGCGCGGCCACCTGGGCCGTCGTCAGGGCGACGATGTCGGCGGTCTGCATGTACGGCAGTTGGTCGCTGTTCAGCGCGCCGATCTGGGCGGTGGTCAGGCGCGGGATCTGGTCGGACGTGAGCGCATTCAGGTCGGCGGTGCCGAGGCCGGCGATCTGGGCATTGGTCAGCGTGGAGACCTGGGCCGAGGTGAGCGTCGGGATCTGGTCGGACGTGAGGGCGCCGAGCTGCTCGTTGGTGAGCGCGCGGATCGCGTTGCTGCTCAGCGAGCGCAGGTCGTCGCTCTGCAGTTGCGAGATCTGGTCGGTGGTGAGGCCCGCCACTTGCGACGCGGTGAGCGACGCGAAGTGGGCGGTGCCGAGCGCGTTCAGGTCTTGCGTGGCCAGGGTGTTGATCTGGTCGGAGGTCAGCGCAGCGGTCTGGGCGGTCGTCAGGGCACCCACCTGGTCGGAGCTCAGGGCACCGAGCTGCTCGCTGGTCAGGCCGCGGATCGCGGCGGTGTTGATGGCGCGCAGGTCAGCGGTCTCGATCGCGGCGATGTGGTCGCTCGTGAGGTAGCTCACTTGCGAGGCGCTCAGCGTCGCGGCTTGTGCGGTCGTCAGCGCGGCGATGTCGGCGGTCTGCATCGTCGGCAGCTGGTCGCTGTTCAGGGCAGCGATCTGGGCCGTCGTCAGGCGCGGGATCTGATCCGAGCTCAGGGCGTTCAGGTCAGCGGTGCTCAGGCCGCCGATCTGGGCGGTGGTGAGCGACGAGACCTGGGCGCTGGTGAGCGTCGGGACCTGATCGGAGGTGAGGGCACCGAGCTGCTCGTTGGTCAGCGCGCGGATCGCGTTGCTGCTCAGCGAGCGCAGGTCATCGCTTTCGAGGCGCGAGATCTGGTCGCTCGTCAGGCCGGCCACCTGTGCTGCCGTGAGGGCAGAGAAGTGGGCGGTGCCGAGCGCATTCAGGTCTTGCGTGGCCAGGGTGTTGATCTGGTCGGAGGTCAGCGCAGCGGTCTGGGCCGTGGTCAGCGCACCCATCTGGTCGCTGCTCAGGGCGCCGAGCTGCTCGCTCGTCAGGTTGCGGATCGCGGCAGTCGAGAGGGCACGCAGGTCGGCCGTCTCGAGGGCGGCGACATGGTCGCTCGTCAGGTAGCTGACCTGGTCGGAGCGCAGGGCGGCGACCTGGGCGGTCGTCAGCGCAGCGATGTCGGCCGTCTGCATCGTCGGCAGCTGGTCGCTGTTCAGGGCGCCGATCTGGGCGGTCGTCAGGCGCGGGATCTGGTCGGACGTCAGCGCGTTCAGGTCGGCGGTGCTGAGACCGGCGATCTGGCTGTTCGTCAGCGACGAGACCTGGGCGCTGGTGAGCGTCGGCACCTGGTCGGAGGTGAGGGCGCCGAGCTGCTCGTTGGTGAGCGCACGGATGGCGTTGCTGCTCAGCGAGCGCAGGTCATCGCTCTGCAGGCGCGAGATCTGGTCGCTGGTGAAGCCGGCCACCTGGGCGGCGGTGAACGAGGCGAAGTGCGCGGTGCCCAGCGCGTTCAGGTCGTGGGTGGCCAGGGTGTTGATCTGGTCGGACGTGAGGGCAGCGGTCTGGGCCGTGGTCAGCGCGCCGATCTGGTCGGAGCTCAGGGCACCGAGCTGCTCGCTCGTGAGGCCACGGACGGCGGCGGTGCCCAGGGCACGCAGGTCAGCGGTCTCGATGGCGGCGACGTGGTCGCTCGTCAGGTAGCCGACTTGAGCAGCGCTCAGCGAGGCGACTTGTGCCGTGGTCAGGGCGGCGATGTCGGCCGTCTCCATCGTGGGCAGCTGGTCGCTGTTCAGCGCGGCGATCTGGGCGGTCGTCAGGCGCGGGATCTGGTCGGAGGTCAGCGCGTTCAGGTCGGCGGTGCCGAGGCCGCCGATCTGGGCGGTGGTCAGCGACGAGACCTGGGCCGTGGTCAGCAGCGGCACCTGGTCGGACGTGAGGGCGGCGAGCTGGTCGTTGGTGAGCGCGCGGATCGCGTTGCTGCTCAGCGAGCGCAGGTCATCGCTTTGCAGGCGCGAGATCTGGTCGCTGGTGAGGCCGGCGACCTGGGCGGCGGTGAGGCCGGCGAAGTGCGCGGTGCCCAGCGCATTCAGGTCTTGCGTGGTCAGCGTGTTGATCTGGTCGGAGGTGAGCGCGGCGGTCTGGGCCGTGGTCAGCGCACCCATCTGGTCGCTGCTCAGGGCGGCGAGCTGTTCGCTCGTGAGGCCGCGGATCGAGGCGGTGTTGAGCACGCGCAGGTCAGCGGTCTCGATCGCGGCGATGTGGTCGCTCGTGAGGTAGCCGACCTGGCCGGCGCTCAGCGCGGCGACCTGGGCAGTCGTCAGCGCAACGATGTCGGCCGTCTGCATGTAGGGCAGCTGGTCGCTGTTGAGCGCGGCGATCTGGGCCGTCGTCAGGCGCGGGATCTGGTCGGAGGTCAGCGCGTTCAGGTCGGCGGTGCCGAGGCCTGCGATCTGGGCGGTGGTGAGCGAGGTGATCTGGGCCGAGGTCAGCGCGCCGATCTGGTCGGAGGTGAGCGCGGTGAACTGGTCGCTGTTGAAGCTGCGGATCGCGGCGGTCGAGATGGCGCGCAGGTCATCAGTCTGCAGGTGCGCGATCTGGTCGCTGGTGAGGTTCATCAACTGCGACGACGACATCGCGGCGAAGTGCGCGGTGCTGAAGGCGTTGAGGTCTTGCGTGGCGAGCGACGAGAGCTGCTCGGTGGTGAGCGCGGCCACCTGGGCGGTGGTAAAGGCGCCGACCTGGTCGGTCGACAGGGCGCCGATCTGGTCGCTGTTCAGCGCGCGGACGGCGGTGCTCGTCAGGGCGCGCAGGTCGTTCGTCTCGAACGCCATCATGTGGTCACTGTTCAGCGCACCGATGCCGGTGGTCGTGATGGCCGCCATCTGTGCGGTCGTCAGGGCCACGATCTGGTCAGTGCGGAACGCCGCCCAGTCTTCTGTGGTCAGCCCAGCGATCGATCGGGTCGACAAGCCGGCGATCTGCTGGGTGCTCAGTGCGGGGATGATGGTGGCCATGTGGGTTCCTGTTGCAGTTTTTCGGTCGGCGACGTCGGCTTTTCCTTGAACCTGGGTCGCGGCGCTCGAGACGGAAAGTTGTTCGTTTGCTGTCTTTCGTGGGTCGGGAGGGGGTGTGGTGGTGAGGCGCGAATGCACCGTCCACAGGTCTTCCTCTCTTCCCAGTCCGTCGGAATATCGGTGAACACCCCCCCGGACTTAAGGGTGATGTGCAGGCCTTAGTGGCCTCTTTTCCGTGTGCACGGGGGTGCTTGAACGAGCGCGCGAGACATCCGTCACGAACGGGTGCCCAGAACGACAAAGGCCCCGTCGTTGCCGACGGGGCCTGTGCATCCGGAGGTCGTGAAGCTGTTCGCGTTCTCTATATGGAGGGGCCGCGGCGCCCTGAGGCCTCAGCCATGGCGGGCTGCGAATTCCTTCATGTACTGGGCGAGCGCCTGCACGCCCTCGAGGGGCATGGCGTTGTAGATCGAGGCCCGGATGCCGCCCACCGAGCTGTGGCCCTTGAGCTGCACCATGCCGCGCTCGGTGGCGCCCTTGAGGAAGGTGGTGGTGAGCTCTTCGGTGGGCAGGGTGAAGGGCACGTTCATCAGCGAACGGTCGCTGCGCGCGACGGGGCTCTTGTAGAAGGGCGTCGCGTCCAGCAGGTCGTACAGCAGTGCGGCCTTCTTCCGGTTGTGCGCTTCCATCGCGGCGAGGCCGCCTTGTTTCTTCAGCCACTGGTACACGAGCCCGGCGATGTAGATCGCGTAGGTGGGCGGTGTGTTGAGCATGGAGTCGTGGTCGGCCTGCTGCTTGAAGTCGAAGGCATTGGGCGTGATGGGCAGGGCGCGGCCGAGCAGGTCGTCGCGCACGATCACGAGCGTCATGCCGGAGGGGCCCATGTTCTTCTGCGCGCCGGCGAAGATGAGGCCGTAGCGGCTCACGTCGATGGGGCGCGAGAGGATGTCGGACGACATGTCGGCCACGAGCGGCACGTTGCCGGTGTCAGGCACCCAGTGGTACTGCACGCCGCCGATGGTCTCGTTGCTGCAGATGTGCACGTAGGCGGCCTCGGGGTCGAGCTTCCAGGTGTCACGCGGCGGGATGCAGGTGTAGTGCTGCGGCTCGCTGGTGGCGGCTTCGTTGGCCTGGGCGTATTTCTTCGCCTCCTTCAGCGACTTGCTGGCCCACGAGCCGGTGTTGATGACATCGATGCTCTTCTTGTTGCCGAGCAGGTTCATCGGGATGATGCCGTTCATGCCGACACCGCCGCCCTGCAGGAAGAGGATCTTGTAGTTGCTCGGCAGATTCAAGAGCTCCGTCAGGTCGGCCTTGGCCTGCGCATGGATCGACATGAACTCCTTGCCGCGGTGGCTCATCTCCATCACCGACATGCCGGAGCCTTGCCAGTCGAGCATCTCGTCGGCGGCCTGGCGGAGCACGGATTCGGGGAGGACGGCGGGGCCGGCGCTGAAGTTGTAGGCGCGAGTCATGTCTCTTGAACGGTTTGCGGAAGGGGACGGGGTAGCTTAGCTGATGGGGGTGCGCGGCTGGCAGTACAGATGGCGCGGATATGGGGGATGACAGAGCGGCACATCGGGCCTGGGGTGAGGGGCTCCGTTCATGTCCCCCGACGAGGATCGCTCCCGCGAGCCTCGTCTCCTCCTTTACTTCACTGCGCCCCTCACCCCAGGCCCGATGTGCGAGACGCTCTGCCCTGCGAAAGATGTATTTCGCGGCCGTGGTGGCGTGCGGGGCTGGGGTGTCGCACGGAGCGAAGTAAAGGAGGAGCAAGGGATCACGGGAGTGATCTCTTGCGGGGGACATGAGCGGAGTGCGATACCCCAGCCCCGCACGCTCGCGCCGAACAACACAAGGCGCCTGTTAGATTCCAAGCCCATGAGTGAAATGAGCTTCTTCTGGCACGACTACGAAACCTTCGGTCGTGTGCCGCGCCGTGACCGGCCTTCGCAGTTTGCGGGCGTGCGCACCGATGCGGATCTGAACGAGATCGGCAAGCCGGTGATGGTGTATTGCCAGCCCGCGCCCGACTACCTGCCCGACCCCGAGTCGTGTCTGCTCACCGGCATCCTGCCGCAGGTGTGCCTGGCCCAGGGCCTGCCCGAGCATGCGTTTGCCGATCTGATCGAGAAGGAGCTGGCGACGCCCGGCACCATCGGCGTGGGCTACAACTCCATCCGCTTCGACGATGAAGTGACCCGCCATCTCTTCTGGCGCAACCTCATCGACCCCTATGCGCGCGAGTGGCAGAACGAGTGCGGCCGGTGGGACCTGCTCGACGTGGTGCGCGTCACCTGGGCGCTGCGGCCCGAAGGCATCGAGTGGCCGGTGCACGAGGATGGCCGGCCTTCGTTCAAGCTCGAGCACCTGACCAAGGCCAACGGCCTGCTCCACGAAGCGGCGCACGATGCACTCTCCGACGTGCGCGCCACCATCGCAGTGGCCCGGCTCATCAAGACGCGCCAGCCCAAGCTGTGGGACTTCTGCCTGCGCCTGCGCCGCAAAGACGAGGTGATCCGCGAAATGGGCGTGGGCAAGCCTTTCCTGCACGTCTCGGGCATGTACGGCGTGGAGCGCGGCTGCATGGCGCTCGTGTGGCCGCTCGCGCCGCACCCGACCAACAAGAACGAAGTCATTGTGTGGGACCTGGCCACCGACCCGAGCGAGCTCTTCACCCTCGGCGTGGAGGCGATCCGCGAGCGCATGTTCAGCAAGGCCGATGCGCTGCCCGAGGGCGTGGCGCGCCTGCCGATCAAGACCATCCACATCAACAAGTCGCCCATCGTGGTGGGCAACCTCAAGACGCTGAGCGATGCCGTGGCGGCGAAGTGGGGCGTCGACGTGGCGCTGGGCCTGCGACACGCGGAGCTGTGCGCGCAGAAAGGCCAGCTGCTCGCCGGCATGTGGCCCGCGGTGTTCGACCGCCCGCAAGTGGAGGGCAAGCCCGATGTCGACGAAGACCTCTACGGCGGATTCGTCGGCAACGAAGACCGCCGCACCCTGCAGCGCCTGCGTGGCCTGACGCCCGAGCAACTGGCGGAGAAACGCCCGGTGTTTGCCGACAAGCGGCTCGACGAGCTTCTGTTCCGCTACCGCGCGCGCAACTTCCCGCACACGCTCAACGATGTCGAGCGGCTGCAGTGGCAGGAGCATTGCGCCCACAAGCTGCACGACGGCGCCGGTGGGGCGCTCACGCTGGAAGCGTTCTTCGAGCGCATCGACCAGCTCGAGCCCGAGGCCGACGAGCGGGCGCAGGAAATCCTGGGCGCGCTCGTCGACTACGCGACCGAGATCGCCCCCGAGCGCGACTGAACCAAATGAAAAAGCCCGCGGTGTGAGCCGCGGGCTTTTGGCTTGTGAGCGCTGAGCGATCAGGCCGTCGTCACCGACTTCGCCGTCTCGACGTACTCGTCGATCTGGTTGAAGTTGAGGTAGCGGTACACGCTCGCCTTGTCGGCGTCGATGATGCCCATCTCCTTCAGGTACTCGGCCGGCGAGGGCAGCTTGCCCAGGCGCGAGGCGATGGCCGCGAGCTCCGCCGAGCCGAGGAACACGTTGGTGTTCTTGCCCAGGCGGTTCGGGAAGTTGCGGGTCGAGGTGGAGATCACCGTCGCGCCCTCGCGCACCTGCGCCTGGTTGCCCATGCACAGCGAGCAGCCCGGCATCTCGGTGCGCGCGCCGGCGGTGCCGAAGGCGGCGTAGTGGCCTTCCTTGATCAGCTCGTCCTGGTCCATCTTGGTCGGCGGGGCCACCCACAGCTTGACCGGGATGTCGCGCTGGCCGCCGAGCAGCTTGGCAGCCGCACGGAAGTGGCCGATGTTGGTCATGCACGAGCCGATGAAGGCTTCGTCGATCTTGGTGCCTTGCACTTCCGACAGGAACTTGGCGTCGTCCGGGTCGTTCGGGCAGCAGACGATCGGCTCCTTGATGTCGGCCAGGTCGATCTCGATGACGGCGGCGTACTCGGCGTCCTTGTCGGCTTCGAGCAGCTGCGGGTTGGCGAGCCAGGCTTCGACCTTCTCGATGCGGCGCTGCAGGGTGCGGGCGTCGGCATACCCGTTGGCGATCATGTTCTTCATCAGAACGACGTTCGACTGCAGGTACTCGGCGACCGGCTCCTTGTTGAGCTTGATCGTGCAGCCGGCGGCCGAGCGCTCGGCGGAAGCGTCCGACAGTTCGAAGGCTTGCTCGACCTTCAGGTTCGGCAGGCCTTCGATCTCGAGCACGCGGCCCGAGAAGATGTTCTTCTTGCCGGCCTTGGCGACCGTCAGCAGGCCTTGCTTGATCGCGTAGAGCGGAATCGCATGCACGAGGTCACGCAGGGTGACGCCCGGCTGCAGCTCGCCCTTGAAGCGCACCAGCACCGATTCGGGCATGTCGAGCGGCATCACGCCGGTCGCCGCTGCGAAGGCGACGAGGCCCGAGCCGGCGGGGAAGGAGATGCCGATCGGGAAGCGGGTGTGCGAGTCGCCGCCGGTGCCCACGGTGTCGGGCAGCAGCAGGCGGTTGAGCCAGCTGTGGATCACGCCGTCGCCCGGGCGCAGGGCCACGCCGCCGCGGTTGCTGATGAAGGCCGGCAGCTCGCGGTGCATCTTCACGTCGACCGGCTTCGGGTAGGCCGCGGTGTGGCAGAAGGACTGCATCACCATGTCGGCGCTGAAGCCCAGGCAGGCCAGGTCCTTCAGCTCGTCCCGGGTCATCGGGCCCGTCGTGTCTTGCGAGCCGACGGTGGTCATCTTGGGCTCGCAGTAGGTGCCCGGGCGGATGCCCTGGCCTTCGGGCAGGCCGCAGGCGCGGCCGACCATCTTCTGCGCGAGCGTGAAGCCCTTGCCGCTGTCGACCGGTGCCTTGGGCAGGCGGAACACGGTGGAGGCGGGCAGACCGAGGAATTCGCGCGCGTTGGCGGTCAGCGAGCGGCCGATGATGAGGTTGATGCGGCCGCCGGCACGCACTTCGTCGAGCAGCACGTCGCTCTTGAGCGCGAAGGTGGCGACTGTCTGGCCGTTCTTCTCGAGCTTGCCGTCGTAGGGATAGACGTCGATCACGTCGCCCATCTCGAGCTTCGAGACATCGACCTCGATCGGCAGCGCGCCGGAGTCTTCCTGGGTGTTGAAGAAGATCGGGGCGATCTTGCCGCCGAGGGTGACGCCGCCGAAGCGCTTGTTCGGCACGAAGGGGATGTCTTCGCCGGTGGCCCAGATCACCGAGTTGGTGGCCGACTTGCGCGAAGAGCCGGTGCCGACCACGTCGCCCACGTAGGCCACGAGGTGGCCCTTCTTCTTCAGATCTTCGATGAACTGCATCGGGCCGCGCTTGCCGTCTTCCTCGGGCTTGAAGGCCGCGTCGGGGCGGGTGTTCTTCAGCATCGCGAGGTAGTGCAGCGGGATGTCGGGGCGGCTCCACGCATCGGGGGCCGGCGACAGGTCGTCCGTGTTGGTTTCGCCGGGCACCTTGAAGACGGTGACGGTGATCTTCTTCGCGACTTCGGGGCGCGAGGTGAACCACTCGGCGTCGGCCCAGGACTGGATGACTTCCTTCGCCTTGGCGTTACCAGCCTTGGCTTTGGTGGCGACGTCGTTGAAGAAGTCGAACATCAGCAGCGTCTTCTTCAGCGCATTGGCGGCGACCGAGGCGACGTCAGCGTGGTCGAGCAGGTCGACCAGCGGCTGCACGTTGTAGCCGCCGACCATGGTGCCGAGCAGCTCGGTGGCCTTGGCCTTGGAGATGAGGGCGACCGTCACGTCGCCATGGGCGACGGCGGAGAGGAAGGAGGCCTTGACCTTGGCCGCGTCGTCCACGCCCGGGGGCACGCGGTGGGTCAGGAGGTCCAGCAGAAACTCGCCTTCGCCGGCCGGGGGAGCCTTGAGCAGCTCGATGACCTCGGCCGTCTGCTGGGCGGTCAGGGGCAGCGGCGGGATGCCGAGCGCGGCGCGGTCAGCAACGTGTTGGCGATAGGCTTGAAGCATGGAGGTCTCCGGGTGGTGCAAAGCAAGAAAAAGGGGAAGCAAGATTCCTGCGCGCGGAGCGAGCAGGGTCTTGCCATGCGGTCATGACGTTTGCGTGCGCACCCGGAGAAGCCCGTCGAATCACGACTTCGAGGCCTCCATGGCGGCACGCTGCTTCTCGTGCACGCAAGCATCGACCAGGCGCTGGCCGATCTTGGTGTCCATCAGCATGGACTTGTTGGCGATCTGCAGCAGCAGGGTGCGGCCCTTGACGTCTTCCAGGCGCAACGCGCCGGTGGACGAGACGCTGGGCTTCATCGTCCAGGTGTCCTTCTTGAACTTGACGTCGACGTAGCCCGGGTACTTCGGGTTCATCGAGACGTCGATCGTCTGCTTGAAGTCGCATTCGTAGACGCCGAAGTGCGTGCGCTCGGCAGCGTCGAGCTGGGCCTGGTCGGCCTGGGGCAGCGGCTTCTCGGCGGCGGCCGGTTTCTTCGCAGCGGGCTTGGCGGCCGTCTGGGCCATGGCGGCGCCGCCAGCGAGGGCGAAGGACACGGCAACGGCAAGTGCGATGCGGGAGGTCATGGATCCACTCCTGGTGTTGAGGAAGCACGGATTGTGAAGGGGCACTCACAACGGCTTTCCAGGGCGGAATCCCGGATTGAAACAATTTGCTGGGCTGACTTTGCGGGGCGTGCGCGCGTGCGGTGCAGCGTGTCAGCGCTTGGTGCGGCATGCACGGGCAACGCCGGCCGCGTGGGTGTGCGTGAAGTCACGAACACGACGCCCGAGGCCTTCCCACGCCGCGTGCGCAACGTGCTAGCGGCACAAGCGCGCACGGTCGCGGCGCTGAAACATTTGTTCGCCAAGCCGAAAACCGCGGGCGTGAAGGAGTTCACGACGCCGCTCCCGGGGTGTCGGCGAAAAACAGCTCTTCGACCTGCGCCGGCAGGTCCTGGCCCGTCTGCCGGGCGCGTTCGAGCACATGCCAGAAGTAGCGGAAGCTCGCGCGGTCGTGCAGGGTGTCGCGGTGGCTGATCGGCGCCCAGTCGGCCGCCTGCGCGGCCATCAGGATCTCGATCGCCTGGTCGGTCTCGGCGACCGTGGGGGCGAAGCTCTCGACGATGGGCTGGATCTGGTCGGGATGGATGCTCCACATGCGCAGGTAGCCGAGCTGGCGCGACGCCTTCTGCGCAGCGGCGCGCAGCAGGTCGAGCTTGCGGAACTCGGTCACCACGCAATGCGAGGGTGTCTTGTTCGACGCGTGGCAGGCGGCCGAGATCTCGAGCTTGGCGCGCAGCACCAGCGGGTGCTCGAACTGGCCTTGTGCGCTCATGCCGGCCTGCGGGATGGCGCCGCGATGGGCGGAGACGAAGTCCATCAAGCCGAACGACAGCGACTCGATGCGCGGATGCGCGGCGATGCGCTGGACCTCGCGCAACGCACCATGCGTCTCGATCAGCACGTGCACCGGCAGCACACGCTTGTGGCCGTGTTCGACCATGGCCTGATCGACGGCGCGGACGGCGGCCTGCGCCTCGTCGAAGCCCGCGACCTTGGGCACCGTCAGGTAGGCGAGGCGCTGGCCGGCCCGCTTCACCAGCGTGGCCACGTCGGCATCGAAGCTCGGGTGGTCGACCGGGTGAACCCGTGCGCCCACGCGGCCGTGCAGGTTGAGCTCGGAGGTCGCCATCTCGGCCACCAGGTGGGCATGCTCGGCCTCGCCACCAACCGGCGCGCCGTCTTCGCAATCGAGCGTGACGTCGAAGATCGGCCCGAGTTCGGCCTGCAGTTGCAGGCTCTTCCTCATGCGCGCCTCGACGCCGCAGTAGTGGTCGCAGACAGGCAACGACGGCGCGATCTCGCGCGCGTCGAAGAGGGCTTGTCTGGGATGAAGCGGCATGGCGTTCAGCGTGGGCGGGTCGGCGGGGGCGAAAAAAAGGCCAGCAGCGTGATGCACCGGCCTTTTTGTTTGCGCTTGACGCGATCAGAGCAGGTGCTTGACGCCGTCTTGCTCTTCCTGCAGTTCCTTCAGCGTGATGTTGATGCGCTCCTGGCTGAAGGCATCGATCGGCAGGCCTTCGACGATCTTGTACTTGCCGCCTTCGGTGGTGACCGGGTAGCCGAACATCACGTCCTTCGGGATGCCGTATTCGCCATTCGAGGGCACGCCCATGGTGACCCACTTGCCGTTGGTGCCCAGGGCCCAGTCGCGCATGTGGTCGATGGCGGCGTTGGCGGCCGAGGCGGCCGACGACAGGCCACGCGCTTCGATGATGGCGGCGCCGCGCTTGCCGACGGTGGGCAGGAACACGTCCTTGTTCCACACATCGTCGTTGATCGTTTCCTTGACCGACTTGCCATCGATGGTGGCGAAGCGGTAGTCGGCGTACATCGTCGGCGAGTGGTTGCCCCACACGGCGAGCTTCTCAATGGCGGCGACCGGCTTGCCGGTCTTGGCGGCGATCTGCGAAGCGGCGCGGTTGTGGTCGAGGCGCAGCATGGCGGTGAAGTTCTCGCGCGGCAGGCTGGGGGCGCTCTTCATCGCGATGTATGCGTTCGTATTGGCAGGGTTGCCGACGACCAGCACCTTGACGTTGCGCGAGGCGACCTTGTCGAGGGCCTTGCCCTGGGCGGTGAAGATCTGGGCGTTGGCGGCCAGCAGGTCCTTGCGTTCCATGCCGGGGCCACGGGGGCGGGCGCCGACGAGCAGGGCGTAGTCGGTGTCCTTGAAAGCGGTGTTGGCGTCGCCGTGGGCTTCGATGCCGGCGAGCAGCGGGAACGCGCAGTCGTCGAGTTCCATGATCACGCCCTTGAGTGCCTTCTGGGCCTTCTCGTCGGGGATCTCGAGCAGCTGCAGGATGACCGGCTGGTCCTTGCCCAGCATCTCGCCCGAGGCGATACGGAACAGCAGGGCGTAGCCGATCTGGCCAGCAGCGCCGGTGACGGCGACACGAACGGGTTTCTTGCTCATGGAAGGCTCCG
This sequence comes from Piscinibacter sp. HJYY11, assembly GCF_016735515.1. Classification (NCBI taxonomy): domain Bacteria; kingdom Pseudomonadati; phylum Pseudomonadota; class Betaproteobacteria; order Burkholderiales; family Sphaerotilaceae; genus Piscinibacter; species Piscinibacter sp. HJYY11. Next base: position 1,424,257 of record NZ_JAERQZ010000001.1, on the reverse strand, counting down.
GAAGGTTCAGGGGGATGGTGGAATTCGGGCCGCGGCGGGCGCTTTTCTGGTGAGCCGGGGAGTTTAGGCGAGTCTAGGTGGCAACCCTGGGTGTGTCAATGCTCTTATGTCTTATATAAGACATCTTTCAAATGGGCGTGGACGCAAACCGGGCGCCTGTGTTGCAATTCCGGACATGGCCACGTCGACGTCCGTCCCTGCTGCTGCCCGCCCCGCGGAAGGCGAAGCCGATGGCCCGGCATTCAGCCCGCTGTATCAGCAGATCAAGTCGCTGATCACGCGCAGCCTGCAGAGCGGCGAGTGGAAGCCGGGTGAGGCCATCCCGAGCGAGATGGAGCTCGCCGCGCGCTTCAAGGTGAGCCAGGGCACGGTGCGCAAGGCGATCGATGCCTTGGCCGACGAGAACCTGGTCGTGCGCCGCCAGGGCAAGGGCACCTTCGTCGCAACGCATGCGGAAGAAAAGATCCAGTACCGCTTCCTGCGCCTGATGCCCGACGACGGCCAGCCTGGCGGGGCCGAGCGGCGCTTCATCGATTGCCGCCGGGTGCGCGCTCCCGCCGACGTGGCGCGTGCGCTGGAACTGAAGGCCGGTGACATGGCGGTGCAGGTGCGGCGTGTGCTGCATTTCCACGGCTCGCCGGTCGTGCTCGACGACATCTGGCTCAACGGGACGCTCTTCAAGGGCCTGACGGCCGAGCGCCTGAGCGAATACCAGGGGCCGATGTATGGCCTCTTCGAAACCGAATTCGGCGTGCGCATGATCCGCGCCGAAGAGCAGCTGCGTGCGGTTGCCGCCGATGCCGGGGCGGCGGAGCTGCTTCAAGTTCCGCTGGGCGCACCCTTGCTCAGCGTGGAGCGGCTGTCGCGGACCTATGGCGACAAGCCGGTGGAGCTGCGCCGGGGCCTGTACAACACCCAGGCGCATTACTACCGCAATGAGCTGAGCTGAGGACCAAGCAGGGCGAACCGCGACCGCAGAAAGGTGCGTGTCAGGCGAAACCCTGCTGCGTTGCAATAAACTCCGAAAGTTTCTACAGGATTACAGGTTGGGCATGGCACAGACCACAGCGAAGCAAAGACCCGGCGCCAACATGCGCCTCATCGAAGCCACGCAATACCGGCTTCCGCCCGCCGGATGGGTGTCGATCCTTCATCGCGTGAGCGGCATCCTGATGTTCGTGCTGCTGCCGTTCATCATCTGGCTGCTCGACAAGAGCCTCACGTCCGACATCAGCTACGGCGAGTTCACCAGCGCGTTCGTGGGCGGCTTGTGGATCTTCCCGGCCATCATCGTCAAGCTCGTCGTGCTGGCCCTGATCTGGGCCTACCTGCATCACTTCATCGCCGGCCTGCGCCACCTGTGGATGGACGCGACCCACTCGGTGTCGAAGGAATTCGGCCGTGTCTCGGCGCTCGTGACGCTGGCCCTGAGCATCGTGCTGACACTGGCCCTCGGTTTCAAGCTCTTTTTCTGATCAAGAACATGACGACTCCGAACTACGGTTCCAAGCGCACGGTGGTCGGTGCGCACTACGGCCTGCGCGACTGGCTCGCCCAGCGCGTCACCGCGGTGCTGATGGCGCTCTTCACCATCGTGCTGATCGTGCAGGTGCTGCTGCCCGGCCCGATGGGCTATGACAAATGGGCCGGCATCTTCTCCACGCAGTGGATGAAGTTCCTGACCTTCGTGACCATCGTCGCGCTGGCCTACCACGTGTGGGTGGGCATCCGTGACGTGCTGATGGACTACGTGAAGCCCGTGGGCGTGAAGCTCGTGTTGCAAGTGGCCACGCTCGTGTGGCTGGTGGGCTGTGCCGGCTGGGCCATCCAAGTGCTGTGGAGACTGTGAACGTGAGCGCATCGATCGCAAAGAGAAAGTTCGACGTCGTGATCGTCGGGGCAGGTGGCTCCGGCATGCGCGCGTCGCTGCAACTGGCCCAGGCCGGCCTGAACGTGGCCGTGCTGTCCAAGGTCTTCCCGACCCGCTCGCACACCGTCGCCGCCCAGGGCGGCATCGGCGCCTCGCTCGGCAACATGAGCGAGGACAACTGGCACTACCACTTCTTCGACACGGTGAAGGGCTCCGACTGGCTCGGCGACCAGGACGCCATCGAATTCATGTGCCGTGAAGCGCCGAAGGTCGTGTACGAGCTCGAGCACTTCGGCATGCCGTTCGACCGCAACCCCGACGGCACGATCTACCAGCGCCCCTTCGGCGGCCACACCGCCAACTACGGCGAGAAGCCGGTGCAGCGCGCCTGCGCCGCGGCCGACCGCACCGGCCACGCGATGCTGCACACGCTGTACCAGCAGAACGTCAAGGCCCGCACGCACTTCTTCGTGGAGTGGATGGCCCTCGACCTGATCCGCGATGCCGAGGGCGACGTGGTGGGCGTGACGGCGCTGGAAATGGAAACCGGCGACCTGCACATCCTCGAAGCCAAGACCGTGCTGCTCGCCACCGGTGGGGCAGGGCGCATCTTCGCGGCCAGCACCAACGCCTTCATCAACACCGGCGATGGTCTCGGCATGGCGGCACGCGCCGGCATCCCGCTCGAAGACATGGAGTTCTGGCAGTTCCACCCCACCGGCGTCGCCGGCGCGGGTGTGCTGCTGACCGAAGGCTGCCGTGGTGAAGGCGCGATCTTGCGCAACAGCAACGGCGAGCGCTTCATGGAGCGTTACGCCCCCACGCTGAAGGACCTTGCGCCGCGCGACTTCGTCTCGCGCTGCATGGACCAGGAGATCAAGGAAGGCCGTGGCTGTGGTCCCAACAAGGACTACGTGGTGCTCGACATGACCCACCTGGGCGCCGAGACCATCATGAAGCGCCTGCCGTCCGTCTTCGAGATCGGTCACAACTTCGCCAACGTCGACATCACCAAGGAGCCGATTCCCGTGGTGCCGACCATCCACTACCAGATGGGTGGCATCCCGACCAACATCCACGGCCAGGTCGTGGTGCCGAAGGATGGCAACCCGAACGCGGTGGTCAACGGCCTCTACGCAGTGGGCGAATGCTCCTGCGTGAGTGTGCACGGCGCCAACCGCCTGGGCACCAACTCGCTGCTCGACCTGCTGGTGTTCGGCCGCGCGGCCGGCAATCACATCATCGAGACCGGCCTCAAGGCCAAGGCGCACAAGCCGCTGCCGGCCGATGCCGCCGACCGCACGCTGTCGCGCCTGGCCAAGTACGAAAGCAGCACCAGCGGCGAATACGCCCAGGACGTGGCCAACGACATCCGCTCGGCCATGCAGCAGCACGCCGGCGTGTTCCGCACGCAGGTGTCGATGGACGAAGGCGTCACCAAGATCAAGGCCATCGCCGAGCGCGTGAAGGGCATCCACCTGGCCGACAAGTCCAAGGTGTTCAACACCGCCCGCATCGAGGCGCTGGAAGTCGAGAACCTGATCGAGGCGGCCCTGGCCACCATGATCTCGGCCGCCGCCCGTCGCGAAAGCCGCGGTGCCCACACCGTGAACGATTACGGCGACAGCCCCGAATTCCCGAACGGCCGCAACGACAAGGTGTGGATGAAGCACACCCTCTGGTATTCGGAAGGCAACCGCCTCGACTACAAGCCGGTGAACCTGAAGCCGCTCACCGCCGAATCGATCCCGCCCAAGGTCCGCTCGTTCTGAGCCCGCCGCAGGAACAGACATGACCAAGAGAACTTTCCAGATCTACCGCTACGACCCCGACACCGACGCGAAGCCGCGCATGCAGACGATCGAGGTCGAACTCGACGGCTCCGAACGCATGCTGCTCGACGCGCTGATGAAGCTGAAGGCGGTCGACCCCAGCTTGAGCTTCCGCCGCTCGTGCCGCGAAGGCGTGTGCGGCTCGGACGCGATGAACATCAACGGCAAGAACGGCCTGGCCTGCCTGACCAACATGCGCACGCTGCCGGATGTCGTGATCCTGAAGCCGCTGCCCGGCCTGCCGGTCATCCGTGACCTGATCGTGGACATGACGCAGTTCTTCACCCAGTACAACTCGATCAAGCCGTACCTGGTGAACGACAGCATGCCGCCCGAGAAGGAGCGCCTGCAGTCGCCCGAAGAGCGTGAAGAGCTCAACGGCCTGTACGAGTGCATCCTGTGCGCGAGCTGCTCCACCAGCTGCCCGAGCTTCTGGTGGAACCCCGACAAGTTCGTCGGCCCGGCTGGCCTGCTGCAGGCTTACCGCTTCATCGCCGACAGCCGCGACCAGGCCACCGGCGAGCGTCTCGACAACCTCGAAGACCCGTACCGCCTGTTCCGCTGCCACACCATCATGAACTGCGTCGACGTGTGCCCGAAGGGCCTGAACCCGACCAAGGCGATCGGCAAGATCAAGGAACTGATGGTCCGCCGCGCCGTTTGATCCACACTGATCCGACATGCAGACCCTGATCGACGAACGGGCCCTCTCCAAGCTGCGCTGGCGCTGCCGCCGCGGGCTGCTGGAGAACGACCTCTTCGTCGAGCGCTTCTTCAAGCGACAGGGAACCGCCATCACCGAAGGGCAGGCCCAAGGTTTGCTGGCGTTGATGGACCTGTCGGACAACGACCTGCTGGACCTGCTGCTGGCCCGCAAGGAGCCCGAAGGCGAGTTGCAGCGAGACGAAGTATTCGAAGTGCTCAGGCTGATGCGCAACAGCCCACAACACTGAGCCGTGTGATTTCCAAGACTCTCATTAAGGAACGCCCATGATCCCCTCAGACGTGAAAGCCACCCTGTCGTTCTCCGATGGCAGCCCTGCCATGGAACTGCCCGTCTACAAGGGCAGCGTGGGCCCGGATGTGATCGACATCCGCAAGCTGTACGCCCAGACCGGCAAGTTCACCTACGACCCCGGCTTCCTGTCGACGGCCTCGTGCCAGTCCGCCATCACCTACATCGACGGTGACAAGGGCGAGCTGCTGTACCGCGGCTACCCCATCGAGCAGCTGGCCACCCACTGCGACTACCTCGAGACTTGCTACCTGCTGCTGAAGGGCGAGTTGCCCAACGCCACGCAGAAGGACGACTTCGTGAAGACGGTCACCCGCCACACGATGGTCAACGAGCAGATGCAGTTCTTCCTGCGCGGCTTCCGGCGTGACGCCCACCCGATGGCGGTCATGACGGGCCTGGTGGGGGCCCTGTCGGCCTTCTATCACGACAGCACCGACATCAATAACCCGCAGCACCGCGAAATCGCCGCGATCCGCCTGATCGCCAAGATGCCGACGCTCGTGGCCATGGCCTACAAGTACGGCATCGGCCAGCCCTACATCTACCCGCGCAACGACCTTTCGTACGCCGGCAACTTCATGCGCATGATGTTCGCCACCCCGTGCGAGGAGTACGAGCCGAACGACGTGCTGGTGCGCGCGATGGACCGCATCTTCATCCTGCACGCCGACCACGAGCAGAACGCCTCCACCTCGACCGTGCGCCTGTGCGGCTCGTCGGGCACCAACCCGTTCGCTGCCATCGCGGCCGGCGTGGCCTGCCTCTGGGGCCCCGCCCACGGCGGCGCCAACGAAGCGGCGCTCAACATGCTGGAAGACGTGCAGAAGATGGGCGGCGTCGAGAAGATCGGCGAGTTCATCAAGCAGGTGAAGGACAAGAACTCCAACGTCAAGCTGATGGGCTTCGGCCACCGGGTCTACAAGAACTACGACCCGCGTGCCAAGCTGATGCGCGAGACCTGCCACGAAGTGCTGGGCGCGCTCGGTCTGCAGAACGACCCGCTGTTCAAGCTGGCGATGGCGCTCGAGAAGATCGCGCTGGAAGACGAATACTTCGTCGCCCGCAAGCTCTACCCGAACGTCGACTTCTACTCCGGCATCGTGCAGCGCGCGATCGGCATCCCGGTGAGCCTCTTCACCGCGATCTTTGCGCTCGCCCGCACGGTCGGCTGGATTGCCCAGCTGAACGAGATGATCTCGGACCCCGAGTACAAGATCGGCCGCCCCCGCCAGCTATTCGTCGGTGCGACCGCGCGCGACGTGAAACCCATTTCGCAACGCGCCTGAACGCCGGAAAAGCGCTCGCTTTGCACGCAGACCCCGGCCTTCAGGCCGGGGTTTTTGCTTCTGGGCGCCTAAAATCTCACTCTTTTCCGCGGTTTTCCCCAGCCAGAGAGCCATCATGGGACGCACGCTGTACGACAAGATCTGGGACGAGCACGTCGTCCACACCGAAGAAGACGGCACCGCCGTCCTCTACATCGACCGCCATCTCGTCCATGAAGTGACGAGCCCGCAGGCTTTCGAAGGCCTGGACCTGGCGAATCGCAAGGTCTGGCGCATCTCGGCCAACCTCGCCGTCAGCGACCACAACGTGCCGACCACCGACCGGTCGCACGGCATCACCGACCCGATCTCGCGCCTGCAGGTCGAGACGCTCGACAAGAACTGCGACCGCGTCGGCATCACGCAGTTCAAGATGAGCGACAAGCGCCAGGGCATCGTCCACGTGATCGGCCCGGAGCAGGGCGCCACGCTGCCCGGCATGACGGTCGTCTGCGGTGACTCGCACACCTCCACGCACGGCGCGTTCGGTGCGCTGGCGCATGGCATCGGCACCAGCGAAGTCGAGCATGTGCTGGCCACGCAGACGCTGCTGGCGCGCAAGGCCAAGAACCTCTTGATCAAGGTCGAAGGCACGCTGCCCAAGGGCTGCGGCGCGAAAGACATCGTGCTCGCCATCATCGGCAAGATCGGCACCGCCGGCGGCACCGGCTACACCATCGAATTCGCCGGCTCGGCCATTCGTGCGCTGAGCATGGAAGGCCGCATGACGGTGTGCAACATGGCGATCGAGGCGGGGGCGCGCGCCGGCCTGATCGGGGTCGACGAGACGACCATCAGCTACGTGCAGGGCCGGCCGTTCTCGCCGACCGGTGTGGTGCTGGAGCAGGCCATCGCCTACTGGCGCACGCTGCATTCCGACGCCGATGCGAAGTTCGACCGCGTGGTCGAGCTGGACGCCAGCGAGATCCGCCCGCAGGTCACCTGGGGCACCTCGCCCGAGATGGTGCTGTCGATCGAAGACCGCGTGCCCGATCCCGATCGCGAGAAGGACGCCAACAAGCGCGGCGCGATGGAACGCGCGCTGACCTACATGGCGCTGGAGCCGAACAAGCCGATCACCGACATCCGCATCGACAAGGTCTTCATCGGCTCGTGCACCAACTCGCGCATCGAAGACATGCGCGAGGCCGCGGCCGTGGTGAAGCGCCTGGGCAAGCGCATCGCGTCGAATGTGAAGCTCGCGCTGGTCGTGCCGGGCTCGGGCCTCGTGAAGGAGCAGGCCGAGAAGGAAGGCCTGGACAAGGTCTTCACCGCCGCCGGCTTCGAGTGGCGCGAGCCGGGCTGCTCGATGTGCCTCGCGATGAACGCCGACCGGCTGGAGCCGGGCGAGCGTTGTGCGTCCACCTCCAACCGCAACTTCGAAGGGCGCCAGGGCGCTGGTGGCCGCACCCACCTCGTGAGCCCGGCGATGGCTGCCGCGGCCGCCATCGAAGGCCACTTCGTCGACGTGCGTCGCATCGCCTGAGGACCAAGACCATGCAAGCCTTCAAGCTCCACAAGGGCCTGGTCGCACCGCTCGACCGCGAGAACGTCGACACCGACGCGATCATCCCGAAGCAGTTCCTGAAGTCGATCAAGAAGTCGGGTTTCGGTCCGAACCTGTTCGACGAATGGCGCTACCTGGATCATGGCGAACCGGGTCAGGACCCGTCGACGCGCAAGCCCAACCCCGACTTCGTGCTGAACCAGCCGCGCTACCAGGGCGCCTCGATTCTGCTGACCCGCCAGAATTTCGGTTGCGGCTCCTCTCGCGAACACGCGCCATGGGCGCTCGACCAGTACGGCTTCCGCGCCATCCTGGCGCCGAGCTACGCCGACATCTTCTTCAACAACAGCTTCAAGAACGGCCTGCTGCCGATCGTGCTGCCCGAGTCGGCGATCAACCAGCTCTTCGACGAGGTCAACGCTTTCGTCGGCTACCAGCTCACGATCGACCTGCAGCGCCAGGTCGTGGCCAAGCCCGATGGCGCGGAGATCCCGTTCGACATCGAGCCCTTCCGCAAGTACTGCCTGATCAATGGCTTCGACGACATCGGCCTCACGCTCCGCCATGCCGACAAGATCAAGGCCTTCGAGGCCGAACGCCTGCTGACCAAGCCTTGGCTCGCCAAGACCATCTGACCCTGACGACCACAACATGAAGATCGCGATCCTGCCCGGCGACGGCATCGGCACCGAAATCGTGGCCGAGGCCCTGAAGGCGCTCGCCTGCCTCGACCTCAAGTTCGAGATGGAAGAGGCCAAGGTTGGCGGTGCCGCCTACGAGGCGCACGGTCACCCACTGCCCGAGCACACGCTGAAGCTCGCGAAGGAAGCCGACGCGGTGCTGTTCGGTGCCGTCGGCGACTGGAAGTACGACAAGCTCGACCGCCCGCTGCGGCCCGAGCAGGCCATTCTCGGGCTGCGTAAGAACCTGGAGCTCTTCGCCAACTTCCGCCCGGCGATTTGCTACGAAGAGCTCACGCATGCGTCCTCGCTCAAGCCCGAGATCGTGGCGGGCCTCGACATCCTCATCATCCGCGAGCTCACCGGCGACATCTACTTCGGCCAGCCGCGCGGCCGCCGCCAGTCGCCCGATGGCGCGTTCAAGGGTGCGGACGAAGCCTTCGACACCATGCGCTACTCGCGCCCGGAGATCGAGCGCATCGCGCACGTCGCGTTCCAGGCAGCCCGCAAGCGCAACAAGAAGGTGCTGAGCGTCGACAAGGCCAACGTGCTCGAGACCTTCCAGTTCTGGCGCGACGTGGTGACCGAGGTGCACGCCCAGTACCCCGACGTGGAGCTGGAGCACATGTACGTCGACAACGCCGCGATGCAGCTCGTGAAGCAGCCGAAGCGGCTCGACGTGATCGTCACCGGCAACATGTTCGGCGACATCCTGAGCGACGAGGCCGCCATGCTCACCGGCTCGATCGGCATGCTGCCCTCGGCCTCGCTCAATGCGAAGAACCAGGGCCTGTACGAGCCAAGCCACGGTTCTGCGCCCGACATCGCGGGCAAGGGCATCGCGAACCCGCTGGCGACGATTCTTTCGGCCGCGATGATGCTGCGCTTCAGCTTGAATCAGGAAGCCGCAGCGCAACGCATCGAGGCCGCCGTGCAGGCGGTGCTGGCGAAAGGCCTGCGCACCGCCGATATTTACAGCGCCGGCACCACCAAGGTCGGCACGAAGGAGATGGGCGACGCTGTGGTCGCCCATCTGAAAGCGCAGGGCTGATCAGGGCTCCCGCGTTTTCAGATCAAACACTTTCACAGACGATAGGAATCAAGATGGCTACGAGATTGGTCGGCCTGGTGGGCTGGCGAGGCATGGTGGGTTCGGTCCTGATGGACCGCATGCAGGCGGAGAACGACTTCGCGCTGATCGAGCCGGTGTTCTTCAGCACCAGCAACGTTGGCGGCAAGGCGCCCGCACAGGCGAAGAACGAGACCACGTTGAAGGATGGTTTCGACATCGACGCGCTCAAGCGCTGCGACATCATCATCACCGCCCAGGGCGGCGACTACACCACCGAGGTGTTCCCCAAGCTGCGCGCCGCCGGATGGAACGGCCACTGGATCGACGCCGCCTCCACGCTGCGCATGAAGGACGATGCGATCATCATCCTCGACCCGGTCAACATGCCGGTGATCAAGAACGCGCTCGCCAAGGGCGGCAGGAACTGGATCGGCGGCAACTGCACCGTGAGCTGCATGCTGATGGGCGTGGGCGCGCTGTACAAGGCCGGCCTCGTCGAGTGGATGAGCACCCAGACCTACCAGGCGGCGTCCGGCGGTGGTGCCCAGCACATGCGCGAGCTGCTCACGCAGTACGGCACGCTCAACGCCGAGGTGAAGGCCCTGCTCGACGACCCGAAGAGCGCCATCCTCGAGATCGACCGCAAGGTCATCGCGAAGCAGCGCAGCCTGACCGAAGCCGAGACGGCCAATTTCGGTGTGCCGCTGGGTGGCAGCCTGATTCCCTGGATCGACAAGGACCTGGGCAACGGCATGTCCAAGGAAGAGTGGAAGGGCATGGCCGAGACCAACAAGATCATGGGCATGGGCGAAGGCTTCGGCACGCCCGCGGTGCCGGTCGACGGCTTCTGCGTGCGCGTGGGCGCGATGCGCTGCCACAGCCAGGCGCTGACCTTCAAGCTCAAGAAGGACGTGCCGCTGGCGGACGTGGAAGCCATGATCCGCAACGACAACGCCTGGGTGAAGTTCGTGCCCAACACCCGAGAAGACACCCTGCGCGACCTGACGCCGGTGTCGGTGACCGGCACGATGACCATCCCGGTCGGGCGTGTGCGCAAGCTGGCGATGGGCCCGGAATACCTCGGCGCCTTCACCATCGGTGACCAGCTGCTGTGGGGCGCGGCCGAGCCGCTGCGCCGCATGCTGCGCATCCTGCTCGACGCGTGACGCGATGAAACCAGGCTCCTGTGCCGCGTTGTGGAACCGCCACAGGGGCCTGCTCCAGAACCCTTTGAACGGCTTTGCCGGCGAACGTCAGGCAAAGCATGAGCTTGTCTTTGTATCTCGTTGATGTTATTGTGATTTCTACCTTTACCGGTTGAAAGCGCCCAGAAAGCCCGTGGCTCGCGTCAACAACAACTCCGAAAGCAGTGGGGCTCGCTCGGTTCCACCCCCTTCCTATTGGGAGACGCCTTGAAAAGAAACTCGCTGTACACAGGGCGATTCGCTCTGACCGGAGCGGCATTCGCCGCCATGTGCCTCATCGCCTCGAACGCGCAAGCGCTCGGCCTGGGGCGCCTGAACGTGCAGTCGTCGTTGGGCGAAACCTTGAAGGCGGAAATCGAGGTCACCAGCCTCACGCCAGAGGAGGCGTCGAACTTCAACGTCCGCGTCGCACCTCCCGAGTCGTACCGCGCCGCTGGCGTCGACTACAACTCGGTGCTCCCGGGCACGCAGGTCGTGCTTCAGCGCCGTCCCGACGGGCGTCAGGTGCTGGTGCTGTCGAGCGACCGCGCGGTGCAAGAGCCCTTCGTGGACGTGATCCTCGAGCTCACCTGGTCCACCGGCCGCCTGGTCCGCGAATACACCTTGCTGATGGACCCGCCGTCGACGCGCGTCGCGGCCGCACCGGTGCCGCCAGCACCCACCACCTCGCCGGTGATGACCCCGGCGCCTGCAGCGCCGGCCTCTGCGCCTTCGTCCGAGCCCGTCCGCCGCACCTCGCCGGCCCCCTCGACGCGTGCTGCCGCCCCATCGGCTGAGCCTGCCGAGCCCCGCAAGCCCGCTGTCACGCGTGCGCCGTCGGCAGCGCCCTCCGGTGATGCCGTGGGCGCCGATGAATACAAGGTGAAGCCAGGCGACACGCTCTCGCGCATCGCCGGCCGCACCCAGCGCCCCGGCGTTTCGCTCGACCAGATGCTGGCTTCGTTGTACCAGGCCAACCCCGATGCGTTCGTCAACAGCAACATGAACCGGCTGAAGTCGGGCGTGGTGCTGAGCGTGCCGTCGGCGGACTCCGCCAAGGCGATCACGCCCGCCGAGGCGCGCCAGCTCATCCAGGCGCAAAGCGCCGATTTCGGCACCTATCGCCAGCGCCTCGCGTCTGCGGCGCCCGCGGCGCCGGCCGACGCGCCGTCGCGTCAGGCGGGTGGCAAGGTCGAGTCGTCGGTTGAAGACCGCAAGGCGTCTGCTGCCCCCGCGCCCGACAAGCTCACCTTGAGCAAGGGCTCCGCTTCGGGCAGGGCTTCCGCCCCTGAAGACCGTCTGTCGAGAGAGCGGGAGAAGAAGGAGGCCAGCGCTCGTGTGGCCGAGCTCTCGAAGAACGTCGAAGAGTTGAAGAAGCTCTCCGGCGCCTCGGCGGCAGCCGGTGGCAGGGCCGCTGCGCCGGCTCCGACGACGACGGCACAAGCGCCTGCGGTGAAGCCGCCGGTCACCGTGCCGACACCGCCTGTGGCACCGGCCAAGCCGGTGGCTCCGCCGCCCCCACCGCCGCCGCCTCCCCCTCCGCCGCCTCCGCCCCCACCTCCGCCTCCTCCCCCGGTGGCGCCGCCCCCGCCGCCTCCGGCGCCGGCTCCCGTGGTGGCCGCAGCGCCTGCGTCTGCGCCGGCCTCTGTTCCGGCAGTGGCGTCTGCACCGGCCGTGGTTGCTGCCGCGTCGGCTGCGAGCGTCGCAGCAGCCAGCGCACCGATGGTCGCAGCGCCAAGTCCCGCTCAGCGTCCGCCGGTCGCAGCCGCCCCAGCGGCCGAGCCGCCGGGCCTGTTTGCCTCGCTGCTGGAAGACAACCCGCTCGTGCTCGCGGCTGGCGCCGCGCTGATCGCGCTGCTAGCAGGCTTCGGCATCTACCGCTTCACCAAGCGTGCGAAGAAGGACAGTGGCGAAACCTCGTTCCTCGAGAGCCGCCTGCAGCCCGACTCGTTCTTCGGCGCCAGCGGTGGCCAGCGCATCGACACGCGTGATGCCGGCGGCACCTCGTCGTCGATGAGTTACTCGCTGAGCCAGCTCGACGCCATTGGCGATGTCGACCCCGTGGCGGAAGCCGACGTGTACCTCGCCTATGGCCGCGACCTGCAGGCCGAGGAAATCCTCAAGGAAGCGATGCGCGCGAGCCCCGAGCGTCTCGCCATCCGGACCAAGCTGCTGGAGGTCTACGCCAAGCGCCGCGACACCAAGGGCTTCGAGCTCCTGGCCACCCAGCTGTATGGCCTGACCGGCGGCCAGGGCGAAGACTGGGCGAAGGCGCAGGAAATCGGCCTGCAGATCGACCCCGAGAACCCGCTGTACCAGCCGGGTGGCAAGCCGGCCACGGTCGAAGGGGAGGGCCGCCCGGCGGCTGAGCTGCTGGGTGCGAGCACGATGCCGCAATCGGTGCTGCCGTCGCCGTCGGAGTTCGGCGCCAGCGGCAACTCGGGCAGCGGCTTTGACACCACCGGCGGCGGTGGTCTCGACCTCGACCTCGACCTCGGCGGTGCAACCGATGCCGCGCCTGCACCTGCCGTCCGCCTCGACGAGCGGACCCAGCCGGTGCCCGTGCCTCCGCCCACCCCGGTGGCGGCTCCGGCCTTCGACGCCATGAGCTTCAACCTGCCGCCGGTGCCCGCGCCCGCTCCGGCACCTGTCTCGCAGTCCATGGACTTCGACCTCGGCAACATCTCGCTGGACCTCGGCGACGAGAGCACGATCGCCCAACCCAAGGCCGCGCCGCCTGCAGCCGACGACTTCGGCACCATCGACCTGGGCGAGCCGGTCGACGACGGAGCCGATCCGATCGCCCGCAAGCTCGAGCTGGCGGAGGAATTCCGCCAGATCGGCGACATGGAAGGCGCGCGAGACCTGCTGCAGGAAGTGGTGGCCAAGTCGAGTGGCGCGGTGAAGAACCGCGCCCAGGCCATGCTCAACGAGCTGGGTTGACCGCATTGGCAGTACGCGCCGCTGATCGGCGGCGCACAGGCGTGACATGAGGCTGGCCCTGGGAATCGCATACCGGGGTCAGGCCTACGCGGGCTGGCAGAGCCAGCCCGGTGGCAACACGGTGCAGGACCATCTTGAATCGGCGCTGTCGCATTTCGCGGCCGTGCCGATTCGCACGTTGTGTGCAGGCCGCACCGATGCGGGTGTTCACGGGCTCAACCAGGTCGTGCACCTCGACGCGCCGGTCGAGCGCGAGCCGTTCTCCTGGGTCCGAGGGACCAACCGCTACCTGCCGCCTGACATCGCCGTGCAGTGGTGCCGCGAGGTCGACGACAGCTTTCATGCTCGCAACAGTGCACGCGGGCGCCGCTACACCTATGTGTTGCTCGAATCACCCGTCCGGCCGGCCATCGAGCAGGGCGCTGCAGGTTGGGTGTTCCGCGCCTTGCAGGCCGAGCCGATGCGTGACGCTGCCCAGGTCCTGCTCGGCGAGCACGACTTCAGCAGCTTCCGCTCGGCCGAGTGCCAGGCGGCATCTCCCGTCAAGGAATTGCGCGCCATCACCATCGCCCGCCACGGCGCCTACTGGCGCTTCGACTTCGACGGCTCGGCATTCCTCCACCACATGGTCCGCAACATGATGGGTTGCCTGGTCGCGATCGGCAGCGGGCAGCGGCCGGCAGACTGGATGCGGGAGGTGCTGGCGGCACGCTCGCGCGATGCCGCGGCGCCGACCTTTGCGGCGGCAGGGCTCTACTTTGTCGGGCCGTACTACGATGCCAGCCTGGACCTGCCGGCCCACACGCCGGCGATCGACTGGCTTCCCCACGCATGAGCCACGCATGAGCACCCGCACCCGAATCAAGATCTGCGGCCTGACCCGCGAAGCCGACCTCGACGCAGCCGTCGAAGCCGGCGCCGATGCCGTCGGCTTCGTGCTGTATCCAAAGAGCCCGCGGCATGTGACGGTCGACCGCGCGGCGGCGCTGGCCAGTCGGCTGCCTCCCTTCGTCACACCGGTCGTGTTGCTCGTCAATGCTTCGCCCGGTGAACTGGCGGGTGTGGTCGAGGCCCTCCCGGATGCGATGCTCCAGTTCCACGGCGACGAAACGCCTGGCCAATGCCGCGAGGCTGGCAGGCCTTTCCTGCGGGCCGCACGCATGGCGCCAGGGTTCGATTTGCTAGACTTCGCGCACCAGTATCCCCATGCCCAGGGCCTGTTGCTCGACGCGCATGTCGAGGGTTATGGTGGCAGCGGAAAGGTCTTCGATTGGTCTCAGATTCCCACAAACGTGCCCCGTCCAGTCGTTTTGTCTGGTGGGTTGCATGCCGGAAATGTGACCCAAGGGATTCTTCAGGTACGGCCCTCGGCCGTTGACGTCAGTTCCGGCGTCGAGGCTGCCAAAGGCATCAAGGATGCCGCAGCCATCCGCCGGTTTTGCGAGGCCGTCCGCGACGCGGATGCGCGCATCGCAGACTCAGCCACCTGAAAAGCGAGACAACCATGTTGAACTACCAGCAGCCCGACGCCCGCGGGCACTTCGGGCCGTATGGCGGCACTTTCGTCGCCGAAACCCTGATCCACGCCCTCGACGAGCTCAATGCCGCCTATGAGACGGCGCGCAAAGACCCTGCGTTCATCGCCGAGTTCGAGCACGAGCTCAAGCATTTCGTCGGCCGTCCGAGCCCTGTCTACCACGCGGCCCGCCTGAGCCGCGAGCTGGGCGGCGCGCAGATCCACCTGAAGCGCGAAGACCTGAACCACACCGGCGCGCACAAGGTGAACAACACCATCGGCCAGGCGCTTCTCGCCAAGCGCATGGGCAAGCCGCGTGTGATCGCTGAAACCGGCGCCGGGCAGCACGGTGTGGCCACGGCCACCGTCTGTGCCCGCTACGGCATGGAGTGCGTGGTCTACATGGGCAGCGAAGACGTGAAGCGCCAGTCGCCGAACGTCTACCGCATGCACTTGCTGGGCGCGCGGGTGGTGCCGGTGGAGAGCGGCTCCAAGACGCTGAAGGACGCGCTCAATGAAGCGATGCGCGACTGGGTCACGCACATCGAGAACACCTTCTACATCATCGGCACCGTGGCCGGCCCGCACCCGTATCCGGCGATGGTGCGCGACTTCCAGCGCGTCATTGGTGACGAGTGCCTGCTGCAGATGCCCGAGCAGATCGGCCGCCAGCCCGATGCGGTGATCGCCGCGGTGGGCGGGGGCTCGAACGCGATGGGCATCTTCTACCCGTACATCCAGCACGAGAAGACGCGCCTGATCGGCGTTGAAGCCGCAGGGCAGGGGCTCGAATCGGGCAAGCACTCGGCCAGCCTCAGCAAGGGCTCGCCCGGCGTGCTGCACGGCAACCGCACCTACCTGCTGCAGGACGACAACGGCCAGATCACCGAGACGCATTCCATCTCGGCCGGCCTCGACTACCCCGGCGTCGGCCCCGAGCACGCGTACCTGAAGGACATCGGTCGCGCCGAATACGTCGGCATCACCGACGACGAGGCGCTCGCCGCCTTCCACCGCCTGTGCCGCACCGAGGGCATCATCCCGGCGCTCGAGTCTTCGCATGCCGTTGCGCAAGCCATCAAGATGGCCCCGACGATGAAGCCCGACCAGCACCTCCTCGTCAACCTCTCCGGGCGTGGCGACAAGGACATCGGCACCGTGGCCGACCTCTCCGGCGCCGAATACTTCGACCGCCCCTCGCAGGCCGGCCGCACGGTGAAGGGGGCCAGGTGATGAGCCGCATCCAGGCCGTGTTCGCAGCGCTTAAGGCGCAAGGCCGCAAGGCGCTGATTCCTTACGTGATGGCCGGCGATCCGTACCCCGACGCAACGGTCGAGGTCATGCTGGCGATGGCGAAGGCCGGCGCCGACGTGATCGAGTTCGGCGTGCCCTTCTCTGACCCGATGGCCGATGGCCCCGTGATCCAGGCCGCCGGCGAGCGCGCCTTGGCCAAGGGCATCGGCATGCCGCAGGTGCTCGAGTTCGTGCGCCAGTTCCGCCGCAGCAACGACACCACGCCCATCGTGCTGATGGGCTATGCCAACCCGATCGAGCGCTACGACCAGCGCGCGGGCGAGGGGGCATTCGTGCGCGACGCCAAGTCGGCCGGTGTCGACGGCGTGCTGGTCGTGGACTACCCGCCCGAAGAATGCGAGGCCTTTGCCACGCAGATGCGAGCGGCAGACCTCGACCCGATCTTCCTGCTGGCGCCCACCTCCACCGACCAGCGCATCAAGGACGTCGCCCGGGTCGCCACCGGCTTCGTCTACTACGTGTCGCTCAAGGGCGTGACGGGCTCCGGCGCGATCGACACCCAGTCGGTGGCCGACAACCTGCCGCGCATCCGCGCCCACGTGAAGGTGCCGGTCGGTGTCGGTTTCGGCATACGGAATGCCGAGACGGCCAAGGCTGTTGGCGCAGTTTCGGATGCCGTCGTGATTGGCGCCCGCATCGTGAGCCTGCTCGAAACCCAAACGCGCGACAATGTCGCTTCCGCCGGCGCGGCGTTCATCGCCGAGATCCGCGCGGCCCTCGATTCCCTGAAAGGAGTTCCCGCATGAGTTGGCTTGAAAAACTGCTGCCTCCGAAGATCCAGCAGACCGACCCGGCCGAGCGGCGCACCGTCCCCGAAGGCTTGTGGATCAAGTGCCCGTCCTGCGAGACGGTGCTCTACAAGAACGACCTCGAGCAGAACCTCAACGTCTGCCCCAAGTGCGCCCACCACCACCGCATCGGTGCACGTGCGCGCCTCAATGCCTTCCTCGACGGCGAAGGCCGCTACGAGATCGGCCAGGAGGTCGTGCCGGTCGATGCGCTCAAGTTCAAGGACAGCAAGCGCTACCCCGATCGCATCAAGCAGGCCATGGAAGCCACTGGCGAGACCGATGCCCTCGTGGTGATGGGCGGCGCGCTGCACACCATCCCCGTGGTCGCAGCCTGCTTCGAGTTCGACTTCATGGGGGGCTCCATGGGCTCGGTGGTCGGTGAGCGCTTCGTGCGCGGCGTCGAGATGGCCGTCGAGCAGAAGGTGCCCTTCATCAGCTTCACCGCCACCGGCGGCGCCCGCATGCAGGAAGGTCTGCTGAGCTTGATGCAGATGGCCAAGACCAATGCGGCCATCACGCATCTGTCGAAGAGCAAGCTGCCCTTCATCAGCGTGCTGTGCGACCCGACGATGGGTGGCGTGTCGGCCAGCTTCGCCTTCATGGGCGACATGGTGATCGCCGAGCCCAAGGCGCTGATCGGCTTCGCCGGCCCGCGCGTGATCGCCGACACCGTGCGCGAGAAGCTGCCTGAAGGTTTCCAGCGCGCCGAGTTCCTGATGCAGACCGGTGCCATCGACGCCATCGTCGACCGTCGCGAGCTGCGCACCGTCATCGCGAAATCGATCGCCATGCTGCAGCGGCAAAGCGCGGACGCGGTGGCCTGATCGTCACGGCCTCAACGCGACAAGGGCGGCCTCGGCCGCCCTTGTGCATTCCAAACCTCCTTCAATCCCATGACCCTGCCCACCACGCTGGCCGAATGGCTGGACCACTGCGAGCGCCTGCACCCCAAGAACATCGACATGGGCCTTGCGCGCAGCGAGGAGATGAAGCGCCGCCTGAACCTCGATTTCAAGGTGCCGGTCATCACCGTGGCAGGCACCAACGGCAAGGGCTCGACCTGCACGATGATCGAGTCAATCGGCCTCCACGCCGGCTACAAGGTGGGCCTCTACATCAAGCCCCACTTCGTGCACTTCGAAGAGCGCTGCCGCGTCAACGGGTCGATGGTGTCGGCTGGCGATCTGCTGCCGCACTTCGAGGCGGTGGAGAAGGCACGCGGTGACATGCCGCTGACCTATTTCGAGTTCACGAGTCTCGCGATCTTCCGGCTGCTGTCGATGGCCGAGCTCGACTTGGTGATCCTCGAAGTCGGCCTCGGCGGCCGGCTCGACACGGTCAACGTGATCGACACCGACTGCGCCGTCATCACCAGCATTGCGCTCGACCACATGGAGTACCTCGGCCCCGACCGCGAAGCCATCGGCCGCGAGAAGGCCGCGATCATGCGGCCGGGCAAGCCGGCGATCTTCAGTGACCCGGTGCCGCCGGCCAGCGTGGGCGACCACGCGAAGAGCATCGGCGCAGACCTCTGGCAGATCGGCGTCGATTTCAATTTCGCAGGCGACAAGCAGCAGTGGGGCTGGGCCGGCCGAGGCCGTCGCTACAGCGGCCTGGCGTACCCGGCGCTGCGCGGTGCGAACCAGCTGCTCAATGCATCGGGCGCGATCGCGGCGTTTGAAGCCTTGCGGGATCGCCTGCCGATCAACGCTCAGGCGATTCGCAGCGGCCTGGCCACGCTCGAGTTGCCGGGCCGCTTCCAGATCGTGCCTGGCCAGCCGACGCTGGTGCTCGACGTGGCCCACAACCCGCATGCCGTCGGGGCGCTGTTCGAGAACCTCGACCAGATGGGCTTCTTCCCTCGCACCCATGCCGTCTTCGGTGTGATGGCCGACAAGGACATGGCGGCCATCCTCACGCGCATGGCGCCGCTGGTGGATCACTGGTACTTCTGTGACCTGCCGATCCCGCGCGCGGCGCCTGCGCAGCAGCTCGCCGACCTGCACCGTGCGCTGCAGCTGAAAGGCCCAGGACCGGTCACCACGTCGATGCATGCAAGCCCGTCCGAAGCCCTTCGAGCCGCGGTCGCTGCTGCGGACCCCACTGATAGAATCGTGGCCTTCGGCTCGTTCTACACCGTGGGCGGCGTGCTCAAAGATGGCCTGCCTCGGTTGTCTGCCAAGCACCTCAGCTGATCTGCATCCGTCAGGCCCTTGCGGGCCCCGAAGCTCGACAGTCCTCGAGCCACTTCGAACCAGCACTGCATGGGTCTGCTGTCATTTCTGAAGCGCAAGTCTGGCGATCCTGCCGTGAGGCCGGTGGGTCTGCCCGAGTCGGCCGATTCGGTGCAACAAGCCCGCACCCGTGCGCGGCAGCGCCTCGTCGGCTCGGTGGTGCTGGTCGCGGCGGGCGTGATCGGCTTCCCCTTGCTCTTCGAGACGCAGCCCAGGCCCCTGCCAGGCGACACGCCGATCGAGATCGCCCGCAGGGATGGCGGTGCACCTGCGACTGTGCCAGTCCGCACCACGCCCGCTCCGAGGGCACCCGCTGCAACGCCGCCCTCGGCCGTCGTCACCGAGACCCCTGCGGAAGCGGGCCGCGAAGTGGCTGCCGCTTCTGCGGTGCCCGTCACGCCTGCGCCTGAAGTCAAGCCGGAGCCCAAGCCGGTGGAGCCGAAGCCGGCCGCCGAGCCGAAGCCCACACCCAAGCCGGAACCCAAGCCAGAAGCCAAGCCAGAAGCCAAGCCGGCTGCCGAAGGCGCGCGTGCGCAGGCGTTGCTGGAAGGCAAGCCAGCAGCGTCCAAGCCAGCTGCGACCGCCGATGGACGTTTCATCGTGCAGGTCGGGGCCTTCGCCGAAGTCACGGCGGCACGCGAAGCGCGCCAGAAGGTCGAGAAGCTTGGCCTCAAGACCTACACCCAGGTGGTCGAGACCTCCACCGGCAAGCGGATCCGCGTGCGCGTCGGCCCGTTCGCGTCGCGCGACGAGGCCGAGAAGGCTTCCACCAAGATCAAGTCGGCCGGCCTCAGCTCGGCGGTCTACACCCTCTGACCACACAGGCCATGCAATGGGTGGACATCGCCATGCTGGGCATCCTGGCGATCTCGGTGATCGTCGGGATGGTGCGTGGCTTCGTGTTCGAAGTGCTGTCGCTCGTCGGCTGGCTGGTGGCGTATCTCGTGGCCCGCTGGTTTGCGGCCGACGTTGCGGTGCACATCCCCGTCGGCAAGCCCGGCTCGGCGGTCAACCATGCGGTGGGCTTCGTGGTCCTGTTCATCGCGGCGCTGCTGTTGTGGGCCATCGTGTCGCGCTTGCTGCGCTTCCTCATCCAAGCGTCGCCGCTCAGCCTTCCGGACCGGGCGCTCGGCGCGGCCTTCGGGCTTCTTCGCGGGCTGGTGCTGCTGCTGGCGGCGGCGACTGTGATCACCGTCACGCCGCTCGCGAAATCGCCTGCCTGGCAAGCCTCGCAAGGGGCACAGTGGCTCCATTCGGCACTGGACGGCTTGCGTCCGCTGCTTCCATCCCAACTTTCGACCTATCTTCCGAACCGCGCCCCGGCCTCGTCAGGCGGAGCGCGGTGATTCCCAAGGATTTCTGATCATGTGCGGCATCGTCGGTGTCATCTCCAAGAGCCCGGTCAACCAGCTGATCTACGACGCGCTGCTGCTGCTGCAGCACCGCGGTCAAGACGCTGCGGGTATCGTCACGATGCAGGGCACCAAGTGCTTCATGCACAAGGCGCGGGGCATGGTGCGCGACGTGTTCCGCACGCGCAACATGCGCGCGCTGCCGGGCCCGGTCGGCTTGGGGCAAGTGCGCTACCCGACCGCGGGCAATGCCTACAGCGAAGAAGAGGCGCAGCCGTTCTACGTGAACGCGCCGTTCGGCATCGTGCTCGTGCACAACGGCAACCTCACCAACGCGTTGGCGCTGAAGGAAGAGCTCTTCGCCATCGACCGCCGTCACATCAACACCACCAGCGACACCGAGGTGCTGATCAACGTGCTCGCGCATGAGCTCGAGCTGGCCGCACGTGACTTGCCGCTGTCGCCGGATGAAATCTTCAAGGCGGTAAGCGCCGTCCACAAACGCATCAAGGGCTCCTATGCGGTGGTCGCGCTGATTGCGGGCCATGGATTGCTGGCGTTTCGCGACCCGTACGGCATCCGCCCGCTGATATTCGGTGAAAGCCAGACGGCTGACGGCCGTGAGGTGATGGTGGCGAGCGAATCGGTCGCCATCGAAGGCACCGGCCACACCGTGACGCGCGACGTGGCACCGGGCGAGGCCATCTTCATCGACCTCGAGGGAAAAGTGCATGCGAAGCAATGCGCCGAGACGCCGACGCTCAACCCGTGCATGTTCGAGTTCGTCTATCTCGCACGGCCCGACTCCGTGATGGACGGCATCTCCGTCTACCAGGCCCGTCTCAACATGGGCGAGACGCTGGCGCAGCGCGTGATCTCGACCATCCGCCCAAACGAGATCGACGTGGTGATTCCGATTCCCGAGTCGAGCCGGCCCTCGGCGATGCAGCTCGCGCAGAAGATCGGCAAGCCCTATCGCGAAGGTTTCGTGAAGAACCGCTATGTGGGCCGCACCTTCATCATGCCGGGACAAGGCATGCGCAAGAAGTCGGTGCGCCAGAAGCTGAACACGATCGGAATGGAATTCAAGGGGCGCAACGTGCTGCTGGTCGACGACTCCATCGTCCGGGGGACGACGTCGAAGGAGATCGTGCAGATGGCGCGAGACGCCGGCGCTCGCAAGGTCTACATGGCCTCGGCCGCGCCGCCGGTGCGCTTCCCGAATGTGTACGGCATCGACATGCCGACGAAGGAAGAGCTGATTGCCCACAACCGCAGCATCGAGGAAATCCGCGAATTCATCGGTGCCGACGCGCTGATCTACCAGGATGTGGACGCGATGAAGAAGGTGGTGAGTGCGCTCAACGGCAAGCTCAGCGGCTTTGAGGCCTCGTGCTTCGATGGCCACTACGTGACGGGCGACGTCTCCAGTGCCGACTTCGACGCCATGGCGTCGCAGCGCTCGTCACAACCCGAAGAGGAAGAGGGCAGCGACCGCACACGGCTCGCCCTGCAAAGCGCCAATGAGCGTTCCTGAACACCGCATGACCCAAAAGATTCGCACCCGCATCGCTCCGTCGCCGACCGGCTTCCTGCATCTCGGCACGGCCCGCACCGCCCTCTATTCGTGGGCCTACGCGCGCCACCATGGCGGCGAGTTCGTTCTGCGCATCGAAGACACCGATGTCGCACGCTCCACGCAAGACTCCGTCGACCAGATCCTCGCCTCGATGAAGTGGCTCGGCCTCGAGTACGACGAAGGCCCGGTCTACCAGATGAAGCGGCTCGATCGCTATCGAGAAGTCGTCGACCAGATGATCGCGAAGGGCCAAGCCTATCGTTGCTACACCACGCCCGCCGAACTTGATGCGATGCGCGAGGCGCAAAAGGCTCGCGGTGAGAAGACCCACTACGACGGTCGCTGGCGCCCGGAGCCCGGCAAGGTGTTGCCCGCGCCCCCGGCGGGTGTGCAGCCGGTCATCCGCTTCGCCAATCCGAAGGATGGCACCGTCACCTGGGACGATCTCTGCAAGGGCCCGATCACGATCTCTAACCACGAGATCGACGACCTCATCATCATGCGTGCCGATGGTGTGCCCACCTACAACTTCGCGGTGGTAGTCGACGACTGGGACATGCAGATCAGCCACGTCTTCCGCGGCGACGAGCACGTCAACAACACACCCTGGCAGATCAACATCTTCAACGCGCTTGGCGCGCCGCTGCCGCGGTTCGGCCATGTGCCGGTGATCCTTGGCGATGACGGGCAGAAGCTGTCGAAGCGCCGGGGCGCCGTGAGCGTCACGGCCTACGAGGAGAACGGTTTCCTGCCCGAAGGGATGCTGAACTACCTCGCTCGCCTGGGCTGGAGCCACGGTGACGAAGAGCTTTTCACCCGTGAGCAGTTCATCTCATGGTTCGACGGCTCACACCTGTCGAAGAGCCCGGCGCAATGGGACGCCGCCAAGCTCGCCTGGGTCAATGCGCACTACATCAAGACGATCGACGAGCAGCGCCTGTCATCGCTCGTGGTGGACCAGTTGAAGCGCCGTGGCATAGAGGCGTCGGTCGCGGCGGTGGCCCGCACGGTGCCGCTCTTCAAGGACCGTTGCAGCACCACCGTCGAACTGGCCGGCTGGGTGGCGATGTATTTCGCCGAGGTGTCGCCCAGCGCCGAAGACCTGGCAACCCACGTGACCGACCTTGTAAAGCCTGCGATTCCTACACTGCGCAGCAAGCTTGAAGACGCCGAGTGGGCCAAGCCCGCCATCGCCGCCGCCATCAAGGAAACGTTGGGCGCCCACGGCCTGAAAATGCCCCAGCTTGCGCATGCCGTGCGCGTACTCGTGTGTGGCCGCGCGCAAACGCCGTCGCTCGATGCAGTGCTCGAACTGTTCCCCAAAGACACCGTTCTTTCGCGTTTGCAGGGCGTCTGAATTTCTGTCTATAATCGCGGTCTCGCTTGAACAGTGTGACTCGTTGAAGTTTGCAGAAGTTTTGCAAAAGACCACGGGGGTATAGCTCAGCTGGGAGAGCGCTTGCATGGCATGCAAGAGGTCAGCGGTTCGATCCCGCTTACCTCCACCAACCAAACGGTGGCGCACAGTTCAAGAGAATCTCGGAAGAGATTGCGAAGGTTTAAGTCCCCTTCGTCTAGAGGCCTAGGACACCACCCTTTCACGGTGATTACAGGGGTTCGAATCCCCTAGGGGACGCCAAGTTTGATGGCGCTTGTGCAGAGATGCAGAAGCCATCTGGAGTGGTAGTTCAGTTGGTTAGAATACCGGCCTGTCACGCCGGGGGTCGCGGGTTCGAGCCCCGTCCACTCCGCCAACGAAATCGACGGGTTAGCGCGAAAGTGCTAACCCGTTTTTCTTTGCCATTTTCCAAAATTTGAAGAAGTTGCGCGCAAGCGGCTTGCCACCGAGCTGCGCTGCATGTTTCCGAACGGACGAACCCCCATGCGGTGGTTCACCCACAGTTCTTCCGTCGGCCCGTTCACACCGTGAGTGCAGGTGGCCGATGGACTGCGACCGGCACGTTGTGCGGTGGTCGGGCCGCGCGTTGGGCGAACCACTGCTGGCAGCCGGTCATGCGGGGGTGCTGCGCGCGGTGGCGGAGCTGTTTGGCATTTGCGCAACCTTCCAACCCTCCGGCACCTGAAAAGCGCCGCATCGCCTCAGCTGCTCCAAGCTGCGGGACGCGTACTGGACCATTGCCCAACTGGCGGCACACCACACGGTCAACGGCTGCAACCTGCGGCCAGGCGGCCTGCTGGGAACGGGCACGCTCTCCGGTCCCTTGCCCGAGCAGGCCGGCCCCTTGCTGGAGCTCTGCGCGCTCGCCGGCGTTGCGCACGAGTCGCCACGCCCGGATGGTCACTCGACGCGTTGTCGGTTCGACAGGATCGCACGGCACTGCATCACGAATCCGGCGATGAAGAGCACCAGCAGCGCCAGCAAAGCCTTGCCCACGAGCGGATCGTCCGGGCCGGTGGCAATGGGGTGCGCAACAGGCAGGCGCTTGAGCGTTTCAACAGTGCCCGGCACGAGCAGCAGGAAGAAGCTGAACGAGGGACCGAGGGTCTCCAGGAACGGGCGCAGCCTTCCTAGGAAGGCGAGTTGCGGCACGAGCAGGCTCGACAGGGCGGCCACCAGTGCCAGTACGCCCAGCAGATGCCCGGGGTTGAGGCCACCGGTGCTGGAGAGTCCGAACGAGGTGACGACCGACAGGGCCAGTCCGACCAAGTAGAGGCGTCCTGAGGTTGTGCCGGGGTGGATTCGGCCGAAGCGGACGAAGCCGTACAGCCCGGCGCCGAGGGGCAACAAGCTGATGAGGGTGTGGGCGACGCCTAGCGTGGAAAGGGAGTTTGGCATGATTAACAATCTACTAGTTGGTTGGGTGGGTGGGCAAAATGCGGACTTCCGCTCCGTGCCGGACGAAGGGAACCGGTGGGTCAGGACGACTTGACCAGCGCGCGGAGTGCGGGCTGTACGACGGTGTGGAAGGCCCCGGCGTCACCGAGCGCGCGTGCGACGAGCATCGCGCCGTGCACGACGGCCATCAGCGAGCGTGCCTCGCTCGCTGCGTCTTGTCTGAGCTGGATGCGCCCGCGGCGTGCGCCTTTCGTGAGCACTGACTCGAGCCAGTCGCTCAAGCCCTCGAAATGCGCCCGCACTTCTACGGCGACCTCCTCGGGGACGGTCGGTAGCTCGGTGGCGAGCATGGCGTTGATGCAGAAAGGCGGAGCGTTGGTGCGGATGCATTCGGCCCAGTGGTCGACGTAGGCGTTGAGCGTGGCCACGGGATCGCCGAGCTGGCTCTCCAGCTGGGCCAGGCCCTGCATCATCTGTTCGCGGTGCTGCACCACCACGGTCTTGACCAGTTGGGCTTTGCTCGGGAAATGGTGGTGAATGCTGGCCTTGGTGATGTTGACCTTTGCTGCGAGGTCGGCGTAGCTGAAGCTGTGGTACCCCCCGGCAGTGAGCAGGGCCCGCGTGCGCGCGGCGATTTCCTGAGCCTTGGGAGAGAGTTCTTCGGTGAGCATGCCTCCATTCTACTAGTTGGATGGGAAGGTATCAAGAGCGACCATCGGGAATCGTCATGAACGTCCCCTCACGATGACGTCAGCGCGTTCCGGCGAGCGAGTGCGCAACGTCAACGTGAAGAGTCCTGCCGATGCCGCCGCAACGGCTGCCAGGAGCCAAACCAGCCCCGAGCCACCAGTCGACACCGCAATGACCAGCGAAGCGGCGATCGGCCCCGCCGCCTTTGCCACAAGCACCGGCGTCGCCATCGCACCGTTGACGGTGCCGTAGTTCTCCCGCCCATACAGCTCGGCTGGAATCGCACCACGCACAATCGTCATCACGCCGTTGCTTGCGCCATAGAGCAGCGCAAAAGCTGCCAGGCCCGCCATCTGGCCGCCCAGCACCGCGAGGAGCGCGAGCGCCACCGGTAGGAGCCACATGGCCAGCATGCCCACCCGTGCGGGATGAATCTTCGACAAGAACACGTACTCCATGATCCGCCCGAGCACCTGCATCGGGCCGATGAGCGCACCAATCCAGGCCGCCTGAGCGAGCGTCAGGCCCTTGTCCTGCAGCAGCGAGATCAGGTGCACCGACATCGCCGAGAACACCAAGGCGTTGCCGGTGAAGGCAAGGCAGAGCCAATAGAACCTGGAGTCTCTGAGCACCGATTGAAGTGCGGTGCGGTCCACTGGACGCTTGCCGCCGGTGGCTTCGGCGGACAACGTTCGTCCAGACAGCATGAGCAGGTGCACCGGCGCACAAACCACCAGGTTGAGGAGACCAAGCACCATCAAGGCACCTTGCCAGCCGCGACCTTCAATCA